>CAUREJ010000037.1:0-21394 GCA_963523735.1 uncultured Capnocytophaga sp.
CGCGACCTCAACCTTGGGAAGGTTGCGCTCTACCAACTGAGCTATTTTCGCTTATCTTGTTTGTAGCAAGACTGTTCCTATTTTCTCATTTGCGGTGCAAAGGTACAACAAATTTTAATTCCTACAAATTTATAGCTGAAAAATTATATTATAGGGCAATTCCATATTTAGATGCAAGTCTATTAACCATTACATACGAATCCTCACACTGCTCAAAAGGAGTGTTATCTGCTTCTAACTCTTCCAAGTACTTCATTAATCTTGGTGTCATTTCAATAGGCTGAGGTATGTCCTCTTCTTGAATGATAGAGACATTTAAAGACCTTATAAAATATTTTTAAGGGGTATGTAAAAGCAAAAAATCACTACTCCCGTTAGAAAGTAGTGATTTTATTGGTACTCGGAGCGGGACTTGAACCCGCACAGGCATTACTGCCCACTGGATTTTAAGTCCAGCGTGTCTACCGATTCCACCATCCGAGCCTTTATGATAGACATAAAAAAAGAGCGAAAAACGGGGTTCGAACCCGCGACCTCAACCTTGGCAAGGTTGCGCTCTACCAACTGAGCTATTTTCGCTTATCTGTTTCAGTAAATTTGCAGCTGATTTGTTTCTCATTTGCGGTGCAAAGGTACGACAAAATTTAATTCCTGCAAATTTTTCAGCAACTTTTTTTAAACTTTTTTTACATCAAATTCATAACTTACATTCTATCAGGCACTTGTATTCCTAACATTTTTAATGCTGATGCTATAATTTCACCTATTTTCTTACTTAAAGCTACTCTGAAATGCCGTTTAGAGAGGTCTTCTTCCCCTAAAATGGAGACATTTTGGTAGAATGAGTTAAAGTCTTTTACCAAATCATACACGTAATTTGCTATCACAGCAGGACTGTAATTATCGGCGGCATCTTGTACAATAGTAGGGAAAAGTGTAATACTCTTCAATAAATTCTTTTCTTTTTCGTGCAAACTGTCGGGCATTGCTGCTGTTGAGGTGCTTCCTATCTCGGCATATTTGCGCAAGATTGACTGAATGCGGGCGTAAGTGTACTGTATAAACGGTCCTGTATTACCTTGAAAATCGATAGATTCTTTAGGGTCAAAAAGAATTCGTTTCTTAGGATCGACCTTTAAGATGTAGTATTTAAGTGCCCCCAGACCTATGGTGTGGTATAGGGCTTCTTTTTGGGCTTCGGTATAGCCATCAAGTTTGCCAAGCTCTTGTGAAATTTCTTTGGCTGTTTGCCCCATTTCGGCAATTAGGTCATCGGCATCGACTACTGTACCCTCACGGCTTTTCATCTTACCACTTGGTAAATCGACCATACCATAGCTAAGGTGGTATAAGTGCGAAGCCCAATCGTAGCCTAATTTTTTAAGAATGAGGAACAAAACCTTAAAGTGGTAATCTTGCTCATTCCCTACTGTATAGACCATTCCTTTTACATCGGGGTAGTCATTCACCCGTTGGGTAGCAGTTCCCATATCTTGAGTTATGTACACGGAAGTACCATCGGCACGAAGTACCAGCTTTTCATCAAGCCCATCGGCAGTAAGGTCACACCAAACTGAGCCGTCTTCTTTCTTAAAGAATACTCCTTTTTGCAAGCCAAGTTCTACAATATCTTTTCCTAACAGATAAGTATTGCTCTCATAATAATACGAATCAAAATCGACTCCTAAGTTTTTATAAGTTACTGCAAAACCATCGTACACCCAGCCATTCATCTGTTTCCAGAGGTTCAGTACTTCGGGGTCACCGGCTTCCCATTGGCGGAGCATTTCTTGGGCTGCTACGAATATAGGAGCCTGTTTTTCAGCCTCTTCTTTAGTTTTTCCTTGTTCTACAAGAGTTTGTATTTCGGCTTTGTACACTTTATCAAAAGCTACATAGTAATTACCCACCAGCTTATCACCCTTCAAACCAGTATTTTCAGGCGTTTCACCATTACCAAAACGCTGCCACGCCACCATTGATTTGCATATATGTATCCCCCTATCGTTAATGATTTGGGTTTTGTACACCTTATGTCCGGCAGCTTTTAGTATTTCGGCTACGGAATACCCCAAAAGATTGTTACGAATATGCCCCAAGTGCAACGGTTTGTTGGTGTTAGGCGATGAGTATTCTACCAAAATAGCTTCCTTACTATTAGGCGCTGCTAAGCCAAATTGGGTATTATCTTTTATTTCTGCCAGAAAATTGAGATAATAGGCATCGGCAATCACAAGGTTTAAGAAGCCTTTAATCACGTTATAGTCGGTAACTAAGTGAGGAAGTTTGCCTTTAAGGTACTCCCCTATTTGCTCACCGAGCTGCACAGGGTTAGCCTTGATATGGCGTAATAAAGGGAAGACCACGAGGGTTACGTCGCCTACAAACTCTTTTTTAGTTTGTTGCAATTCAACGGTTTCCAAGCTCACACTATAAAGTTCGTGAGCTGCTTGTAGAATATGTTGTTTTAGAGTTTCGTTTAAATTCTGCATAAATTACAATTTATTGACTTTAGTAGCATATTCCGAGACAACATTTTTGTCGAAATAAGGTTCTTCGTTAATATGTAGTAGTACAGGCAAGCCTGTGTGATGAAGGATAACCTCTTCTGTAGAAGGGGTTGGTTCTCCGCTAAAAACGATGCTATGCACCTGCAAACCTCTGTTTTTAAGCGTTTCATAAGTGAGCAAAGTATGGTTAATGCTACCCAAGTAATGGCGTGATACAAGCACTACTTTATCGGTAGGGCGAATGAGGTCAAGCACCATATCCTCTTCATTAAGAGGTACATACAGTCCGCCAGCTGCTTCAATAATTAAAGTATTATCAGTTTGAGGGCGTATTATTTTAGAAAGTTCGATACGTACTCCATCTAACTGTGCTGATAGGTGGGGACTGGCAGGGGTGTGCAGCCCATAACTATTGGGGTGAAACACGGTGCGTGAGTTGCTAATAAGTTGTTTAACCTTATCGGTATCAGAGTTTTGCAAGTCGCCAGACTGTATAGGTTTCCAGTAATCTGCCTGAAATGCCTCAGTAAGAATAGCTGAGGTAATGGTTTTGCCAACTTCGGTAGAGATTCCTACCACGAAATAAGTATCTTTCATTTTTGGTTTGTTTATTTTTCAGAATGCAAAGTTATAAAATAATTATTGAATGAGCAAAATTATTCTTCAAGTCTACACGGGCGAAATTTGAAAATTAGAAAATGAGAAAATTAGCAAATGAGAAAATTAGCAAATGAGAAAATTAGCAAATGAGAAAATGGGGTTGGAGAGAGAAATGAGGAAAATGTAATGTTTTTGGGTTTTTGTTGCGAATAATGTAAAGTGAGGGATTGGGTTAAAAACGCTTGATATTCAGTGAAGTAACGCTTATTGTTCGCTCACCCTTCGCTCTGCTTTCGCCCTGCCTTCGCTCTGCCTTCGAGAGGGCTATAAGGTGCTTTTGTTGCCTCTTTTATTGTAATAGAATGATTTTCAGATAATTATGTTTTCAACCCCAAAAGGGAGTGGTGGTGGATGATTTTTGAATTATTCGCAATGAAAATTAGAAAATTGGAAAATTAGCAAATTAGGAAATTAGCAAATTGACGGTAGGTGGTGGCTTGTTTTGTTTACTTTTGGGCAAAAAAGAGGCTGTCTAAAAAGTCTTGCTTTGTGAGGGGGATTCCCTACTGCGTAAGACTTTTTAGACAGCCTCAAGTTTATTTGTTAAGTGTAATCCTTATTTATCAGCTCTCAAATGATTGCATTTCAACCAATCGTTTGTACATACCTTGTTTTTGAATAAGTTCGGTATGAGTACCTTGCTCTACGATACGCCCTTTTTGCATCACCACTATCAGGTCGGCATTTTGAATAGTGGATAAACGGTGGGCTATAACTACCGAAGTGCGGTTTTTCATCATATTCTCCAAAGCACTCTGTACCAAGCGTTCGCTTTCGGTATCGAGGGCTGAAGTAGCTTCATCAAGCACCATTATAGGGGGATTTTTCAGCACCGCACGGGCAATGCTCAGGCGTTGTTTTTGTCCCCCGCTAAGCTTACCACCTGCATCACCTATGTTGGTATCAAAGCCCTTTGGAAGGTCTTTAATAAACTCATAAGCGTTGGCTATTTTGGCTGCTACTATGAGTTCATCGTCGGTAGCATCGGGTTTCCCTATCAGGAGGTTGTTCTTAATAGTATCATTAAAAAGGATAGAATCCTGAGACACCACACCTATAAGGCGACGCAATGAAGCTGTTTGCATATTGCGGACATCGACCCCATCAATACACACAGCACCCTCATTCACATCGTAAAAACGGGTGATAAGGTTCGCAATAGTACTCTTACCACTACCCGACTGCCCGACCAATGCTACTGTTTTGCCTTTAGGAATGGTAAGTGTAAAATTGGTAAGCACAGGCAGCTCTTCATAAGCAAAAGTAATGTTATTAAGGGTAATTTCCTGCTTAAAATCGGTCATTACCACAGGGTTTTCAGCCTCTTTGATAGGATTTTCATAATCCAAAATTTCTAAGATACGCTCGGCAGCTGCATTGCCTTTTCGCATATCATAAGAAGCCTTACTTATAGCTTTGGCAGGAGTGAGAATGTTATAGGCTAAGCCCATAAAGGCAATGAACTGAGTACCCTCAAGGGTTTTATCGACCAATACCAAAGACCCTCCGAACCAAAGAAGAATGGCTATCATCAGTATTCCGAGAAACTCACTTGTAGGTGAGCCTAAGTTCTGCCGGTTCATCACTTTATTGCTAAGCTGATTAAAGGTATTGCTGGAGGCTTTGAATTTTGATGTAAAAACTTCTTCAGCATTGAAAGCTTTAATTACACGTAACCCCCCAATAGTTTCCTCGATAAGTGAAAGAAAACGCCCTTGCTCTTGCTGTACAGCAATAGAGTTCTTTTTAAGTGATTTGCCTATTTTAGAAATTACCATTGCGGCAAGGGGAATAAACACAAAAGTGAAGATAGTAAGTTTTACGCTGATACCTAACATTACTAAAATAGAGAAAATAATAGTAAGAGGCTCGCGGATAAAGGCTTCTAAGCCCGAAAGCATTGAGTTCTGCACCTCGTTCACATCGCCTACCATACGTGACATAATATCACCTTTGCGCTGCTCGGAGAAAAAGGATATTGGCTGACTTACTATTTTTTTATAAAGACTATCACGCAAGTCACGCAATACACCATTGCGCAGATGTGTAATAAAATATGAACCGAAATAACTAAACAAGTTCTTCAGTAAGAAGAGTGAGATAACTAATGTTATTACTATTCCTAATGCCCATATTGTATTTTCACCTGCCAAAGTACCTACTTTATAATTCAAGTAGGCTTTGCTATAACTACCTAAATCAAGTAAATTACCGGAATAGTGAGGGGCTTGTGTTACGGGCTTGGCTGTACCAAAAAGTACATCGAGCATAGGAATAAGAGCTATAAACGAAAGGGCACTGAAAAGCGAATAGAGTGTATTAAAAAACACATTCAGCAGTGCCTGTCGTTTATAGGGTAATATATAAGGAATAAACCTTTTAAGCTTCATAGGAGGGTTATTGTTTGTACTTCTTTACGGTTTCGTTTCTTTTAATTTTCTGATTATCAGTGTATACAAATTCAGGAACAAAGTAAATATAGCGTGGCACTTCGTATTTAAGCATATCTTTATCCATATATATATCGTGTGCAAGGGTTGGATAATCACTCTCATTAGCTTGTACGTAAAGCACTGCACGCTCACCTAAATCATCATCTTGCTCTTTGGTGATGAAGTAATCACTATTAATATACTTTTTAATTTTTCGCTCAACACTTTCAGGGAATACTTTAAATCCGCCAGAATTGATAATATTGTCATAACGACCTAAGAATTCAAACTCGGTAAGTGAAAGAAGTTTTACTATATCATTCGTAATTATAGGGTGATCGGCAATATTAGGCGCTGCAATTACTAAGCAATGGCGTTCGTCCTGTGAGAAGGTAACATTAGGCATTGCTTTATAAGTAGTTTCGGGCTCATCGGTATGGTTCACACGGCGCATAGCAATATGTGAGATGGTTTCGGTCATTCCATAAGAAGAATAGACTTCAGTAGATATGTTTTGGAGTTTAGCCTCTAATTCACCATCAATTGCAGCTCCTCCAAGTATAACTTTTTTTACTCGAGGTAAATCGGTAAGTGATTTAGCTGCCTGAAGAGGTATCATAGCACAGAAGTCATAATTCTTGCTTGTAAGTGACAAAGGCATTGAAGAAGGACGAATAATATCAATATGTAGCCCAAGTACTATGGCGCGGATAAGCATCATTTTGCCTGCGATAAAATCAGTTGGAAGACATAACAAAGCTCTATTTTTAGGAGATAGATTAAGATATTCACCAGTAGCTAAAGCTGAGTTTACCATACTTTGCTTCATCAGTTTGATTTGTTTAGGGATACCTGTGGAACCCGATGTGGTAGCCTCTATATAATCTCTATCATCTAACCAATCTAATAAAAAACGCCCTACCGATTTGCGGTAAGGAAGACCGTCTTTCACATAAGCTACTGCTAATACAACAAGGCGTTCTCTATCAATAGGGAAGCCGTTAATTCTAAAATCTTTATGGACAAATTTGTAGTCTATTTCGTTCATTTTAAAACACTTTTTAATGATAATGGGGCAAAACTACAATAATAAAACGAAATAAGCAAAAGTAAAAAATAAGCATTCCTTTTATTATACTGATTTTTAGTAGTTTAACAAATACAAGAGAAAAATATTTTCTAAAAACACCCCTTATATCAAAAAAAAAGATTACTTTTACGCCCTATAAATAGAGAAGTATATGTACACATTAGATCAAACAGACTTTTTGCTGTTAGATGAATTACAAAGAGACAGCAAGCAATCAATTAAAAAATTAGCCGAGAAGGCTAAGCTTTCTATCACTCCTGTACACGAACGGGTAAAACGATTAGAAACTTTAGGAGTTATACAACGTTATACTGCTATAGTAACTCCAAAAGCTTTAGGAAAAAAACTGATTGCTTATTGCCAAGTAAAGTTGCTCAGACATAATGGTGAATTGTTTGAAGAGTTTGAAAGATACATCAGTACATTGGACGAAGTTTTAGAAGCCTCATATATGGCAGGCGGTTATGATTTCCTTTTAAAATTAGTACTGAACGATATGGAAGAGTATCAGAACTTTGTAGTACATAAAATATCAAAATTAGAGATTATTGCCAACATACAAAGTTCATTTGTAATACAAGAAATTAAAAATACTTCTATTATTAAGTGTTTACCCGACGATACTAAAAATTCATTGTAAAGATGCATATAGCTGTAGCAGGAAATATAGGTGCTGGCAAAACTACTCTTACCGCATTATTAGCAAAACACTATCAGTGGGAAGCTCATTTTGAAGATGTGGTAGATAACCCCTATTTAGATGATTTTTATCACCAAATGGAACGTTGGAGCTTTAACCTACAAATTTACTTTTTAAACAGTAGATTTAGGCAAATATTAGATTTCCGAGAAAAAGGAAACGATATTATTCAAGACCGTACCATTTATGAAGATGCTCATATTTTTGCCCCTAATCTTCACGAAATGGGGCTAATGAGTTCTCGTGATTTTAACAACTACCGATCACTTTTTGCTTTAATGGAGCGGCTTATATCTCCGCCCGACCTTCTTATCTATCTAAAAAGTAGCGTTCCTAACTTAGTGAATCAAATACAAAAACGAGGTAGAGACTATGAAAACTCTATTTCTATTGATTATCTTAACCGCCTGAACCAACGTTATGAACAATGGATAAAAGAATACAATAAAGGGAAATTACTCATTATTGAAGTAGACAACATCGATTTTGTGAACAATCCAGAAGATTTAGGTGATATTATCAGCAAAATAGATGGTTTATTATATGGTTTGTTTTAGAGAAAAGGCTCCCACTGAAGCAATTTAGTGAGAGCCTTTTTTATTAGCTATTTCTTCTTATTAGAAGAACTTATTTATATGGAAAGCTACCAAACCATCAATTGGTTTTCTAAGTACTGTACCTAATTTAAGGTTGTTTTCAGCTAATACTTCTTCCAAAATATCTTGAAGGAAGAAAGCAATACTACCTACAAAGTTAATAGGCACTTCGTAACGTGCTTCATATTGAGAAATCCAGTGATCTACAAATAGTTGCATACCTTTTTTCACCATATCACGGCAATATTCATGGTTTTTATTTTCTACCACAAATTTAGCAAAAGTAGCTAAGTAGCTATTAGGATTAGGCATTTTGTAAAGATGGTTTTTAATCACATCTGAACTCAACTCATATTGATTTTCAAATTTTTGCACAAGGTCTGCTGGCATTTTCTTAAAGAAGTAGTCTATAAGCAGACGCTTTCCATAGAAGTTTCCACTTGACTCGTCCATTAAGATATAGCCTAATGAATCAACAGCTTGGTATAATTCTTCACCATCCCAATACGAACAGTTAGCACCAGTTCCTAAGATACAAACAATAGCCTTATCAGAAGGCTTAGTTGTTGCAAATACAGCGGCATAAGTATCTTCTTTTACTTGTATTTTAGCATTTTTAAAGATAGTTGCTAAGCTGCGTTCTACAAAATAACGGATACGATCAGTACCACAACCAGCACCATAGAAATAAATTTCAGACACGCTATTTCTATTTTCAAAAAGCTGGTAATTTGTAGTAATACGTTCTACGAGAATTTCTTCTGTAAGCACTTCAGGGTTTAACCCTAATGTTTGGGTAAAAAACACCTTTTCACCTTTGCTGTTCAAAGCTGTCCAGTCGGCTTTAGTAGCCCCACTATCAACAATTAAAATCATATCGTTCCGGTTTTATTAAGTTGTTATACATTTATAAAAAAGGTGAGAGTGCCTTATTGGCACCTCACCTTTTTTTGATGAATTACAATTTAGCAATATATTGTGCTAAATCAACTAATTTGTTAGAGTAACCCGTTTCGTTATCGTACCAAGAAACTACTTTGAAGAAGTTAGCACTTAAACCTATACCTGCTTTAGCATCGAAGATTGAAGTGTTTTTGCATCCTACAAAATCTTGAGAAACTACAAGGTCATCAGTGTATCCAAGGATACCTTTCAATTCACCTTCTGAAGCTTTTTTCATAGCAGCGTTAATTTCGTCAAGGGTAGTTGTTTTTTTAGTACGGAAAGTTAAATCAACTACTGAAACGTCGGCAGTAGGTACGCGGAAAGCCATACCTGTAAGTTTACCATTTAGTTCAGGGATTACTTTTCCTACAGCTTTAGCAGCACCGGTAGTAGATGGGATGATATTGCAAAGAGCTGAACGACCACCTCTCCAATCTTTTTTAGAAGGACCATCTACTGTTAATTGGGTAGCAGTAGTTGCGTGAACAGTAGTCATTAAAGCTTCTTCAATACCGAAGTTATCGTGTAATACTTTAGCAATAGGAGCCAAGCAGTTAGTAGTACAAGATGCATTAGATACGATAGTATCGGTAGCTTTCACTGATTTGTGGTTTACTCCCATTACAAACATAGGAGCATCAGCTGAAGGAGCTGAAATAACTACTTTTTTAGCACCAGCATTAATATGAGCTTGAGCTTTTTCTAAAGTAGTGAAGATACCTGTACATTCAGCTACTACATCAGCACCAACTTCGTTCCATTTAAGGTTGTTAGGATCTTTTTCAGCAGTGATACGTACTACTTTACCATCAACTACTAGGTGTCCATTTTCTACTTTTACATCTCCCTTAAAAGTACCGTGAACTGAATCATATTTCAAAAGGTAAGCGATGTAATCTACATCCAAAAGGTCGTTAATACCAACGATTTCAACGTCGGCTCTTTCATAAGCAGCACGGAATACCAAACGTCCAATACGTCCGAAACCGTTAATTCCAATTTTTACTGACATAATTCTCTTTTAATTTAATTAATTTGTTATTCAATTTTCTTTTTTCATCTATTATGTTGCCATAATTTCGGCTACACGAAGGAGTTCCATATCTATTTTAGAATTTCCTTTAATAGCTTTTTCAAGTGGCGTAAGTTCCATTTTAGTGTTTTTAACCCCTACCATATAGTTTGATTTACCTTCTAATAGAGATTCCACTGCCTTAACTCCCATACGGCTTGCTAGTACACGATCGAAGCAAGAAGGAGCTCCTCCACGCTGCATATGCCCTAATACTGATACACGCACATCATAATCGGGGTGGTATTCTTCCACGTATTCTTTTAATTCAAATACGTTTTTACCAATTTTATCACCTTCGGCTACTACTACTAAACTCGAAGTTTTACCAGTACTACGGCTTTTTTCCAATGATTGCAGCAATTTATCAAGCCCTATATTTTCTTCAGGAATAAGAATTTCTTCAGCACCTGCACCAATACCAGAGTTTAAAGCAATATGACCTGCGTCGCGTCC
This sequence comes from uncultured Capnocytophaga sp., assembly GCA_963523735.1. Taxonomy (GTDB): domain Bacteria; phylum Bacteroidota; class Bacteroidia; order Flavobacteriales; family Flavobacteriaceae; genus Capnocytophaga. Next base: position 10,462 of record CAUREJ010000037.1, read on the forward strand.
CATTACTTCGATAAAAAACAAACGGTTATGAGAGCTTGCCGTATCTCTAATTTTGTCAATTGCATCAATTACTGTGTTAAGGGCAGTATCATACCCCAAAGTAAAATCAGTTCCGTATATATCATTATCAATAGTTCCCGGAATACCTATCACAGGGAAACCAAATTCTTTATTAAAAAGAAGAGCTCCTGTAAAAGAACCATCGCCTCCAATAACTATTAATGAATCTACACCTGCTGCTTTAAGTTTTTCATAAGCAACTTTGCGCCCTTCAGGAGTTTTAAAATCTTTAGAACGAGCAGATTTTAGTATAGTACCCCCTCTGTTAATAATATCGCGAACGCTACGAGCATTCATCTCTTCAAAATCGCCTTCTATCATTCCTTGATAACCGCGATACACACCTACCACTCCTATGTTATGGTAAGCACAAGTGCGCACCACCGCACGGATGGCGGCATTCATTCCAGGAGCATCTCCTCCCGATGTTAATACTGCTATTTTTTTTACTGACATTGTCTTTTTGTAATTTTTCGCCTCAAAGGTACGAATTTATTTTGAAATACAAACTTTTTTATATATTTTTTTTAACCAACAAAAATATAACTAATTAATTATTAGCTATTAAGAAATTGAACCGAGCAGTTGTTTTTTGCTTTTTGCCGTTAAAAATCAGTTTCTATTATATTGCTTTAATGCTTCACTCAAAATATGAATAGCTTTTACTATCTTCTCTTTTTCCAACACATAAGCTAAACGCACTTGGTTACGTCCTAACCCTGGGGTTGCATAGAAGCCTTCGGCAGGTGCCAACATCACGGTTTCATTATTCAATGAATATTGGTCTAAAAGCCATATACAAAAATCTTCTGCATTGGCTACTGGCAACTCAGCTATACAATAGAAAGCCCCTTTAGGCACTGACACACGTACCCCTTCTACTTTTTGCAATTCTTCAATGAGTACATTCCGACGCAGGGTATATTCTTCAAGCACCTGAGTAAAATAAGTATCGGGCACGTCAAAAGCACGCTCTGCAGCTATTTGAGAGTATGTAGGAGGCGAAAGACGGGCTTGAGCAAACTTCAAGACCGATCTCATTACTTCTTTATTTTTAGACGCCACCCATCCTATGCGTGCACCACACATACTAAAACGTTTTGAAACAGAGTCTATCATTATAGCATTCTGTTCAATCCCTTCTACCTGCATAATGGAATAGTGGGTAGCCCCATCATAAACAAACTCTCGGTAAACCTCATCAAATATCAAAAACAAATCGTGCTTTTTGGCTATAGCTGCTAATTGTAAGATTTCTTCTTTAGAGTATAGGTAGCCTGTAGGGTTACCAGGATTACAGATAAGAAAGGCTTTGGTTTTAGGGGTTATTTTCTTCTCAAACTCCTCTATTGCAGGCAAAGCAAAGTTATCTTCAAAAGAAGAAGTTATAGGTACACAAACAGCATCAAAAGCTTCCGAAAAACTGATGTAGTTAGCGTAATAAGGTTCAGGAATAATAATCTCATCATCGGCATTAGCTACTGTTGCCACTACATAGATAAGAGCTTCTGAGCCTCCACAAGTAATAATAAGGTCATCTTTATCTACCTTAATACTGTGTTTTGTATAGTATTCCACTACCTTTTCACGCAATGAATCAATCCCTTGACTTTTGGTATATTCTAACACTTCTGGAGTAAAATCCTTTACTGCCTGAACAGCTATTTCAGGGGTTTTAATATCAGGCTGACCAATATTTAAATGGTAAATTGTTTTCCCTTCTTTAGCAGCCTTTTCGGCATAAGGAGTTAATTTTCGGATAGGTGATAAGGGCAGTATTTCAGCCCTATGTGATATTTTAGGCATAAGTCAATCTGTCATTTTGTAAATTAATTTAGCCAATTTATCAACTAACATATTGGCTAATTGAAAAATTGGCTAATTATCTTATTTCTTTGCTACCAATTCGGCAATTCTGACAATTACCTCAGTTGCTTTTTCAAGGTTTTCAACTGGCACAAACTCATATTTACCGTGAAAGTTATGTCCTCCTGCAAAAATATTGGGACAAGGTAAGCCCATAAAGCTAAGTTGTGAACCATCAGTACCACCGCGAATAGGCTTGGTGATAGGAGTAATACCAAGCTCTTTCATCGCACGTTCAGCTACCTCTACTATATGCATTACAGGTCTTATTTTTTCTCCCATATTATAGTATTGGTCTTTTATCTCGGCTACAGCTACTCCTGGCATTTGTTTGTTAAGATCATCTACTATTTGTTGCACTACCGCTTTGCGTTTATTAAAAATATCACGGTCGTGATCACGGATAATAAGCTGTACTATGGTATTTTCTACATCTCCTGAAATATCGGTAATGTGATAAAATCCTTCACGACCTTCAGTGCGAGCTGGAATTTCATCGGCTGGGAGCGCGTTAATAAATTGATTAGCAAGAAGTATTGAGTTCACCATTTTATTTTTGGCAGTACCAGGGTGTACGCTTTTTCCTTTGAAGTAGATTTTAGCCCCAGCAGCATTAAAACTCTCATACTCGAGTTCACCTATTTGTCCGCCGTCCATTGTATAAGCCCAATCAGCAGCAAATTTTTTAACATCAAATTTGTGTGCTCCACGTCCTATCTCTTCATCAGGGGTAAAACCTACGCGTATCTTTCCGTGCTTAATTTCAGGATGTTGCACAAGGTATTCCATAGCAGTTACAATCTCGGCAATCCCTGCCTTATCATCAGCTCCTAACAGGGTAGTTCCATCGGTTGTGATAATAGTGTTACCTTTATAAAGTAACAAATCCTCAAAATAGGAAGGTGACAGCACAATATTTTGCTCTTTATTCAATACAATATCACCTCCATCATAGTTTTTAACAAACTGCGGATTTACATTTTCTCCTGAAAAGTCTGGGGAGGTATCAAAGTGAGAAATAAAGCCTATGGTAGGCACTTCATAATCCACATTCGATGGCAATGTAGCCATCACATAAGCATTTTCATCTACTGTTACCTCTTGCAAACCAATAGCTTTAAGTTCTTGAACTAACAGGTTTGCCATATTCCACTGCTTTTCAGTACTAGGGGTAGTAGCACTCTCAGGGTCTGACTGAGAGTCAATCTTTATATACTTAATAAAACGTTCTACTAAATTTTTCATCATATATCGTTTTTAGTTATTTTTCTTAGGTATCATCTTTAGTGCATTATTCACTAACTAATCTTCTAATATTTTCTTGCGTCGCAGTTCAAAGTTTCTTCCGAGGTATACTTTTCTTACCATCTCATCAGCAGCCAAATCTTCAGGTATACCCGATTTGAGAATCCCTCCTTCAAACATCAAGTAAGTGCGATCGGTAATAGCAAGAGTTTCCTGCACATTATGGTCGGTGATAAGAATACCTATATTCTTATTTTTGAGTTTTGCCACAATACGTTGGATGTCTTCCACCGCAATAGGGTCTACCCCTGCAAAAGGCTCGTCAAGCAGGATAAATTTAGGGCTAGTAGCTAAAGCACGTGCTATCTCTGTTCGGCGGCGTTCTCCTCCCGAAAGCAAGTCACCTCGGTTTTTGCGAATATGCCCCAAACCAAACTCCTCAATCAGCTCATCTGTTTTGCGTTGTTGCTCTGCTTTTGATAGTTTAGTAAGTTGCAATACGCTTTTGATATTATCTTCAATACTAAGTTTCCGAAACACCGAAGCCTCTTGTGCTAAGTAGCCTATACCACTTTGAGCTCTCCGGTACATAGGGTACTGCGTAATATTAGTATTATCTAAAAAGATAGTACCTCCATTGGGTTTTATAAGTCCTACAATCATATAGAAAGAAGTAGTTTTGCCAGCACCATTAGGTCCTAACAGCCCCACTATCTCACCCTGATTAACCTCAAGTGAAACCCCTTTTACTACTTTTCTCCCTTTGTATATCTTAATAATATCGTTTACTACTAATTTCATATTATTGGTATTCCTATCTCCTCTCCTAATGAGATGTGAGAAAGAAGTTCTTATTTATTTAAACGAAAAGCGGTAAGGCATTTCATTCAGCTCGGTTTCCAAATCTACCCAATCGTGCACCTTAGTTACAAGGCTATACACCATATCTTCAGTAAGAATTTTGCCTTCGTAAAGGTCGGTTATTGTTTGTCCACTCATTACGTCCTGCAAAAAGCCTTCATCACCTAAGTACTCTACTGCCCATTCTTTGTATTTTACAGGGTCAAGGCTAATAGCGTCAAACTTATCAATATGTTCTTCTACTTCAAAGTTCTGAACACACTGCCAGTTCTCACCATCTAAAGAATAAATCACAAAAGGAATATCACATTCCGAAAAGTTTTTACGATAATAAGGTAAAAACATCTTAGGAATACGTTTTTCAAAAGAGCGGTTATCTCCGTCCTTAGTATCCTCAGCACTTGAGGAAGGCACTATTAAGCAGGCTTTATCAAAGAAGTAAAAAGATAATGACGAACCATCTTCATCTTCAAAGCCGTGCCCCCATTGAGCTTCATAGCCTTCGTATTCCTCTTCTTCATTCACTTTGTAGTAGGTGTGATAAACTTCAAACTCGTGACCACAAATAATCCAATCCAATACAGCTTGTCCTTTACAAAGCTGTTTCAACGTTTTCACGTTAGGTAGTTGCTGTAAGTAGGTATTACAATCCATTAAAAAATATTAAGTTACCTTGTTTTGTTCCTTTTTTAAAACATAAGCTGAAATAAAAATACTTATTTCGTATAAAATCATTATGGGGATAGCCACAATTATTTGGCTAGTTACATCAGGAGGGGTAATAATAGCGGCTATAATAAGTACTATTATTACGGAGTGTCGCCTGTATTTTCGCATAAACGCAGGGGTTACTACTCCTAATTTGGTAAGAAAATAGATAATTATAGGCAGCTCAAAAACAATGCCACACGAAATTACCGATGAGCGCACTACCGAAATATACGAATCAATATCTATCTGGTTTTTCACTTCAGTACTTACTGAATAAGAGCCCAAAAAGTTCACTGATAAAGGAGTTATGAGGTAGTAGCCAAACAATACTCCTATAAAGAACAGTAAGGAGGCAATGAGGATAAACCCCTTTGCCAACTTACGTTCGTTTTCGTATAAACCTGGAGCAATAAAACTCCATACTTGATATAGTATATAAGGAAATGCGATAATTACTCCTGTCCAAACAGATGTCCAGATATGAGCTGAAAATTGCCCTGCCATAGTGCGGCTTTGGATAGTAAAAGGCAGTTCTTGAGTACAAAAAGCACTTTCAAAATTGAACCAACGCCCTATGTTACAAAACATCCGATAGGTGAAAAAATCACCATTTTTAGGAGCAAAAATAATGCTAAATATAAAGTCCTTACAAAGAAAAGCTACTATTGCTACTAACACTACTGCTATAAGAGAGCGTATAATATGCCATCTCAATTCTTCAAGATGATCTAAAAAAGACATTTCTCCTGCCGAACTTTTCAATTCTTTAGCCATTTATCAGCAATTTATTCACCCATACTTACCACAATAAATTCACTGCGGCGGTTAGCTTGGTGTTCCTCTTCTGTACAAGGTACTCCGTTGGTACAGCCATTTACAAGTTGTGTTTCACCATAACCTTTAGCGGTAAGGCGTTTGCGGTCAATACCTTGTTTAATCATCCATTCCATAGTAGCTTTTGCACGACGGTCAGATAATTTTAGGTTATACTGATCGGAAGCACGGCTATCGGTATGTGAGCGAATATCTATCTTAATAGCTGGGTGTTCTTTCATCACCTCTACTATCTTAGCCAACTCAACAGCAGCATCAGGACGAATATTCGATTTATCTAAGTCGAAATAAATTTCTTTAATATTCAACACTTTAGCTAAATCAACATCTTTATCAATTGCTATTTCACGTGGTTTAATCATAAATTCGTAGAACACATCTCCTTCTACACTTAAGTCTACTTTCACTTCAGTAGTTTGGTAGTCACCTATTTCAGCACGTAAATAGTAATACAAATCTTTACAATCTACTTTATCAAAAGCAAATGAACCGTCAGATTTAGTATGTTGTCGGGCTACCTCTTTCATTGTCTTATCCGAAAGGATAATAAGCCCATCGGCTATTACATTTTCTTTTTCTGAATCTTTAAGTACCCCTTTAATCATTTTTTCGCAATCAAATACAAGAGGTCTTTCTTCGTAGAAACTATAAATATCATCTTTCCCTTTACCTCCAGGGCGATTAGAGGTAAGAAAACCTATCTTAGTCTCACTGTCCATTACAAAGCAAAAGTCGTCGTCAGCACTGTTACCAGGCATACCTATATTAATAGGTTTTGAAATGGTACCGTTTTCATAGAATTTCACCGCAAAAATATCCAAACCACCCAAACCAGGTATCCCATCAGATGAATAGTAAAGAATATTATTCTTTGATATAAAAGGAAATGATTCACGTCCTGTTGTATTAATAATATCTCCCAAATTCTCAGGAGTTCCATATTGGTCATCTCCTAATATTTCAACGCGGAAAATATCAGAACCTCCTAAAGTACCTTCCATATCAGATGCAAAGTACAAAAACTTTTCATCTGGACTTAAAGCAGGGTGTGCTACATTATAGTCATCACTATTAAAAGGCATTTCTATCACATTGCCCCAATCTCCGTTAGCATCTTTAGTAGCACGCAATATTTTTAGTAAAATAGTATTCTCTATATCAGTACCTAATTTGCGGTTCACATAGTTATTACGAGTAAAATAAACTGTATTACCATCTTTGGTGAATACGGCAGTCGATTCGTTAAAAGGAGTATTAATAGTAGTTGAAAAAAACTTTTTATTAGAAAGTAGTTCTTTATCTCGGTCGGCAGTATAAAGGTCGTAAAAACTTTCACCTGTCCATTGAGAAACACCTCCTTTTGAAGTCTTTCCGCTATTAGCAGCTGTAAAAACTACTTTATCTCCATAGAAAGCCGTACCATATTCAGAATACTCGGTATTAATAGACACAGGGTGTAATTCTAAACGTCCAGAATTACCCTGAATAACTTCCTGATAGTCTTTATTCTCTTCAAAAAGCACCGCACGCGTATCTGTATTACCTGTAAGTTCGGCAAACTTATTCATCATTTTATCCGATTCTTCGTAATTTCCGATTGATTTTAATGCTTGTGCGTAACGGTAATAGTATTCGGGCTTTACATTGTATTTCCCTTCTTCAAAAAGTTGTATATACCAAGTTAAAGCATTTTTATAGTCGGCATTGTAGTAATAGGCATTACCCAAACTTTCCAACAATTCTTGATTTACATATCCTTTCTTAGCTATCTTTTCATAAATCTTGATAGCATCTACATAAGCAAAGTTTTTGTACAGCTCGTTAGCTTTTTCCATAGCACGGTCGTTCTGGGCAAAAACTACTGAAGTACAAAGTAAGACTAATATAAAATTTAACAGTTTCATATTTAATAATTAATAATTTACAATTAACAATTAGAAGAATCGTGGTGATACAATCTTCTTATAAGTTTTCACTAACTCATAACGCAAGAAAATTTCGTGCGAACCCGAATTGTATTTTGAGAGCTCTGTAGTCTCATAGTCATATCCATAACCTGCAAACCAACGATCGTTTATCTGGAAACCTGCCATCACACTCACTGCTGCCGACCAACGATAGGCTGCCCCTAACACAAACTTCTCATTGAACATAAAGTTAAGTGAAGCATCTACTTGTAATGGCGCTCCAAATGCTACTTTTGACAATACTGCAGGCTTAAACTTCACATTATCGCTCAAATCAAACACATAACCTCCTATTAAGTACAAGTGCTGACTGTTTTTAAGCACTGATACCGAATTGTTTTTGTAATGACTTGTTTCAAGCATATTAGGCACCGAAAAACCTAAGTAATATTTATTAGTATACCAATACACTCCGGCACCTAAGTTAGGTGAAAACAAACTCTCTTTACCTGTAAGACTTACATCGCTACCATCTTGTTTGTTAAGTTCATCGTAATCTATCTGGAAAAGACTTCCTGAGCCTTGCAAGCCAAATGACAATTTAGATTTCTCAAAATTGATAGTATAAGATACATCAACAGCTAATTCAGTTTGTGATTGTGGTCCTATACTTTCACGGAAGATAGAACCTCCTAAGCCTACATTGCGCAAGCTCTGCATAGGTTGGTGGTAACTCACACTACCATTGGTAGGAGCTCCTTTAATACCTACCCATTGGGTACGAAAAGTTCCAAACAAACTACCTACTTCACGTGAGCCGGTATAACCTGGATTAAACAACATAGTGTTATACATATACTGAGTGTATTGCGACTCTTGTTGTGCAAATAAATCAGTACAAACCAACGTTGTGATAGTTAATAATAATACTTTTTTAATCATATCTTTTTAATTAATAATTAACTTTTTATGAGTTAGGTTTAGAAGTTAGAGATTAGGCTCAAGTCCTAATCCCTAACTTCTAATTCCTAATTACTATTTTTTAAGGTATAACCAACCTACTTTAGTTTGTGTTTTACCTTCAGTATCTACATACTCAATAACATAGTAATAAGTACCTTGTGGTAATTTATCAGCTGCTTCAATAGTAGCTCGTGCTTCCGAAGTACCTCTAAACACATTGCGTACATTGTCATAGCCGTCTATTTCAAACACTGTTACTCCCCAACGGTTAAAGATACGTACCTTATTATTAGGATAATTTTCAATACCTTCTATATGGAAATATCTGTTTTTATCATTACCTGATAAAGATACCCCGTTGTAGATTATCAATTCATTGGTTACTACTACTTTTACTGTAGCACTATGACAACCTGCGGCATTGCACAACTCATACACAAAAGTATCGGTACCCGTAAAGCCATTGTTGGGTGTATAGGTTATAGTACCATCTCCATTATTCACAACGCTTCCGTTGGCTGGTTGTGATGGGATACTTACTGTAATAGTAGTACTGCTTGCAACTCCTATACTTACAGGAGTATTCATTTTAGTATGCGCTGTCACATCGTTAGTCTCTGGCGCACCACTTACAGTACCCGATACGGTAATAGTTACTACTCCTGTATCACAACTAGTAGGTGTAGCAGTCGTACATATCTTATAGGTAATCGTATAAGTACCCGATGGGGTTCCTGCTGGTACAGTTACTACCCCTGTATTAGGATCAAGCGTTGGCACAGTAGCTCCTGGTGCTTTAGGAGTAGCTGGTATAGTAACCGTAATGCTTACATTACCACCATTACCTGCTGTAGCCGATTGAGTTCCTACCTTATCATTGGTCAATATATTGCCCACGGTAGTGGTAGTAGTATCAGTATATACCATATCGTCAGGGGTTATCACTGGAACGTTTGGTACAGTAATAACTACTGCCCCCGGAGTACAAGCTGTTGGAGTAACTGTTGTACAAACCTCGTAGGTTATAGTATAAATACCTGGTGGTGTACCTGCTGGTATAGTTACTTTTCCGTTGTTAGTATCCAAACTTGGCACTACGGCTCCGGTAGGCGTACTAGTAATATTGATTACTACATTACCACCTGTACCTGCTGTAGCCGATTGGGTACCTACTGTATCATCATCTAATATACTTGGTGTTGTAACAGTAGCGGTGCCGGTATAGGTAAAGGCATTAGGCGTTACCACTGGCACATTGCCTACGGCTATAGTAGCAATGCTTGTTACGCAATGATCAGGATTTAACACTTCGCATACAGTATAAGTAACGGTATGTATACCTGTAGGTGTACCTGCTGGCACTCTGAAACCACCCGAAGTAGTAGTTTGAATACCTACTGGCAGATTGCCAAAAGTAATCGTTACCGACTGACTGCTTGGTGTCTGTCCGTCTATAGTTATTGTTTCTAATACACTGCTAGTAGTACCACCTACAGTAGCATCAGGAATAGCATAAGTGCGCGGTGTTACGCTAAGGTTCGGCTTACCTATCACTAAAGTAGTGCTATAAGTTTGACAGTTATTATTAGCATTAAGAGTTTCACATACTGTATAATGGATAGTAGTGTTAGTAGCTGGAGTTCCTGGTGCTACTACCAACTGTCCGTTAGTATTGCTAATGACGCCTGCAGGCAAGCCAGTGAAAGTAATTGTTACCGACTGACTGTTAGCGGGCTGTCCGTTTAGGCTAACCCCCGTTAGTACTGAATTGGTAGTGGTACCTCCTTGTGCACCGTTGGCTACTGTTAGGGTAGTAACCGGAGTAACAGTTAGCACGCCTCCACCTATAGTAATAGTAGTGTTTATAGTTGTACAGTTACCGCTGTTAAGTGCCTCGCAGATAGTATAACTTACGGTATAAGTACCTGCTGGGGTGTTAGGAGCTACATTCACAGTTCCATCGTTATTACCCGTAGCATTCGGTGGCAAAGTATTCCAAGTAATAGACACTGTATTAGGAGCTGGATTGCTGTTGCCATTGAGTACTACTCCTGTCAATACACTTGGTGTAGAGGTGCCGCCAATAGTACCATTAGGCACTGTTATAGGAGTAGGAACTACTATCATTGAGCCGTTGCCTACGGTTATGGTGCTATTAACAGTCTTGCAATTGCTGTTGTTGTTCAAGCGTTCGCAAACAGTATAGCTTACGGTATAAGTACCTGCTGGAGTATTTGCCGGAACAGTAACAGTACCGCTATTAGTACCTGTAAATCCTGGTGGCAAACTATTCCAAGTAATGGTTACCGAGTTAGTATTTACAGGGTTACCATTAATAGTTACTCCTGTCAATACATTATTTACTGAAGTGCCTCCTGTAGCGCCATTTGCCACTATCAATTTAGTTGGTGTCGCTGTTAAGCTACCTCCACCTATGGTAATTTGCGAAGTAACTGACTGGCAGTTGCTGTTGCCGTTGAGGCGTT
>CAUREJ010000038.1:0-20890 GCA_963523735.1 uncultured Capnocytophaga sp.
AGAATAGCGGTCTCCAAAACCGTTGATGGGGGTTCGAATCCCTCCACCCGTGCTTCATAATAAAAACTTTGCCAGAGAGTTAGCTCTTTGGCAAAGTTTTTTTGTTTAAAATATTTGTTTTTAATTTCTAAACATCGTACCTTTGCGGTGTAGATTTCAAAACTATAAACAATGAATACACCTGAAAAATTAACCCTCTTGCGTGCTAAAATGCAAGAAAATAACATTGCAGCTTTTGTAGTGTTCAGTGCCGACCCTCACCTTAGTGAGTATTTACCTAAAGAATGGTTGGAACGTGCTTGGCTTTCGGGCTTTACAGGCTCAGCTGGCTTTGTGGTAGTAACTAAAGATAAAGCTGGATTATGGACAGACTCACGTTACTTCGTGCAGTCGGCTATTGAACTAAAAGGCTCAGGTATCGACCTTTTTAAAGATGGTGTAGAAGGTACTCCTGATTATGCCGATTGGTTAGTGTCCGAACTTCCTTCAGGGGCTACTGTTGCTCTGAATACATTGGCTACTTCACACGTAGCTTGGGAAAAGTTACAAGCTACCCTTGCTGCTAACAATATTCAGTTAGTACACAAACCTTTGATTGATACTATTTGGACAAATCGTGAAAAAGACCCTCTACGCCATATTTTTGTTCACCCAGATAAATGGGCAGGACAAACAGTTGCCGATAAACTGAAAGCTATACGTGGTGCAATGGCTGCCCGTCATACTAATCTGCACCTTATTACAGCTTTAGATGATGTAGCTTGGACACTTAATCTACGTGGTAGCGATGTTGCCTATAACCCTGTTTTCCTTGGCTACATTGCTCTTACCGATAAAGAAGCTACTCTTTTTGTAGATAAAGCTAAACTTACTCCCGATGTAGAGGCGCACTTAGCGGTAGCACAAGTAAGTATTCGTCCTTATGAAGAATTTTATACTTATTTAGCAACTGTAAAAGGGGCATCTATTCTTTTAGCACCTAATACCAATCAAGCTATATTTGAAGCTTTGCAAAAGGATAATAAGATAGTGCAAGCTCCTGCCCCAGGTAACTTAATGAAAGCTGTGAAAAATGCTACTGAACTGGAAGGCTTCCGCACTGTAATGGTACGTGATGGAGTAGCAATGGTGAAATTCCTTTATTGGCTTACTCACCAAGTAGGTAAAGAACCTATGACAGAGTATAGCATAGGTAAAAAACTACGCGATTTCCGTGCCGAAGGTAAGAACTTTGTAGGTGAAAGCTTTGGTAGTATCATAGGTTATCAAGGTAATGGAGCTATAGTGCATTATTCAGCTCCTGAACACGGTAGTAAAGAGGTGTTAGCAGAAGGTAGTATCTTGGTAGACTCTGGAGGACAATACTTGGAAGGTACTACTGATATTACTAGGACTATTCCTCTGGGCAAAGTAACCCAGCAATTTATAGATGATAGCACTCTTGTGTTAAAAGGAATGATACAGTTGGCTATGGTTCAATTCCCTAAAGGTACACGTGGAGTACAGCTTGATGCTTATGCGCGTATGGCTCTTTGGAAAAATCATAAAGATTACGGACATGGTACAGGACACGGAGTAGGTAGCTTTATGAATGTACACGAAGGTCCGCAGAATATCCGTAAAGATATGAACCCACAAGTGCTTTTAGCAGGAATGGTGTGTTCAGATGAACCGGGTGTATATCTCGAAAACCAATACGGTATCCGTCATGAGAACCTTATTGCAGTACGTGAGGTGCTAACTAATGAGTTCGGTACTTTCTATGACTTTGAAACACTTACTCTTTGTCCATTTATGCCTTCAGGTATTAATGTAGCTCTCTTGACAGATGAAGAACGAGAATGGCTTAATGCTTATCACAGAACTTGTGAAGAGAAGATTGCTCCACTCTTGGAAGGAGAGGTAAAAGATTGGTTCTTAAGTATAGTGAAACCTTTATAATGTGTTTGTTTCCAATATTGAAAACTGCCCTTAGCTTGCTAAGGGCAGTTTTTTTGTGCTTGATTACAAGGGAGAAGTCTTCATTGGCAAGATTTTTGATATTAATTAGTGGTAAATTTCTTGAAAATATTCAAAATTAATTATATATGAGAAAAGTTTTTTTATTAATTACAGCGGGGACTTTCTTTGTTGCTTGCAACAAAGAAGATAAGCAGCCCCAGATGCCTACTATTTATTTTGCTGATAAAATAGTAGAAACTACACTGCCCGAAATGGGTACGCAAACACTAACAACCGAACACCTTTACCAGTATGCAAACCTTCAGTATGGGCTTGTGAAAAAACATACTGCTGTTGTGAAAAGTGGATCGGGTGCGGGGAGTACTACTGTGGAAGAAACTTCATATAACGGTACTTCGCCAATGGAAACTGTTGTAACGGTTGATAATGTTAAAAAGAAGGTGGTGAAGTATGACCGATATGATGATAGAGGTAGACTTCTGCAGAAAACTACTCTTAATGAGGGGGCAGCTAACTTGCCTATAATAGAGAAATACACTTATCAGTATAACGATGGGCTGGCTTTGCGTGAGCATAGTAGGGAAGAGAAAATAGCTGCTGGTGAGACGGTGTATAGGGTGGCTACTTATACTTATGGGCAGACTGAGATTGTAGTGAAAAGTAGTGTGTACACGGTTACTAATGGTACTACAAGTAGTGCTGCTGTTGTTTCAGAAGATAAATACTCGGTAGAAAGAGTTTATAACACTTCTTTCATACGTAAACATACTCAAACGGCTAATGGTGAGACTTGGGAAAGTACATTTAGGTATGACGGTAAAACTAATCCTAAATTTTTGTTGCTATCTGACAAACTTACTAAGCCTGAAGTGATTTTTCAAAAAGAGTATGCAAGAAGTAATGTGGTTAAAGAGGCGGTTACTTATCCTAATATAAGCGGTAAGGATTATACTGAAGAAACTTTGTATGAATACTTTAAAGGAGAATACCCTCTTAACGCTGTTACAAAAAGAGGTAATAAGACCATAAAAACTAAGAACTTTACTTATTAAAATGTATTAGTGTTTGGTAAACTTTGAAATAGAGTTCTAAAATTAGGGCTGAATCTGTTAGTGGATTCAGCCCTATTTTTGTGTCTTAAAATGTGTAAGCTATCTCACACTTGGCTGCGACAGCTCATTGACTTTTCTGCATTCACCTTATACTTATCTCTCACTTATCTTATAGTGTGAAGCCACTGTGAAGCCACTGTAGTTAGGAGGTAGTTAGGGGTAGTTAAGAGGTGGGTAGAGGTGATGCTGGGGTGAGATTTTTTGCTTTAATTTTGCTGTTTTAATAAAATCTATGTATCTTTGCGGCATATACACTGAATATGAGAGTACAAGAATCGACAAGTAGAGAAGAAGAATCACAAATATACGGCATACGCGCCCTTATCGAGGCTTTGAAGGCTGGTAAAACGGTTGATAAGGTCTTTTTGCAAAAAGGCTTACGCAGTGACCTATCGCGAGAGCTGATGCCTTTATTGCACGAAGCCCAAGTACCAGTGCAATACGTGCCTGTGGAAAAACTTAACAGGCTTACTAAGAAGAATCACCAAGGGGTGGTGGCAAGCTTATCACCCATAGCTTATCACAACTTTGAGGACTTGGTGATTTCGGTAACTGAAACTGGTAAAACTCCGCTATTTCTGATATTAGACCATCTGTCGGACGTGAGGAATTTCGGTGCTATTATCCGAACTGCTGAGTGTACAGGGGTATCGGGAATTATTATTCCGAAACGTGGCAGTGTAAGTGTTACTGCCGATACGGTAAAAACTTCGGCAGGTGCTGCTTTCCGAGTGCCTATCTGCAAGGTAGAGAACCTTGTAGATGCCGTGTATTACTTGCAGGGTAGCGGTATTAGGGTGGTAGCAGCTACCGAGAAAACATCGCAGCTGTTATATGATGAGGATTTTACGGTACCTACAGCTATTGTAATGGGAGCTGAAGATATAGGTGTATCGGCGGGGGTGTTAAAGATAGCGGATAGCAAAGCGAAACTCCCAATGGTAGGTGATATTAGTTCACTGAACGTGTCGGTAGCTTGTGGGGTTTTTCTGTACGAAGTCCTAAAACAAAGGTTGCCCAATTAACAAATTAGTATGATATGCACTTTAACCAATCGCAGTACCGAGGTATACTATGGCTGCTCTTGCTCATAATAGCAGGGCAGCTGTTTTTTTATTTCTTCCCTTTTGGCAGTAACTATACCCCTACTGAAAATCATCTGCTTCAGCGGGAGATAGACTCACTTAAAAAGCTTGCTTCTCAGCCTAAAAAAGACACTATTTATCCTTTTAATCCTAATTTTATAACCGACTATAAAGCCTATAAGTTGGGGCTTACTCCTGAGCAGTTTGACCGTTTGCAGGCTTTTAGAGCTCAGGATAAGTATGTTAATTCTGCTGTCGAGTTTCAGCAAGTAACGGGTATTCCTGATACTTTGCTCGCCAAGATTTCTTCTTCGTTTAAGTTTCCCGAATGGGTGAAGCACCGAAAGGAGTTTGCCAATAAACTCGCCCCGAAGCACCTTCCTAAACAGGATATTAATACCGCCACTGCCGAAGAACTAATGAAGATATACGGAATAGGGGAGGGGTTCTCTAAACGTATCTTGCAGTATCGTGAAAAGCTGGGTGGGTTTACTTATATCGAACAAGTAAGTGAGGTGTACAAGCTTGAAAAGGAGGTTTATGAGCGTGTAGTCGAACGTTTTGAAGTGCAAACAGTACCGGTTATTGAAAAGCAAGACATCAACAAGCTAAATATGTATCAGCTGAGTAAAGTGCCTTATGTGCATTATGGTGAAGGCAAAAAAATAGTAGGCTTACGCTCGGCTTTGGGTCAGATTACCTCTTTCAGCCAGCTTTTACAAATAGAAGGCTTTGATGAGCAGCGACTGCAACGCCTCCAGTTGTACTTAATGATTACCCAATGAAAAATCCCCTTGCAGTATAGCACCGCAAGGGGATTTTTTTGTTGTAAAACTAATTAATTAAAAACCCTTATAAAATAAGGGTTTGTACTGACAGGTAAAGCTATCCGTCTTTTAATTATTACTCATTTCAAATTCAAAAAAAGGATCATCGTGGTTAGCGCTCACTATATACAATTTGTTATGAGCCTCATCTACCGTAAAATATCCCCATTGGTCTAACCTATACCGTTTCACAGGGTTGCCATTCCAGTCGTATTGTTCTACAAAAATATAGTAATCCCCTTTGTTAGCTTCCTTCATTACCTCTGTCGGAGTCCTTCCACTATAAAGGAAATACACATACTTATCACCGGCGCAAGCCCCCCAGTAATGAGTCACGTTTTGGTCTAAGCCGTTTACTTTATAGGCAGTTTCGTCCTTAAAATCATCACGTTCAAAATTAACCGTCTTAATCTCCTTAGCCTCC
The DNA here is from genome assembly GCA_963523735.1 of uncultured Capnocytophaga sp. Lineage (GTDB taxonomy): Bacteria > Bacteroidota > Bacteroidia > Flavobacteriales > Flavobacteriaceae > Capnocytophaga. The sequence goes on from CAUREJ010000038.1 coordinate 5,411, forward strand.
AAGTCCATAAACTTGATAATTTTAAAGTACTTATAGGCGTATGCCATACGGTTTTTACGAGGGTTTACCGCAAAACTACCTATATAAGCAAAAGGCGATTTCCGAGCCGCATTTAGTGATAAGCTCACCACCTCCTTCTCTTCAGTTGTATCCCCAGTAATGCGAAAGATACTCTTACCCGTTTTGCTGTCGGTAACATACATAAAATCATCAGCACCTATATTCGCCAGCTCCATACTCGGCCCATAATTGTCATCACTTTGTTTCTCCAAAAAAGGCTTTTTAAGGCGTTCAAGCGCCCCATTTTGGTCGATTTTATAAAGTTTATGCAACGAAGGTTCAAACAGATACCCCACCGCTCCCTCAGTATTGGAAGGCACAAGGGTAGGATACATAAACTCGTCCGGAGCCTGCCCTCTTCGTCCTGTGGTCTTTTGCAATCTCAATTCCGGAAAGCTAAAAAAGTACAGCACAGGGTTCGTCAGGTTTTTCATAATCAGCTGTTCCCCTTTTATCAAAAGTTCTGTCTCTTTAACACTGAAGATAGCCGTATCGCCCACTATCTGCCGTCCTTTTAGGTCAATATCTTTGCCAAAAGGATTTTTGTTTTTTAGAAAGACCTCCTCAGTCTTTAGGGGCGAAAGGTCATCAGTACTCACCTCGCCCAAAACCTCCCCTTTGGGTGATACCTCGCTGTTATCATTTGTAACCTGTGTAGTGTTGTTGCAGCCGCTTAAAAGAAGTGCCGTTGCAGTAATTAAAAATGGTATTTTCATAAAAAGTTGATTTTTTTTCCTATACTCTTAGCCACAAATAATATGCCAAGTATATAACGAACTATAAGCGAACTATAAGCGAAAAACCACTATACCCTAACAGAAAAATTTTCTGTTTGAGCCTTGAGCATAGTCAGCGAGCTGGCGCAGCTGAGTATGTCAGAGTGAAGGATGAGCGAAAATCTAACATACCCCAAACAGAAAAATTTTCTGTTTGAGCTTTGAGCGAACTATGAGCGAACTATAAGCGAAGGATAAGCACTCTATTACCGAATCCCCTAATTCTAACAAAACACCCAAAAATAGTATATTTTTCTATTTTCCTCCAAAAAGGCAGAAAAACAACTTTTCTCTACATTGTAATATGATTGCGCACTTGGCAAATCACCCTCACAAAAACAAAAAGAGCAAAGCCGTTAAATAGCTTTGCTCTTTTTGTATGCTGCAAATAATCGCTAACGCGAATCACTCTTCCCAAAGTAGATAGCCACAATAGTCCCTACCAGCAGCAAGTGCAAATACACCGCGTACAGCACCAGCTCTAAGTAATCCATATTATGAGCAAACTGATACAACGCAATCACCTGAGCCCCATAAGGAATAAGCCCTTGTGCATAACACGAAAAAATATCCAACACCGAAGCCGCCTTGCGCAGTGATACGCCAAACTGCTCCGCTATACGCTTACTAATCTTTGAAACGATAAGGATAGCCACCGTATTGTTAGCCACACACACATCAGCCACCGTTACCAAAAAGCCCATACCCATCAGTGCCGAACGCCCACTCCTAATCCGTTTAGCAATCAAGTTCATCAAAAACTGAATACCTCCAAAATGCTCCACTAATAACGCCAAACCGCCAATGATAAAGTACAGGAAGAAAATATCAGCCATATCCAAAAAGCCCTTATAAGTATGCTGAGTAAAAGCCAAAAAGTCAAAACTGCCGTACAGTAATCCCATAACCCCCGAAAGCAACACCCCCAAGAAAAGAGAAACAAAAACATTCACCCCAAACAGTGAAATAGCCACCACCGCCACGTAAGGCAAAATCAGCACAGGGTTAAAATCGTGATACATCTCACTATGAGCAAACACCTTAGCGCCTGGGTTACCGATAAAAAAGAGAATAACCACCGTAAGCAGCGCCATTGGCAAAGCAACCCTTGCATTAGCCTTCATCTTCTCACTCATTTTGCACCCTAATGATTGGGTAGCCGCAATAGTAGTATCCGAAATCAGTGATAAGTTATCTCCGAACATAGCCCCCGATAGCAGCGATGCCCCAATAAGTGCCATATTCGATTCGCTTTCCGTTGCCAAACTAAACACAATAGGCGCAAGCGTCATAATCGTACCCACCGAAGTACCCGTAGCAAACGATAGGAAAGCCCCAATCACAAAAATACCCACAGGAAAATATTCTGGCGAGATGTAGTACATACCCATATTCACTATGCTGTCAATACTCCCCGAAGCCTTAGCTACCGAAGCAAAAGCCCCAGCCAGCAAAGCAATCACACACATTTGCAGCACATTCTTATCGCCAGCCCCCTTAAAGAACAAATTAATTTTCTTCTCCAAAGGCGAACGGTATAGCAATAAAGCAATCACCACCGCAAATAAAGCAATAATCGGAGCTGGTAACGAATAAAAGTTATCAAAGTACAATCCACTGCCCAAAAAGAAAGCAACAAATATTAATAGCGGAATAATAGAAATAAAAGAAGGTTTAAAATTCATTATCTTAGATAAAATTTACTATGAGGGCGCAAAATTACAAAAAAATAGCAGACTGACAAACGAACCGTTTGCCAGCCTGCCAATTCTCTAATTCTCGAATTTGCTAATTCCCAAATTTGCTAATTTGCTAATTCCCTAATTTACTTTAACAGAAATACTTCCTTTAATCTTTTTAGTCTTAGCCTCTAAGGTAATCATCCCCTTTTGTTCACCCGCTTGTACTATAACCACCAATTTACCGTTAAACAAGTGCATTTTAGGCAAGTGGAATTGGTCAGTACAAGTAGCATCACCATTAGCCGCAGCGCGGTAAGTACCAGCTCCTTTTACGCTGAAAGTTACAAGGTCATTCACCGTTGGGCACACATTACCGTCTTTATCTACCGCTTCTACGGTAATGAAAGCCAAATCTTTACCATCAGCCTTAAGTTCTGTATTGAGTTCTGTGCTAAGGCGTAAAGCATAAGGTTTACCAGCAGTGTGCATTTCCTTTTCAGCTACCGCCTTACCATTCTCGTCATAAGCTACCACTTTCACAGTACCAGGCTCATACTTAGTGTCCATCCACATAAGTCGATAGCGTTTTTGTCTGTTAAGGTCAGATGGGTTTCTGTCTTTCTCGTCCTCTTCCAAAGCAACCGATAAGTCTTTACTGCGTTTCCCTTGGCTTTTCCCGTTGATAAAAAGTTCAGCAGTAGGGTAGTTAGTATATACGAAGATAGGAGTAACCTCTCCCTCACGACCTTCCCAGTTCCAATGCGGTAAGATATGCAAAGTTTCAGCCCCTTTATTCCAGTGTGAACGATAGAGGTAAAAACGGTCTTTAGGCAAGCCAGCCAAGTCTACAGCTCCAAAATAAGAGCTATGTGAAGGCCATTCCACGTAGTAAGGAGTAGGTTCGCCAAGGTAGTCAAAGCCTGTCCATATAAATTCCCCTATGGTGTAAGGCAAGTCTTCTTGGTGAATCCAGTCATCTTCAGGTAAGTTCGACCATCCGCAGTGTTCCACATCGTAAGATGATGATTGCATATCCTCATACCTCGCCATCGATTTACGTTGAACAGGGAACTTATACACCCCACGTGAACTCACTGTCGAAGCCGTTTCACTACCCAAAATAAGCTGTTGGGGTAATTTTCTATAAGCCTCTCTATACTTAAATGGGCGATAGTTAAAGCCCGCCACCTGCATTGTAGCAGCCATATTGTTGCGCAAGATGTCGTGCGGTCTGTCCATACCATTACTTACAGGGCGTGTAATATCATACTTCTTAACAATATCTTGCAAATACCGAGCTACCTTAGCCCCGTATTCTACACTTTGTTCTTCCACCTCATTCCCTATGAACCACATCAGTACGCTGGGGTTATTGCGGTAGTGTTTTACAAGGTTAGCAAGGTCTTTTTCCACCCAGTCTTTAAAGTACAAGTGGTATCCGTTTTCTACTTTAGCTATAGCCCACTCATCAAAGCTTTCCACTGCCAATAGCATACCCATTTCATCAGCCAAGCGCACGTATTCAGGCGCAGGCATATTGTGTGAAGTGCGGATAGCATTCACCCCCATATCCTGCATAATGCGTATTTGTCGGCGGATAGCACTCTCATTTACAGCACCACCCAAAGGACCCAAATCGTGGTGCATACACACCCCTTGTAATTTAATCTTTTTGCCGTTTAGGTACAAGCCGTCATTAGGCTTTAGTTCTATCGAGCGAACGCCAAAAGTAGTAGTAACTTCATCTTTAAGTTCTCCATTTTCATATAGCTTAGTAACCGCTTTGTACAAGTTAGGTTTGTTAATATCCCACAACAAAGGATTGTCTATATACATTTCCGCCTGAATCTTATCGCCAGTATATTCAGTAGCTTTAACCGTGTTCTGAGCTACTTTTTCATTTCTTTGGTTAAAGATAGTAGTTTCAGCCGAAACCGAAGTCTTTTTATCAGCCACAAACTCAGTGTTCACCACCACCTTAGCAAATGAGTTAGTTATTTCAGGAGTAGTAATCTGCACCCCCCATATAGGAATATGAGTTTTGTTTTTAGTGATGATATGCACATTTCTGTACAGTCCAGCGCCAGGGTACCAGCGTGACATCTGGGTAAGGTTATTAAGGCGCACCGCAAGCGTATTGCCTTTAGCCTTCACATAAGGCGTAATATCCAAGAAGAAAGTGTTATAGCCATTGTGCCATTCACCCGCTTTCTGACCATTAACAAACACTTCAGGGTTACTCATAGCACCGTCAAACTGCACAAACACCCGTTTATCCGAGTTAAGTTCAGGCACATCGAACCCTGTGCGGTACCAGCCCACCCCCACAAAAGGCAGTCCTCCCGTACGACCAGTGTGTTCAATAGCCGCTTTTTGTCCGTCCTGCTTAATAGCCGTACGCTGAATATCGTTTTCCATATCAAAAGGCCCATAGATAGCCCAGTCGTGAGGAATGCGCACATTTTGCCATTTAGCGTCGTTGTAATTAGTTTGTGAGAAAGAAGGGTTATCCTCACGTGTAAAACGCCAACCCTTCTCAAGGGTTTGCTGCTGAGCCCAGCCCGTAGTGGTAAGGGCAAGAGCCATTAAAAGGTTGATTTTATTCATTTTTATCTTAGTTTACGATAGTTTCTGCTTTTTCCCCACTCCCTTCAGCTTCTTAAAAAAAGCCTCTTCTCTCTCGGCTATGCTGTACAATTGTTCCGAGAGGGCGTTGTACGCATCTTCTTGGGTGCTGCGGTTCTTGTATAGGCGAGCTATAGCTACAGCAAAATCGCGCCACGCATCGCCTATGTCCGTAATTTCTTTAGAAAGTTCTATTAAGGCATCGTTTTGCAAGAGTTTGCCTGCTTCTTGCAAAAAAGCCCCGTATATAAACCTAAAGCCACCGCCGCCGGTACCTATCTCTTCCTGCATACGTATCAGCTGGGCAAGGTAATGATTAGTCGTCTTAGTCCCCAGTTTCCGATGCCATTGCAGTATGTCCTTGCTCACTTTCTTAATGGCATTTACACCCACTATGGGTAGCGGCGCTAACATAGTATCACACGTTTGACGTATGCCTTTCCATATCGCCTTTTCCAACGAAACCTGCTTAGGCAAGTGGGTAGGGTAGTACAAGTGTCCTTTGGGGGCAAGCACCCCATTAGCAAAGCGCACTTTGGTAAGTTCGTCGGCAGTAAGTGTTGTGACCGACGGCATTACAGGGTCGCTAATGAGGTACGTATCCCCTTCTTTGCCGTATACCACCAAGTTATGAGCGTTGAAGTGGAAGCGGTACTCATCAGGGAAGTAAGGCAGGTTAAATACCCCCACTTGCAAGCCCGTCGGGACACCTTTTGCCAGATTCTCATCTAATGCCTCCTGCGCCTTCTCTGCCGACCCAAACTTCTTCCGTTTCACCTTAAAACCAAGTCTTTTAGCCACTTTGCTAAAAATACGACCTGGCATTGTGCGGTAGCTAATAGCAGGAGCTTCGTTCACTTTTATCCAAGGAAAGTAGAAAAACAAAAGCCCCGACCCTATGCCAAACACCATAGGTTCACTTAGCCGAACCCCGTTGAAATACAACAAGTTTGAAGCTACCCCATTCTCGCAATGTGCCGATTGAGTATGTTTAAAATTAACAGTCATCTTATCATTCCTTTTTAATCTCCCATTGCTCTTCCACCTCCCAGTTAGCGCGCAGTTCCAATACAGCACCAAAATACCATACCCGTTCAGGTTGTCGTTGTTGTAAGAAGTCGCCCGTATCCCATTTGCCATTGCCGTTGCGGTCTTCTATCAGGCGGAGGCGGTATTTGGAAGGAGCTAAATTGCTAAATAAGTATTGGTTTTCAGCTTTCTCTATAAAAAGCTCCTCTATCACTTCAGTAGCCTTCTCGTCCGTAAGCTGCAAGATGATAGGGTATTGCATATCGGGCAAAGCAGTAAGGTTCAGCTTAAAAGTAGCCACCTCGTCTTCTTTCTTAGTCTGCACCTTCATCTTCAGTGTATCGTTCGTAGTCCCGAAGAAGTCGGTAAAAGCCCCTGGCAAAGCCTCTATGGTATAGCTCTCATCGTGTTTCTTGCTAAAAAGCAGACTGTAAGTAAGTCGTTCGCTATCCCGTTTAGTGTCAAAAGGCACCGCCACAGCAGAACTGTCTTTACTTTTAGTGACCTTTATCTTAGTGCTGTCAATTTTAGTAAGAGGGATATTACTTTTAAAAGTAAAAGGCTTGTTCAAAGGCAGTTCATTGCCAAAAGCAGCCTCTATGCGCAAGCTATCGGCTTTCATATCCTTACCTTCGCGCAGGCGGACCCTAAAAGTATCTATCTTTTGTTCGTGCGCTATAGTGAACACCAATGAATCTTTCTGTTTGGGGCTATACCACAGGTTCAGCGTATCCTTATTAGGTTCTTTGGTAACGGTAAACGCAAAGTCAGGAGTAGTAGGCGCTATCTGTTTGATAGTCACACTTTGGGTACCCCCCTCAAAACCAAAGCTAATGCGGTTTAGCGAAGCCTGAGTAGGGCGTTGCGCTTTATAAGGCAATTTTTCTCGGAAAAGGCGTAGTTTAGGGTATATTCCTTGGGTTTTACCTTTAAGGTCGTGTACACTGATAGGCTCAGTAAGGAATGCAATTTTCTCTTCACGAGGGTTAAACAGGTAGTTGTTGTCCTTATCTTTTAGGGCAACCAGTTTGTATTTACCTTCTTTAAGATATTCAAAAGTAAAGCTACTGAGTGTATCCAATGTATTAGTCACGTACATAGGTTTCCCTTTGTACACTAATGAATCCGAGTACTGTTCATCGTAAGGGTAGAGCATAAGGGTTACCGAGCGTTCGGCAGTAGGCATAAAAGCATCAGCCACATCCCCCTCGTACCATAGCGTATCGATAGAGCTACCGGTCGAAAACACATATTTAAAATCCGCCAAAGGGTTATTCTCATTAAAATCTTGGATACTATTACCGAAGTTCAGCACGTAAGTAGTGTTAGGTTTCAGTGTATCGATAATAGTAATATCTAATTTTTTCGAGGCGTACGAAGGGTGAATATCAGGGAAGGAGTTCATTGGCGGTGATATGATAAGCTGTTTGCGCAAGTCTTTAGTCACCACATATTCGTCAAAAACAAGGCGGATTTTTTTACCCTGAAAGCCAGTAGTTTCGTTTTCCGGAGTAGCCAACAGCAGTACCGGCGGAGTAGTATCTTTTTCCCCTCCGGTAGGTGAGCCACGCCTTGCGCACTGCCACAAGCTTAAAGCAAGGATACTAACAGAGAGAAAAAAAAGCAGACGATATTTCATAGAGTTAATAAACATAATTAGGCGGCAAAGGTACAAAATAATTGTCAATTAACAAAAGATTAGTCCTTAGTCCCTGATGAGGGTGTCCAAAAAGTCTCAAAATCACTTTTGCGTCGCTACACTTTGCCAAAGTCTGAAACTTTGGCAAAGTTGATTACTCTGATTATCAACAACTTTTGTAGTATGTTATGTAGGGGCGTTTTGCAAAGCCCACATAAATAAAACTTTTTAGACAGCCTCTACCAAACCCCCTGCTGGCGCGTTTCTTGTAGCTCGTGCCTACCAAGCTCGCCTTCTAGCGACTAGCGACTAAAGACTAACTACTAAAATTTCCTAATTTGCTGAATTTTTGTCAAAAATCACCACCCTAAACTTCTCTTTTTGCCGAAAAACACAACTTCCTAACAATCAGCCTATTACCTCACTAACCCTGCCAAAAGCCTCTCGAAGTCACCTCGAAGCCATCTCGAAGGCAGGGCGAAGGCAGAGCGAAGGGTGAGCGAAGGATAAGCGTTAGTTCACTGAATAACAAGCCTTTAACAACCATTCCCTCACTTTACATTATTCGCAACAAAATCCCCCAAACATTACATTTTCGGCAACGCCCCAACTCCTATTTATGAATCCTTAAAACCTAAAACCTGTTATTAAAAAAATGTTAAACTTGTTTTTTGTTGCGCTCACGTATAAAATGTTTTGTAATTTTGCACCGAAGTACACCTTTTTAATAAGAATTATAATTAAAACTTAAAACTTAAACTCAAACGAATGCAATCACTAATGAAACATTGGGTAAAATACCTTACACTTGCCCTATTTCTATTTGCAGGTACCGCCACAGCGCAGGTAGCAGTGAGTGCCACAGCCGAAAGCCCTGTGCACTTCGCTAATACCGATGACTTTTCGGCAGGTACGCTAACTATTACCTTTAATATGCCTGCTGGAAAAACAGCAGCTCAGGTAGAAGTTACCCTTGCTACGGGTATTGAGTATATAGCCAACTCGGCAAGCATTACCGGAGGTACAGTAACTCTTGCCTCTGGTGCTACCAATACCAAGCCTGTATTCAATATTACAGCGACTTCTGGCGCAGCGGTAACCTTGCAAATCAAACGAAAGGTTACCAAAGCAGCAATGACTAAATTGGGGAAAGGAGAAAGTTTTTCCGATGCAGTAAAGCTCACAGTAACAGGTAGCGGAACAGCAAACAGCAATAGTAATGATTACAAATTGCCTATACCGGTCTTTACAGTACAGGTAGCTCCCCAGCACGACAATGCTTCGGGTACCAGTTCCCAAACCTTTACTATCCTTAATGGAGGAGAAGGAAAGGTGAAGGAGATTTATTTCTCTATCCATTACCCTCCCTATGTTACAAGTAATAGGGTAGTGTATAACGGAACAGTCCTTACGCAAGTAGGCACTGTGCCTACAGGCTTGCCCAATGCTGGCGACCCTCTCTACAAAGCTACAGTAGCTGCTGGTTTGGGTAATCAGCAAACTATTACTATTACCGAAAACTATACGGTAAGCAAATGCGACCCTAACCGACAGATAGAATACGTAGCCTATTGGGGTGCCGATAAAGATCACCTCTTTGCCAACGCTACTGGTGCCAAAGCTATTAATACCAATGTGGGCGATCCTAACATAGTATTAGATACAAGCAATCAAAACACTTATTTTGAGTGGCGCGATGGTTTGTGCGGTAATACCGTAGGTACTTTCTATGCTACTTACGAAAATAAAGGTACCACAAACGGTACCGCCTACAACCTCAAAACCATTCTTTATGAAGAAACTTACGACAGTCGCAATCGCGAGTATAAGTTTGCTAACTTCTGTATTATCGATAACAACGGCAATAAGATTCCTATCGCTATGACAGGCCCTGATACTAACAAAGCATTTGGTTTTGACTACAGAGATTTGCCTGCCTTAAAACTTACCGCTTTAGCTGGTAAAAATATAGGTCTTACCGATGAAGATGGTGATGGCTATGCCGACGATATGAAAGTAGGTGCCAAACTGAGAATTTGCTTTGATTTAGTTAAAAACCAAGGGGTAAAATGCCTACAAGCAGGCAAGACTCCTTCCTATGTTAATAAATTCAGTGTCAATCCTATTTCTTATTTTGAATATGACGATGTATGTAAAGGAGGTGGTATTCGTAAAACCTCTGCTATACAGTATATACGTGAATATACTTTTAAACGTTATTACGACGGTGTTTACGATGGTTCTCGCCTGCCCGAACAATTAGTAAAAGATGTTCCTGCGGGAGGTTATTTTTATGCATCTATGGGCTTTACCCACTGGAATGTGCGTGAACGCTTAAAGGGAACTAATATGACAGAAAACGATCGTCGTTTTAAATATCATATAGAATTACCTGCTGGTGTTACACTGAAAAATGTAAAATTCCACTCCAATGATATTTTTGGCGCAGCTACAAATGCCCAAATAACACCATTGCCCAATATTCCTGCCGGAACTACTTGGGATTATCAAACACCTAACAAAGCAAGAGGCTACATTACCTATGATATGGTAGTGGAAAACTGTAATGGTAGCAATGCTACTATTAAATACAGTATCTACTATTTAGACAGAGTTGCTACCTCCACTACCTTTTGCGAAATACCATTAGTGTGCGAAAGCAAAACTATCCCTACCATTTGCCCTAGCCCTTGCTCGGCTAATGGTCCCGTAATGAGCCGCACTTATGTGGAACGTGCCGATAATTCCTATGGGTGGACAGACCATAATATGACTGCCCGCGTAGCACGTGCTGATGTGCCTGCTTTCGATCGCCAACGCGCTTTGTACTTGGACGATATCGAAGTCTTTGCCGAAGGTAAACAAGCAAGTGCTAACGCCAATAACCTTTACTACTATGCCGCCGTAAGCAAAAAAGCAGTATTAGAACCTAAATCTATCAAAGTAACAATAGGAGCTACTACTACAGTGCTTTCGGCTGCTACTGCAGGCGTCCTAACCCAAGCTAATGATGCCTCTGGCAACTATTTCCGTTGGAACCTTACCAGCGCATTACCTGGCGGAACCCTTGCCGCAGGGCAAACCTTCTCCGTAGTGGTTACCTATCAGGTAAAAAGTGGTAATAATACAACTGATGGAGGAACTACTTACCAATCAGGTTCTGATTCCTTCTTCTATACGTTGGATAATCCCAACGACCCTCTTATCAGTCCAAAAGGATACCATACCAACGCCAAATATTGTGGTGCTAAGCTAATTCCTACTTTCTATATAGCCGATACCCGAAATATTATAGCTACCAATGATTACAACATCAGTGGTTGTGAAGAAGTAGATTTGGGAGCAAGACTCATCTACTCCTCTCGCCGTGTAAATCCTGATGGAACTTACTTTTCTAAAGAGTTTCGCCCTGCTCGCCTTATCAAAAAGGTCGTTATCAAAATGCCTTTGGCTTATAGTATTACCAAGCCGGTGTTTTATGAATTTGCGAAAACAGCTTCTGAAAGGCAGAACTTCAATATTCCTTTATCCGATTTTACAATCACTGAAGAAGGTAATTATAGGGTCTATACCTACATAAACAAACCTCAAGGACAAGCAGGCTACTTGCCTCCTGGTATCATATCAGTAAGAAATGACTATAGTGAGTGGTTTAAACCTTTTGTTCAAGCCTCTTGTAAGGCGAGAGAATGGAGCTCTTTTAGTAATTACGACCCCAATGCTGTCGCAGCAGGTGAAAAAATAGATGTTTATATAGACTATGAAGATTTCTACTACCACTACCGCGGTACAACAGAAAAAGAAGAAGTAACCGATAATATGTTAAATAGGCCTATTCGCTACAAGAATAAACCTAAATTAACTATAGTATCAGGAGCCTCAGCTATCAATGCTGTACAACGCGAACAGTATATCGACTTCCAGCTAAAATCAGGTCTTTTTGAAGCTCCTAATGCGTGGGTGTCAGTACCAAATGCCGTTGGTATAGATGTCGTAAAACTCGAAGAACTCAGCGGAGCAGGAGGTACTGTGGTAGCTACCTATATGCCCGAAGCTTCTCTTACTGCCGAGAAAATGTTCTTCCTAAACAAGACTATCAATAATGCAGCAAAACATTTCCGCCTTACCTATAATGTAACCAACTGTACTCTTAGCAAGTTGCCTTTTGAGTTACACGCCGGTTGGAACTGCTCTGGCAATCCTACACGAGGCTACCAAGAAGCTTGTAGTGACGATAAGAAAAACTATGAAGTAACCGTAGCTGACACTTATAAGCAGATAACCCCTGCAACTACTAACCCTGGGCAAGATGGCAATAGCAACGCTATACCAATGTGTACCGCTACTCCTTATAGCTATGTTATCAATAGTGCCGCTCAAGGTAATATTTACGATGTAAAATTGGTAGTTACACAAGGGGCTGGTATTACTTTCTCCGATGTCGAAATAGAATACCCTTTAAACAGTGGTCAAAAATACTATGTAAATACAGGAGCTAAAAAAATCCTTTATACCCAAAGTGGTAACAAACATATTTATGACCTTAGTGCTGTGTTGCCTAACGGAGCTTTAAAAGGTACTGTTTTAGCTGCCAATGGTGAAGAACGTCAGTTAAAACTTACTTTTAAGGTAAAACCCGATTGTGATTTCTCAGCAGGCTCATCATTCAATATAGAAGTAGATGGCAATAACCTTTGCGGAAAACCTGCTCCTGGTGATAAAAGTAGTGCTATCATTGCTGGTATTACAGGCGTAACTATTAACGACTATAAAATAACTTTAACCCCCTTGCAAGAAGTAAGCGGTAATGGCTCTGCCTGTGCCGAAGGGGTTACCTACCGCACAAGGCTAACCGTTAATGCGCTTACCAACCCTGCTACTTTTCAAACAGGTACCAATGGGCGTTTGCGCTTCCGTATCCCCGAAGGATATGAATTGATATGGCTTAACGTAACACAGCGTAGTGCGCCATATAGCCCTCCTGCTGTAGTTTGGGCAAATCCTAATCGCAAACCTGCTGAAGAAAGAACAGTAGGAACCGATTATGAAGTAGTGGTCGATATACCACAAAAAATGAAAAATGCTGATTGGTTTGATTATGATATAAAAATCCGCCAAAAAGCTGATGTCTTGTTAAGTTGTGATACTCCTAAGCTATTAAAAGCTTATGCAACCGACAAAAAAACAGGTGTGATGTGTGGAGGAACAGCTTGTCCGCCACTGATTGTAACAACTTCTGTAAAAGAAGAATCTACACAAATCAAAAACAACCGCCCCGAACTCTCTTTTGCCGATGTAAAAGTAAGCTCTAAAGCCCAAGGTGGTAAGGAAGAACTTACGGTTAAGTATAAGATAACCAATGCGGCTACCGCTTCGGCTACTCTTAACAATAAGTCTGTAGTTGTTAATCTGTACTACGATGTGAATAACAACGGCTTAGTCGATGCTGCCGATACCTTAGTGGCTACTCAAACTACCGCTGCCCTGAACTTGGGCTTGGGAGTTACTTCAGCCGAACAAACTTTCACCCACCTTACCGATGCCTCACAGGTATGTAGGTTGTTATTGGTACTCAAAAATGAAAATAACGTATGCCTCTGCGGAGATGTAACCAGTATGCTATTGGCACCAACACCTATCGAGGGACTTACGCAAAGTTTCACTACTTGCGAAACCAATAGCCTCCCTATAACTTATCCTGCAGCAGCGGCTACTTATGTAGGCTATAGTTGGACAGCTATCAGTCCGGCAGGGGCTAATGCCTACTTGTCTGCTACCGATGTGGCTACGCCTACATTCTTGTATAATGGAGCCAAACTCACTACTACCCTTACAGTAACTTACGCCTTTAAGGTAAAACGCAATCACGGTTGCGAGGCTACTCAAACAGTAACAGTAGTAGTAAGTCCTCAAAACATACAGCTTACACCTCCAGCTCCTTTAGTAGTGAGTTGTAACAACACTGCAGCTATCAACACTTGGTTGGGTACCGCTACAGCTACTAATAGTTGTGGCAATGTAATAAGCGTAACCAATGATTACAACACTGTAAAACCAACCGACCTCTGCAACGCTCCTAACGGAGGGGTGGTAACAGTTACTTTTACCGCAAAAGACCCTCAAGGCAATACCGTTACTAAAACGGCTACTATTACCTTAGTGAGTATAAAAGCCCAAGATGATACCTTTACCGTTACCCACGGCGCAGTAGCAACCACTACCACTAAAACCGTACTTGATAACGATAAGGTAGGAACGCAAATCGCTACTCCTGCTACTGTGAGTATGACAGTAGTTACTCCTGCTACCGGAGCAACAGGCTCGGCAACGCCAACGCTTAACAGCAATGGTACTATTACGGTACCTGCTGGAACTAAGTCGGGTACTTACCAAATAGGTTACCGTATCTGCACTACTGTAGCAACCCTTACCGTTTGTGATACCGCTACCGCTACCGTAGTAGTAGGAGCATTACCTATCACCGCTACCCCCGATGTAGTAACGGTAACAGTAGGCAGCACCAGCACTAAGTCAGTAATCGACAACGACCATATAGGAACCGCTACTACTACCACAAGCACTGTTAGTGTAACAGTAGTAACCGGAGCAACCCCTAAAGGAACAGGCACTGCAACGCCAACGCTTAACAGCAATGGTACCGTAACAGTTCCTAACAACACCCCTGCGGGTACTTATACCATAGTATATCGTATCTGCGAAAAGCTGAACACTGGCAATTGTACCTCTACTACCGCAACGATAGTAGTACCACAAACGCCTATCACCGCTACCCCCGATGTAGTAACGGTAACGGTAGGCAGCACCAGCACTGAGTCAGTTATTGATAACGACCATATAGGAACCGCTACTACCACCACAAGCACAGTAAGTGTAACAGTAGTAACCGGAGCAACCCCTAAAGGAACCGGTACAGCAACGCCAACGCTTAACAGTAATGGTACAATAACGGTACCTAACAACACCCCTGCGGGTACTTATACCATAGTATATAGTATTTGCGAAAAGCTGAACACTGGCAATTGTACCTCTACTACCGCAACGATAGTAGTACCACAAACGCCTATCACCGCTACCCCCGATGTAGTAACGGTAACAGTAGGCAGCACCAGCACTAAGTCAGTTATTGACAACGACCATATAGGAACTGCTACTACCACCACAAGCACTGTTAGTGTAACGGTAGTAACCGGAGCAACCCCTATAGGAACAGGCACTGCAACGCCAACGCTTAACAGCAATGGTACCGTAACCGTTCCTAACAACACCCCTTCGGGTACTTATACCATAGTATACCGCATTTGCGAAAAGCTGAACACTGGCAATTGCACTGCTACTACTGCAACGATAGTAGTACCAGCTCAGCTAACCGTAACACCAACGGTAACAGTAGGTGGTGATGAATATACCGTAACAGGAACTATTACCACTCCAACAACAGTAGGTAATATCCTTACTAACGATAAAATAGGAGGTCAAACACCTACAGTAGCGAGTGTAACGATACATACCGCGACGCCAACAAGTGCCACTACGCCACGTATCGACCCAAGTACCGGTAGTGTGATTGTACCGACAGGCACGCCAAGCGGTACCTATACAATGACTTACTACTTGTGCGAGCGTGCTAATAGCGGCAACTGCAGCACCC
>CAUREJ010000039.1:0-20803 GCA_963523735.1 uncultured Capnocytophaga sp.
GGGAATTAGCAAATTCGGGAATTAGCAAATTCGGGAATTAGCAAATTCGGGAATTAGCAAATTAGGGAATTAGCAAATTAGGGAATTAGCAAATTACTTAGCTGCGCCAGCTCGCTGACTTTCTTGGATTGATCTTACAGTGATCCTACATCACATACTCAGCTGCGCCAGCTCGCTGACTTTCCTACACTGATCCTACACTGTGAAGCCACTGTGAAGCCACTGTGAAGCCACTGTGAAGCCACTGTGAAGCCACTGTGAAGCCACTGTGAAGCCACTGTGGAGCCACTGTGGAGCCACTGTGAGTTCGGTATGTGTTCGGTATGTGTTTGGTTGGGAGAGGGATTGGGGGTGCTGTGAAAAAATATGTGTTGCTACTTGTTAATTGATAATTATTTACTACCTTTGCGCCTGAAACTGATAAACACCATTTTACCAATGAAAAAATATATTGATTCAGGGAAAAAAGATACTCGTAGCGGCTTTGGGGCAGGTCTTGCCGAATTAGGTCGCATTAATCCTAATGTAGTGGCTCTTTGTGCAGACCTTATAGGTTCGCTAAAAATGGAGAAATTTATTGAAGAAAACCCTACTCGTTTCTTCCAAATAGGGATAGCTGAAGCTAATATGATGGGTATAGCTGCCGGACTTACCATAGGTGGTAAAATTCCTTTTACAGGTACCTTTGCAGCTTTTTCGACAGGACGGGTGTACGACCAAATACGTCAGTCAGTAGCCTATTCCAACAAAAACGTAAAGATATGCGCTTCGCACGCTGGACTTACCTTAGGAGAAGATGGTGCTACTCACCAAATATTAGAAGATATAGGGCTGATGAAAATGCTGCCTAATATGGTGGTTATCAACCCTTGTGACTATAATCAAACTAAAGCGGCGACCCTTGCTATAGCCGATTACGAGGGACCTGTATATTTGCGTTTTGGTCGCCCAGCGGTGGCTAACTTTACTCCTGAAAATCAGACTTTTGAAATAGGGAAAGGCATCTTACTGAACGAGGGTACTGATGTAACTATTATTGCTACCGGTCACCTTGTGTGGGAGGCTCTTTTGGCTTGCGAGGCTTTGGAAGCTAAAGGTATTTCGGCAGAAGTGATTAACATTCACACTATTAAGCCTTTAGATGAAGAGATTATCATTAAATCGGCTAAGAAAACCAAAGCGGTGGTTACTTGCGAGGAGCATAACTACTACGGTGGTTTGGGCGAAAGTGTAGCCCGCGTATTGGCACAACACGCTCCTACCCGTCAGGCTTTTGTGGCAGTAAACGACACCTTTGGAGAGAGTGGTACTCCGGCGCAATTAATGCAAAAATACGGCTTGGATAAAGAGGGTATTATTAGGGCTGTAGAGGGACTTTTGTAAAAAAATACGCATTGTTCATTGCTAATTATTAATTATTTTGTACTTTTGCATTTTGAAACTTATATAACTGATAAATATCTTTTAAAAAATGAATATAAACAGAGAGCAAGTTGATGCTTTAAACGCTGTCGTATCGATAGCTATTGAAAAAAATGACTACGCTGATAAAGTAGAGCAAGCCCTTAACAATTATCGTAAAACAGCTAATATTCCAGGCTTCCGCAAAGGACACGTGCCTATGAATATGGTGAAAAGACAATACGGGAAAGCGGTGAAATTTGATGAGATTAACCGCCTTTTGCAAGATTCGTTGTACAAATATATAGCTGACGAAAAACTTAGCATATTGGGTAACCCTCTGCCTAAAGAAAATCAGAAATTAGACTTTGATGCCGATGATATTACTTTTGAATTTGAAGTAGGTTTGGCACCAGCTATCGAGGTAGATTTGCAACCTGAAAATGGTGTAGTTCGTTACGAGATTGTTGTATCGGACGAGCAAATAGACAGACAAGTGGAGCGTATCCAAAAACAATTTGGTAAACTTGTGGCTAAAGGCGAAGTGGTAGATGACGATAGCTTGGAAGTAACAGGTACTTTCTTTAACGAAGAGAAAGGTATTGATACACAGGCTACTTTTGCTTTAGAGACTTTATCGGATGAGGCTAGAAAAGAGTTTGTAGGCAAGAAGATAGGAGATCAGTTCCAACTACAAACAAAAGGTTTATTTGCTGATGCTCACAGCCTTATGCACTACCTTAAAGTATCACACGATGAGGCACATCATTTAGAGATAGAGGTTACTTTTACCCTTGAGGAAATTAACGAACGTGTGGGTGCTGAATTGAACCAAGATTTGTTCAATAAACTTTTCCCTGATGGTTATGTTACTACTGAAGAACAACTACGTGAAAAGATAAAAGAAGGAGCGCAACAACAGTACAACGAGCAAGCAGACCAACACTTCTTAAACACAGTAACCGATTATTTGGTTGATAATACTCACTTTGAATTGCCTTCGGCTTTCTTAAAACGCTGGTTGCGCACTGCTGGTGAAAAAGAACTTACTGCTGAAGAGGCTGAAGAAGAATACAACCGTTCGGAAAGAGGATTGCGTTACCAACTGATAGAAGAAAAGATATTAAACGACAACGAACTACAACCTACTTACGAAAAGCTAAGAGAGTTTGCTGGCTCTTATATCAAAGCACAGTTGGCACAATACGGTATGCCTACAGACGATGATAGCTACGTGAACGGTATTGTAGAAAAAGTACTTAAAAACCGCGAGGAAGTACAACGCATACAACAACAGTTAGTGTTCAAAACACTTATCGATTTCTACAAAGAAAACGTAAAGGCAGATGTGAAGAAAGTTTCATTTGATGAGTTTGTAAAAATAGCATTCCCTGAATAGACTTTTTTAAACACTATACCAGTCCAAAATTGCTAATAACAAATACCATTTTGTATCTTATTTAGCAATTTTGGACTACATTTGTATTAACTAAGACCTAAATACTTAACATCTAACAAAATGAATTTATCTGACGAATTTAGAAAATACGCTACTAAACAGCACGGTGTGAACAGCTTGTACTACGATAAGATTATTGGTAGTATGACTCCTTATATTATGGAGGAACGCCAGCTAAACGTAGCCCAAATGGACGTTTTTTCACGCCTGATGATGGATAGGATTATCTTCTTAGGCACTGATGTGAACGACCAAGTTGCTAATATAGTAACGGCTCAACTTCTTTTCTTGGAAAGCGTAGATAGCGGTAAAGACATACAAATTTACATCAACTCACCTGGTGGTAGCGTGTATGCCGGCTTAGGTATCTATGACACTATGCAGTTTATCAAACCAGATGTGGCTACTATCTGTACTGGTATTGCTGCTTCAATGGCTGCTGTATTACTATGCGCTGGTGCTACAGGTAAGCGTTCGGCTTTGCCTCACTCACGGGTGATGATACACCAACCGTCGGGAGGAGCACAAGGAGTGGCGAGCGATATGGAAATTAATCTTAAAGAAATGTTGAAACTCAAAAACGAGCTTTACGAAATCATAGCCAAACACGCAAGGCAACCTTTTGCCAAAGTGTATCAGGATTCGGAACGCGACTATTGGATGATAGCACGCGAAGCTAAAGAATACGGTATGATAGACGAAGTTTTAGAAAGAAAATAATGGCTAGAAAAGAAATAGATTACTGTGCATTTTGCGGTAGATCGGAAGCTGAAACAGAGTTGCTCATAAAAGGTATGACTGCTAATATATGCAACCTTTGTGCAGAACAAGCTCACCTTGTAGTAGAACAGGCTTTCGGAAGCAGAATGAACTCTAAAAAAGCTCCTTCTTCTTTAAATGATGAACTTACCCTAAAAACGCCTCAAGAGATAAAACGATTTCTTGATCAATACGTTATAGGGCAGGACTTTACTAAGAAAATTCTTTCGGTAGCAGTGTATAACCACTACAAACGCTTGCAGCAACCTGAAGCTGACAATGAGGTAGAGATACAAAAAAGCAACGTGATAATGGTAGGCGAAACGGGTACTGGTAAAACCTTAGTGGCTCGCACCATTGCCAAGATGCTAAATGTGCCTATAGCCATTGTAGATGCTACAGTGCTTACCGAAGCGGGCTATGTGGGCGAAGATGTGGAAAGTATTCTTTCACGCTTGCTACAAGCTGCCGACTACAATGTGGAAAAAGCAGAGAGAGGCATTGTATTTATTGATGAAATAGACAAAATAGCACGCAAAAGTGATAACCCTTCTATCACTCGTGATGTATCGGGTGAGGGGGTGCAACAGGCTTTGTTAAAACTTCTTGAAGGCTCGGTAGTGAACGTACCCCCTAAAGGAGGTAGAAAACACCCTGACCAACAGTATATTGAGGTGAATACCGAGCATATACTATTTATTGCAGGGGGTGCTTTTGACGGTATAGAAAGAGTTATATCAAAACGACTTAATATGCAGGCGGTAGGTTATAACTCATCAAAAAACACCAAGGTAGATAGGAAAAATTTAGTACAGTATATCATTCCTAAAGACTTGAAAGACTTTGGACTTATACCAGAAATTATAGGTCGTTTGCCTGTGCTTACGTATATGAATCCTTTGGATAAGGATACTTTGAGAATGATACTTACCGAGCCTAAAAACGCTATCATTAAACAGTACCAAAAACTGTTTGAGATGGATGGTATAGATTTTGATATTACTCAAGAAGCTCTTGACTTTATTGTTGAAAGAGCCTTAGAGTACAAACTCGGAGCACGCGGCTTGCGCTCACTTTGTGAAAATATTCTTACCGACGCTATGTTTGAGCTTCCTGACTCGGGCATTAATAAGTTAGTAGTAACTAAAGAATATGCTGAAGAAAAACTGAATAAATCTTCCTTGCATATAGCTCCATAAAAACATAACTTTGTCGGGGTTCTTAAACTTTGACAAAGTTCATTTTATTATTTATTAATTGATTTGATATGGATAAAACAACTACCATCCGCAAAAGCCTTCTAAAAGCTATTTCGTACGAAACATATAGAAACCTTATTGATAAGTATGAAGCTGAAGGAAAATCGAGCGGGACAGACCAGTCTGAAGATAGAATACACTATACAGCTTTAAACCAAAAGCGTTATAAACGCTTGGACAAAACTATTACTGTAGCTGATGAACAGGCAGATTACATTAGGAATTACCCCAAAAGTGTGTGCTTGTTGGTAATTACTGAAAGTTGGTGTGCTGATGCGGCTCAAATAGTCCCTGTAGTGCATAAAATAGCTGAACTTAACCCTAAACTGACTATGAAGTTGGTTTTTCGTGATGAGAATGACGAGTTAATGAACCTTTTTCTTACTAATGGTGGTAAAGCTATCCCAATGGTAATATTTTTAGACTTGGAAGATAAGGAATTAGCCCACTGGGGGTCTCGCCCTTCAATAGCTACCCAAATGGTGGCTGATGAAAAAGCTAAAAATGGCAAACTTACCCCTGAGTTCAAAGAAGAACTACAGAGATGGTATAACAATGATAAAGGTACTACTATTGTAAATGATATTGTAAGAATATTAGAAGAAATAAAAGATAAGTAAGATGAAGAAAATAATAATACTAAGTGGCTTCTTAGCTTTCAGTTGGGCAAATGCTCAAACCGATTCAACTGCTACTGCACGACAAATACAACAAACAGAACAAACACAACAAACACAACAACGAGTACAACGCACTACGCAAACTACTCAAACGACTCAAGCAGCTACTATACCAGTTCTTCACGAAGAAACACAGCCTACTACTATTGAGGGTGTATTCCAACAACTGATAGACAAATCGGGGACTTGGCAAAACTTCAAGATGCTGGACAGAGCAAGGTTAGCTACTTTTCAACACTCGATGTCGGATAGTATTAATAGTGTAAGATCTAGGTTGGCTACTGAAAAACAAAAGGTACAAACTCACGAAACTACTATTAAAGAACTCAATGACAAAATAACTGAATTAGAATCAAATCTAAACAACACACAAAACCAAAAGGATAGTGTGAGTTTCTTTGGAGCATTGGTATCAAAAGGTGTTTATAACTCTATTATGTGGGGCATCGTGATTGCTTTAGGTGCTTTATTAGCTCTTTACATCTACAAATACACTAATGGCAATGTGGTTACTAAAAAATCGATTAATGATTTAGCTGACCTGCAAGAAGAATACGAAAACTACCGTAAAGCTGCTATTGAACGCGAACAAAAAGTACGCCGACAATTGCAAGATGAAATTAACAAACACCGTTAAACCGATGCGCATTGATATTATTTCGGTAGTACCCGAACTAATGGAGAGTGCTTTTAGCTACTCTATCATCAAAAGGGCTATTGATAAAGAACTTGTAGAGGTACACTTTCATAATCTGCATGACTATGCCAATAACGCTTACCGCCAAGTAGATGACTATCAGTTTGGCGGTGGAGCGGGTATGGTACTAATGATTGAGCCTATTGATAAGTGTATTTCGGCACTGAAAGCCGAGAGGGATTACGACGAGGTAATATTCCTAACGCCTGATGGTGATACACTACAACAAAAAATGGCTAATAAACTGTCTATGTCTGAAAACCTAATCATTTTATGTGGGCATTTTAAAGGGATAGACCAACGTGTACGAGACTATTTTATAACTAAAGAAATCTCTATTGGTGATTATGTGCTTTCAGGAGGCGAGTTAGGTGCCGCTGTGCTTTGCGATGCTATTATCCGACTGATACCTGGCGTGCTTTCAGATGAAACTTCTGCCCTTACCGATTCGTTTCAAGATAACTTGTTAGCTCCTCCTGTATATACTCGCCCTGCTAATTACAAAGGTTGGGAGGTGCCTGAAATACTTACCAGTGGTAATACCCCTAAAATAGAACAATGGCGTGAAGATATGGCTTACAAACTTACAAAAACGAAACGCCCCGACTTACTTAATGAATAAAATATTATAGTTATGGTTTATAAATTTAGAGTTATACTCGATGTTAAAGAAGATGTTTTTAGAGATATAGTTATTCAGGAAGATGCTACTTTAGAAGATCTTCATAATGCTATCAATCAGTCGTTTGGATTTACAGGTGAAGAAATGGCTTCGTTTTATCTTACAGACGATGACTGGAATCAGGGGGAAGAAATTACTCTTTTTGACCTTTCAGAAAGTGGAGAAACACGCTTGATGGAAGAAGTTACTATTGATTCGGTAGTAAGTGAGGAAGAACCTAAACTGCTGTATGTGTACGATTTTATGGCAATGTGGACATTCTTTGTGAACTTAGTATCTATTGATGAGGAAGAAGCTGGAGTAAGCTACCCCTCTGTACTACTTGCTCACGGAGCTATCCCTGCTGATGTGCCAGAAAAATCATTCGTGGCCGATGATTTTAATGAGTTTGATGATGAATTTAACGACTTCGACCTTGATGAAGAAGACTACGAGAACTTTACTGAAGAAGAATACTACTAAACAATTAATAATTAGCAAATAACAGCACTATGCTGAACTTATATACGACAAATATTGAAACACTTTCTATTCATAAGGTAGGAAACCAAAGTAAAGGCGAGCCTTTATTCATTTCAGAGAAACCTTATGCTTTGAACGATGAGATTATAGGCTTACTAAAAGAGTACTTTTTTAAACCTTTCCGTGAGAAAGAAGAAAATTACTATCATTTTGTACACGATGCTGATGTAGAGTTTAATGAACTCTATCAGTTAGTAACGCCTATCTTTGAAGATGAAAGTGCTATCCATCGGCAATCACAAAAAATAGCACAACACCTTTATAATCAATCTAACCACCCTCATATAAAGAGTGGTGAGGTGTATGTTGCTCTTTTGCACGATAGTTATTTGGATAACGAGAAAGTAAAAGCTGTAGGTATTTTCAAGTCGGAAGTAAAGAATAGCTTCTTGCAGTTTGAAGAACAGCCTAATCAACTGGAAATGATTGTGCAAGAAGGTGTAAACATACAAAGGTTGGATAAAGGTTGTATTATTTTCAATGTAAATAAAGAAGATGGCTACAAAATACTTTCAATAGATAGTAATCGGTATGATACTAAGTACTGGCTTGAGAACTTCCTTAATGTAGATGCTCTTATTGATGATAACTTCTATACCAAGAAATACTTAAAGTTTAGTCAGGATTTTGCTAAGGATGTAATTTTACCGGCTGAGGACAAGAAAGAAGAGGTACTTTTTATGAATCGTGCTATCAACTACTTTGCTAAGAATGATGATTTTGAAGAAACTTCTTTTATGAATGAAGTCTTTGAAAACCCTGATTTAATACCTGAATTTAAACATTATAAAGTAGAAAAAGGACCTAAATACCAGATTGAAGATGTTTCAACCTTCCCTATAGCCAATAAAGCTGTTTCAGATGTTCGTAAAAAAATAAAGAATGTAATTGACTTAGATACTAATATACAAATCCGTATGGATTTTATTAATCCAGAGTCAGCAGAGAAATTTATTGAAAAGGGGTGGGATGAAGAAAAGCAAATGTACTATTACTTAGTATATTTCAATAAAGAACAGAAAAACAATTCTTAATTGATAATTTGAAGCAAAAATAAATGGTTAATAACAAAGACTATCAGTTATTAACCATTTATTTTTTTGCTACAAATCAAAAACGGAAGTGCGTTTGGTATAAAAAAGGTCTTTTACTTTTAGCAGAGAGGCTAATAGTAAATAAACACCAAACCAAGCTCCTAAAGTAGCAAAAGCTCCATAGATAAATATAATACGTACATCTTTAGCGCGTAATCCTAACTTCTCGGCTACGCGTGATGATACTGCAAAACCGTATTTCTCTAAGAAAAAACGAAATTCTGACATATTTTTACTTTTTATTTTTGACAAATAGTACTTTGAAAAGCAAGGACATCCCTATGGCGAAGAACAACATCAGTGATAGGGTGGCATTACGCATATTGTTGGTAAATTGGTCTATCATTCCATAAACGCCCATTCCTATCACAATACCGAGCTTTTCGGTTACATCATAGAAACTAAAAAATGAGGTTGTGTCCGTAGTAGTCGGTAGATAGGCTGAATAAGTAGAGCGAGAGAGTGTTTGAATACCTCCCATTACTAATCCTACTACAGCTGCTAAAATGTAAAACTCGGTAGGTTTAAACACCCAATATGAAGCAATACAAATAGTTATCCAAATAGCATTCAGGCCTATCAGTACTCTAACATTGCCCCAATATTTTACAGCCATAACAGTAAGGCGTGCTCCAAGTATAGCTACTAACTGAATTAGTAATACACTTACTATAAGCCCTATAGTGCTTTGTTCGGTATTTTCCCATTCTATTTCTTCTCCACCAAAATAAGTAGCTATTAACATTACTGTCTGTACTCCCATACTATACATAAAAAATGCTGCTAAATACCATTTTAGCTGAGGCGAGTCGGTGAGCTGTTGCCACACTTTTCGTAGTTCTTTAAAACCTCCTAAAAGTACATTTTTATTGATTTTACCTCTTTCTTTTGGGTAATCGGGTAGGTAAGCAAATGAAATCTGACTAAAACCTATCCACCACACTCCTACAGTAACAAAAGATAGACGCATAGTGAATAGTGTAGTTTCAGGTGTATTGCTATCAAAACCTATCCACTGAGGGTTCATAACTATAAGAAGATTAAGTATAAGTAATAACACACTACCTGCATACCCCAAACTGTAGCCCTTGGCACTAATGCTGTCATATTGTTCTGGTAGGGCAATATCTGGTAAATAAGAGTTATAGAATACAATACTCCCCCAAAATCCTACTACACCTCCAAAATAACATAAAAGTGAAAAATAGATATGTTCTAACGAAAACCAAAACAGTCCTATGCTTGAAAGAGCTCCTAAATAGCAAAAGAAACGCATAAAGGTCTTTTTATTGCCTAAATAGTCCGCTATACCACTAAGTATGGGCGATAGTACTACAACCACAGCAAAAGCTAAAGCGGTAATGAAAGTAATGAGAGAAGTGCTTTTGATGAGCATTCCGAAAACACCAATATGTGTAAGCCCTGCTGTTTCAAAAAGAAGATTGTAAAAAATAGGAAAGACAGTAGAGACAATAGTGAGTGAATACACCGAGTTAGCCCAGTCGTAAAACGCCCACGCATTCAGTAGTTTTTTATTGCCTTTTTCTAAAATACCCATTGCTTATTTTTGGTCTTTTTTACCTTTATTAGCCCATTTTTCGATAGTGTAAATTAGGAAGAACCCTATTATTGCAAGCAGAAAAGCATATAGAAGTTGTGGTTCAGTATGAGTAATTTCTTTAAAATAGTACGGTGATACACTCCGTTCTAAGATAACCTCACCATTCTCAGGGTCAGTTATCAGAGGTTCTTTCCAAGGCCATACTTTGTTCAGTGAGCCAATAATAAATCCTGTCAAACCTGCCAAAGTAAGTTCTCTATACTTAGCAAAAAGCCATTTCAGAGCTCTTGAAAAGCTGAGTATACCTATAACAGCTCCTAAGCCAAATACTGCAATAAGAATGAAATTCCAAGTGCTTAGAGCGTCTAAAACTTTATGATAAGCTCCTAATAACACCAAGATAAAAGCTCCTGAAATACCAGGTAAAATCATAGCACAGATAGCCAGTGCCCCACAGAAAAATATAAAAATAAGTCCGTTATTGCCAGCAAGAGGAGGAACAATGGTGATAATATAAGCAGCTACTGCTGCCAGTACAAGTACTAAGAAAGTAGCTATATGCCATCGCTTAATTTCTTTTATCAAGAAAAAAACACTTGCAATCATTAGTCCAAAGAAAAAAGCCCATACCATAATAGGGTAAGTAGTAAGCAGCCAGCGCATTAGTTTGGCAAGAGAAAGAATACTTGTACCTATTCCAATAAAAAGAGCCAAGAAAAAGTTTCCATTAATGTGTTTCCAGAAGGTAGCAATACCATCTCTAAAAAGGAGTTTTAGAGCTTCAGCATTGATTTTACTAATAGAACTGATAAGTTCTTCATAAATACCAGAAATAAAGGCAATAGTACCTCCAGACACTCCGGGTACTACATCAGCAGCCCCCATAGCAAGTCCTTTAAGACTGATAGTAATATAATCGAAAAAATTTCGTTGCATAAATAGGATTCATATAAAATCGGCGACAAAGGTACGAATAATTAGTAAATTACCAAATTTATCAATCGCCAATTTATAACAAAAAAGGACTATCCTCTTTCAAGGTAGTCCTTTCTGTTTTATACTTTAAAGAAAGCTAATACTAAATTTTAGTATCCAAAAAGCTCTTCTAAGGTAAGCTTTTTGAAGTCACCTAATTCTCGAAGTTCTTCTTCAGAGAGTTTCTTTTCAGAAGCTAAGATTACATACGTATATGGTTTCTTTGATAGATATTTATCGTGGAAAGCTTTAATATTTTCCATTGTGATATTGTCTATATTTTCATATACTTTCTTGCGTATATCTTCTTTTAAGCCCATACGTTGGTCGTATAAATAGCTGTAGATAATACCATCTTGTGTGATACGTTCTGTTTCTATCTCTTGTTTAATTTGTAGTTTAGCCAACTCTAAGTTAGCAGGTAACTCAGGCATAGTAGTTAGCAATTCATTCATTGCCTCTACAGCTTCTTTAAACTTATCAGCTTGTGAACCTACATAAGCAAGAGTGTAGTACTTGTCAGTCTTCTTACCTGGGGTTGCGTAATAACCATAAGTACTATATGCTAAGGCTTTACTCTCACGTATAGTTTGGAAAACTAAAGACCCCATACCACCGCCGAAGTAGCTATTAAAAGCTCTAATAATAGTGGTTTCTGCTGGATTGTAAGGTACAGTATTGCGTATCCAGCGGGTTTCGGCTTGTACCATTTCATAGTTAGCAAAAAGTACTTGGTTTTTAGTCTGTTCTACTTGTTTAAACTCTTTCTTAGGAGCTACTTTAGCAAATTTAGCAGGTACTTTGTGTAATGGTTTTAGCTTAGTAGTAAGTTCTTTTAGGCTTAAAGGACCATAGTAGATAACAGTTTGCTCTACTTTGTTTAAATTTTTAAGTCTTTCTACCAATTCTTTTCCAGTAATAGCCTCAATTTCAGCATTAGAGAAAGTGTAGTTAGATGGGTTTTTAGCCCCGTACAAAGCATAGTTTGTCAAAGCTTGCATAATAGACCCTCTGTTAGCTTTAGAGTCTATACGTGATTTGGCTAAGCGTGCTTTTAAAGCTTTTAGGGCTTCTTCATCTACTTTTATATTAGCTATAAAGTCTTCGTAAAGTTTAACTGCAGCCTCAAAGTTTTCTTGCAAACCTTCTATATAAACAGTAGTGTATTCTCCACTAGCCGAGATACTAAAACTTGATGCTATTTTATATAGTTCTTTGGTTAGTTGTTCAGCCGATTTTTTATCAGTACCTAAAAACTGACTGTAGTTAGTAGCCATTGCTAATTTCAAATCATTAAGACTACCTATTTTGTAACGGAAACTTAAGCGGTATAGCTCATTATCTTTGTTTTGTACATATAACACTTCTGCCTTACCTAATTTACCTTTTTGTAAATCTTTGCTGTAGTCCAAAAATACAGGTTTTACAGGGGTGCTTGGCATTTCGTTCACCATTCTCACAAAATCCGATTGTTTGTCAGCATTAGTTTCAACAGGTGTAATAGTAGGTTTTTCTATCTTCTCTACGTTGGTGCGTTCTCCTTTTTCTTTGTAGATAGCTACGTAGTTGTTGCCTAAGTATTTGTTAGCAAAAGCTACAATGTCAGCTTTTGTTAGTTTAGAAAGGTTATTTACGTACGCTACTCGGTCTTTCCAGTCTAAGTTATCTGTAAAAGCCTCCATTAGCATATTAGCACGATTTGAATATGATTCTGTACTTTGTATGGTGTACTTTTTCATATTGTTGATGATTGAAGGAATTAAATCATCATCAAAGTTCCCTTTTTTAAGGTTTTCTATTTCTCCGAGTATAAGGTCTTTCACTTCTTCTAATGATTGTCCTTGTAAGGGGCGTCCTGATAAGTACAGCAAACCGTAATCAATAAGAGTATAAGCACCAGCACCAGCACCAAGTAGTTTTTGTTTTTTCACAAGGTTCAAGTCTATAAGTCCTGCTTTGCCATTGGTCAGAATTTCACCCACTAAGTCAGCCAATAAAGCATCTTTATCTTGGTTACCAGGCAAACGGAAACCTATTGAAACGCTTTCAGCATCAGGCCCTACTACTTTTTTAATAATAGGAGCTGTAATAGGAGCTTCTTGCTCAAAGGTATATTGCGGTACAGCTTTTGGCTGCATATAGCTAAAAGCCTTATCTACCTCAGCAATAGCTTGGTCAGGATTAAAATCTCCTGAAAGCACTACTGCCATATTGTTAGGTACGTAGTAAGTGTGGAAGTACTTACGAATTTCCTTAAGTGAAGGGTTTTTAAGGTGTTCCACAGTTCCTATGGTAGTCTGCAAGCCATAGTTGTGTTTTTTAAACAATGAGGCAAAAAGAGTTTCAAACACCTCGCTGTTATCACTGTCCAATGAACGGTTTTTTTCTTCATACACAGCTTCGAGTTCAGTGTGGAAAATGCGCAATATAGGGTTGCGGAAGCGTTCTGCTTGTACAGTAATGTATTTACTGAGGGCATTAGCAGGCACATCGTCTGTATATACTGTTTTTTCAAACGAAGTAAAAGCGTTAGTATTTTGTGCCCCCATAGCAGTCATCATCTTATCGTACTCATTAGCGATAGCGTATTTGCTCGCTACTCCCGATACAGAGTCAATTTTTTTGTAGATAGCTTTGCGTAGTTCAGGGTCTTTAGTGTGATTGTACTCTTCGTACAACGCATCAATCTTATCAAGTTGCACTTTCTCTTTCTCCCAATCTAAAGAACCGTATTTATCAGTACCTTTAAAGAGGAGGTGTTCTAAGTAGTGAGCAAGTCCTGTATTGGTAGCAGGGTCAGTTTTACTACCTGCTTTTACAGCCACGTAGCACTGTATGCGTGGTTCTTTATTGGTAGGGCTGAGGATAACTGTCAGTCCATTTTTCAAGGTATAGAACCTTGAGTTAGTGGGGTCGTGGGTTACGTATTTGTAACTATACCCACCGCTTTGTGCTTCTTTCCACTCATAATTCTGAGCAGAAACACCAAATGTTATAGCTGCTGTAAAGAGCCATAGCAATAGATTCCTTTTCGACATAATTTGGTAAATTAATATTTAATAGCGCAAAAGTACATATTATTTTCTAATTTGCAAGCAAATAAAAAAATATTTTTACAGTATCAAAGAGGTGCTAATATTACCTCCAATCCGTCTAATTCAGTAGTAATAGGTATTTGGCAGCCTAATCTGCTGTTAGGTTTTACGTAGAAAGCTTCAGAGAGCATAGCCTGCTCTTCATCACCCATTTCTGGTAAAGTTACTTCTTCTTCATTCTGAATATAACACTGACAAGAGGCACACATAGCCATACCGCCGCAGATGCCTATTTCGCCATCTTGAGCTATTTCGTAGGCTCTCATTACCTCCATTAGGTTCATATTCATATCAGTAGGGGCTTCTATGTCATATAGAAGCCCCTCGCGGTCTGTTATTTTTAAATGTATATCATTCATCTATTTAAAATATTCTATTTTCCGAACACGGGCACAGATAGGTTTACCATCTTCGTACATTAACACTTGTGTCCAGTTTCCTGTTTTATCAAAAGTATAACGGTATTGATATTTAAATTCGGGAGTAGTGTATGAAGTGAGAAGGTTATGCTCATCAAACACTTTAGTCGAAACTACTTCTGTACGAGTTTTTATCACTTGTGTTTCGCCCGATTTGTTGAACATATAATTCGTTTCTACATAAAAATTAGGGTCGTCATTAGCAGTGCATATACTTTGAATAAGTTTACCCGCTTTGTTGTACTTGTAGGTACAAATAGTTTCTTGCTTTGATTCATTCATAAAAGTAGCTTTAGCAAGTCGTCCCTCTTTATCATATTCATTTTCTGTTTTTAAGAATACGTTTTTGTTTAGCAGCTTGTCTTCTGTTGCCGAAACTTTGTTTTGATTATTGTATTTATATGATTTCTCGCGAGTGTATTCAGGGCGTATTTTCTGTTCTAATATCAAGTTCTTTTGTTCATAACGCTGAATATCTTTTTCTAAAGCCGATACACTTGCTACTTTGTTTTTTTCAATACAGTTACCCAAATCATCGTATTTAAAAGTAAGGGTAATGAGCCAAGTAGAACCATCGTATTCATCTATTTTTACCAACTGGTTTTTCTCATTGTAAAAGTACTGACGGTCTACTGTAAATTCACCATCTCCTACTGTAAAAACCGATTGACTTTTGTTCACGTGTCCGTTTTTGTCGTAAAAAAAACGCATTCCCCCAAAAGGTTGGTTTTCGGCATTATAAGTAATAACCTCTTGGTTTCTACCGCTGTTATCAAAAATATAAGCAATGTTAGTTTTAGAGCTTTTATTAGGGTCTTTTTCCAATCCCCATTCTTCGGCATAAGGGAAAACATTGTACTTTTTGCCGTCAAAAGTCTTACTCCCTTTCGGATTAGGCTCTAAAAGGAAAGAATAGTCTTCTACTTTCTTTATTTTACCCTTCATCAATAGTGTTTTGCTGCTAAGGGTATCTATTTGGGCATTTAGTGAAGCTGAAAAGGCTAAAAAAAGGCTTGCTAATAGTACATTTATACTCTTCATCTTTTATTTTTGTTATTAGTGTTTTATTTATTAAATTCTTTTAGTTCTTATTATTGTCGGCTTAAATAGCTTTTACTACAGCTTTTTCAGCTTCTTTGCGGCTACCGTCAAAACCGTCTATGCCTACTACTGTAGTGTATTTTAGCACATACTTTTTGTTAGGGTAAATGCGGTTATACACACTTTGGCACATTAGGGTAGCTTCGTGAAAGCCACATAGTATCAGCTTTAGTTTGCCAGGGTAGGTATTCACATCGCCTATAGCATATACCCCTTCTATACAAGTTTGGTAATCTAAGGCGTTGTTTACCTTCACAGCATTTTTTTCTATCTCTACCCCCCACGAGGCTATAGGCCCTAATTTAGGAGTAAGTCCAAACAGAGGAATAAAAGCATCGGCAGCAAGTGTTTCGCGCACTCCTCCTTCTTGTTCTAAAACCAAGCGTTCCAGCTTGCCATCACCTTCCAATCCTACTACTTCATAAGGCGTTTTAAGACTTATTTTGCCAGCCTCTTTTAGGGCTTTTACTTTCTCAACCGAATCTAAAGCACCTCTAAATTCATTCCGACGGTGTACTAAGGTAACTGAGGCAGTATTTACTTTTTCAGCCAAATAGATACTCCAATCAAGGGCAGAATCGCCGCCACCTGCTATTACCACGTGCTTACCAGCATAGTTTTCAGGGTTCTTTACAAAATAAGCCACCCCTTTATCTTCGTATTGTTCTATATTAGGCAGTTCGGGCTTACGAGGTTCAAAAGTACCTAATCCCCCTGCAATAGCTACAGCTTTGCCTTTTACCTGTGTACCTTTGTCGGTAGTAACTACAAAAGTACCATCATCATTCTTAGTAAGAGTTACCGCTGTTTCTCCTAAGGTAAATTCAGGCTGAAATTGCCTAATTTGTTCCATTAGGTTATCTACTAATTCAGAGGCACCTACACTAGGGTAGCCAGGAATATCAAAAATAGGTTTCTTGGGGTATAATTCAGTAAGCTGACCGCCTATTTGGGGCAGTGTGTCAATGAGGTGACATTTTAACCTAAGAAGTCCCGCCTCAAAAACAGCAAACAAGCCTGTAGGTCCCGCTCCTATGATGATAATATCCGTTTCTTTCATCTATTGTTATTTTATGGGTGCAAAAGTAAGAAACTTTTCTCAAATAGCAATGAATTAAGAAGAATTAAATTTCTAAATCTCTAATCCTTATAAAATAGTAAAATACCCCGAAGCCAAGCAACGGGGTATGTAAGTTTACAAATAATCTTTTACATTGTTCAAAGCTTCTGCTATACCTTCAGGTTTTTTACCCCCTGCAGTAGCAAAGAAAGGCTGTCCGCCACCGCCACCGTGTATGTATTTGCCCAATTCTCGTACTATTTTACCAGCGTCTAAGCCTTTAGTGGCTGCCAACTCTTTGTTGATGTAGCACAATAACAAGGCTTTTCCTTCGTAAGCAGAACCGAATAAAACAAATGTGTTATCCACCTCATTACCTAACTGGAAAGCGAGGTCTTTAAGGGTAGCCGTTTCTAAATCAAGCTGTTTGATAAGGCATTGTACTCCATTGATGGCTGTAAACTCATTTTTCAAAGAGGCTTTTAGGTTCTTAGCTTGTTCTTTTTTAAGCAGTTCCAATTCTTTGTGCAGGGCAGCATTTTCTTCTTGTAGGTGAGTAATAGCTTTCACAGGGTCTTGAGCGTTTTTAAGAGTATCCTTAATTTGGCTTACCAAAGTTTCTTGTTCGGCAAAATGTTTCATAGCACCCCCATTAGTAATAGCTTCTATACGGCGTATTCCTGCAGCAACCGCTCCTTCCGAAATAATTTTAAAGAACCATATATCGCCCGTATTTTTTACGTGAGTACCTCCGCAAAGTTCCTTACTTTCACCAAACTGAATCATACGCACACGCTCACCGTATTTTTCGCCAAACAGAGCCATAGCTCCTGCTTCCGTAGCTTGGGCTATAGGAATATTACGGTGTTCTTGCAAAGGTATTTTCTCAAAAATACGTCTGTTTACCAAGCGTTCTACCTCTTTAAGCTCCTCATCAGTAAGTTTGGCAAAGTGTGAAAAGTCAAAACGCAAAGCCTCAGGAGCCACCCGTGAACCTTTCTGTTCAACGTGAGTTCCCAGTACCCCGCGCAAGGCTTGGTGTAATAGGTGGGTAGCACTGTGGTTGGATTCAGCCATAGTTCTTGCCAGCTTGTTCACTTCAGCTTTGAAAGGGTCATTAAGCTCTGTAGGTAAGTGTTCAGTTATGTGAATGATAAGGTTATTTTCTTTTTTAGTGTCTAAGATATAAATAAGCTCACCATTAGCTGCCTGAAGCGTACCTTTATCACCTACCTGTCCGCCTCCTTCAGGGTAGAAAGGAGTTGTGTTGAACACCAATTGGAAGTGAGTGCCATCTTTCTGACTTTCCACTTTGCGGTATTTCACTAAGCGCACCACAGCTTCCAAAGTATCATATCCTATAAACTCCTCTTCATCATCATTGCGAAGCACTACCCAATCGTCTGTTTTTACTTGGGCAGCTGCGCGTGAGCGTTCTTTTTGTTTTTGTAGTTGTTCCTCAAATCCCTCTTCGTCCATAGTAAGTCCTTTTTCCGAAAGGATAAGAGCAGTCAAATCTTTGGGGAAGCCATAAGTGTCGTATAACTCAAAAGCCTTTCCGCCCGATAGCTGTTTGTCAGTAGTATTCTGTATCATCACATCCAGCATCAGCAAGCCTTGTTCAAGAGTGCGTAAAAAAGAAGCCTCTTCTTCCTTAATCACATTCATAATCAGGAATTGCTGTTGCTTTAGTTCGCCAAAGGTATCGCCCATTTGGGTAGCAAGTGTTTCAACTAATTTATAGATAAAAGGCTCTTTCTGATTCAAGAAAGTAAAACCATAGCGGATAGCACGGCGTAAAATCCGACGTATCACATAGCCAGCCCCATTGTTTGAAGGCAATTGTCCATCAGCAATAGCAAACGATACCGCCCTAATATGGTCAGAAATAACGCGGATAGCCACGTTCACCTGTTCTTGTTCTGCCGTTACCCGAGTGCCCGATGTATACTGAGCCTTAGTAATATCCTCTACTTTATGAATAAGCGGAGTGAACACATCGGTATCGTAGTTAGATTGTTTTTTCTGCAATACCATACACAAGCGTTCAAAGCCCATACCAGTATCCACGTTTTTTGAAGGGAGTTTCTCCAAGCTACCATCAGCTTTGCGGTTAAACTCCATAAATACGTTATTCCAAATCTCAATCACTTGGGGGTGGTCGTTATTCACAAGGTCGCGTCCTGCTACGGTAGCTTTCTCCTCGTCCGAGCGTATATCTACGTGTATTTCAGTACACGGACCACAAGGACCTTGGTCGCCCATTTCCCAAAAGTTATCCTTTTTATTGCCTAATAAGATATGATCTTCAGCTATGCGTTCTTTCCAAATATCAAAAGCTTCTTGGTCAAAAGGCACGCCTTCCTCTTCACTTCCCTCAAAAACAGTTACGTAAAGGTTTTCTTTAGGTATTTTGTACACTTCAGTAAGCAATTCCCACGCCCAGCTAATAGCCTCTTTTTTAAAGTAATCTCCAAACGACCAGTTGCCGAGCATCTCGAACATAGTATGGTGGTAGGTATCACGCCCCACTTCTTCCAAGTCGTTATGTTTGCCCGATACGCGCAAGCATTTTTGAGTGTCAGCTACGCGTTTGTGCTTAGGTTTAGCGTGACCTAAGAAAAACTCTTTAAACTGGTTCATACCAGCATTGGTAAACATTAGTGTAGGGTCGTTTTTTACAACCATAGGAGCAGAAGGCACTATAGTATGCCCTTTGCTCTCAAAAAACTTTAGGAATTGTTGTCTTATTTCTTGTGAAGTCATCTTTTTAATTAACAATTAATATATCAATTATATTTTTTTGAGGGCGCAAAACTACAAAATTAATACGATATGAGCAAACTTTTTAATCGTTGCATTTCAGTTTGGCAATCTGTTACTATCTCATTAATAACACTTTGTACGCTTTGCACTTCAGTAATAAGGCTCGCCACTTGTCCTATCTCAAGCTCCCCTTGCTCCATATCTCCTTCAAACATTCCTTGTTTGGTACGGCGGTTACCTACCAAATTTTTCAGATTCTCAACCGTAGCTTGCCTACTGTCATACAAGGCTTTTAGCTCTTGGTAAAAACCATTTTTAAGCAGTCGTACAGGGGCTAATTCTTTTAAAGTAAGTTCCGTATCGCCTTCGCCTGCAGCCACCACTTTTTCCTTAAAATTAGGGTGTACCGAAGCCTCATTAGTAGCCACGAACCTACTGCCTATTTGCACCCCATCAGCACCTAAGGCAAAGGCAGCCAGCATACCACTACCTGTAGCAATACCCCCAGCAGCTATCAAAGGGATATGCACCGCTTTGCGTACGGTAGGTGTAAGCACCATTGTAGTCGTTTCCTCACGTCCATTATGCCCGCCAGCTTCAAAACCTTCGGCTACAACTGCATCAACGCCTGCCGCTTGTGCTTTAAGCGCAAATTTGCTACTGCTTACCACGTGAGCTACTTTAATACCTTCTTTTTGCAGAGCAGAAGTATAAGTAGCAGGGTTTCCCGCCGATGTAAATACTATTTTCACCCCCTCGCGCAAAATAACCTCAATAGCCTTGTCCATTTCGGGGTACATAATAGGAATATTTACCCCAAAAGGCTTATTAGTAGCCGCTTGGCATTTGCGTATATGTTCAGCAAGGGTTTCAGGGTGCATAGAGCCCGCTCCCAATAGTCCCAAGCCACCAGCATTGCTCACCGCCGATGCTAATCGCCAACCGCTAGCCCATATCATACCCCCTTGAATAATAGGGTATTGAATACCAAAAAGTTCTGTAATACGTGTTTTCATAGTCTTATTTTCTCAATGTAGGCGTATGCCATTTTATTTTCGGCAAAGGTACAAATAATTTTCAATTAACAATGAATAATTAACAATTAAGCACAGGGGTAATCCCATCTCCTAACCATCCCTATTCACATCGAACCTACAGTGGCTTCACAGTGGCTTCACAGTGGCTCCATAGTGTAGGATCAGTGTAAGATCAGTGTAAGATCAGTGTAGGATCAGTGTAGGATCAGTGTAGGATCAGTGTAGGATCAGTGTAG
>CAUREJ010000040.1:0-20340 GCA_963523735.1 uncultured Capnocytophaga sp.
AATGATGAATAGAAGTAGATATAAAAATTGTAATGATATAATTGTTGCAGAAAATGCTTTTTCACTAATAGATACTACTCAATTTTATAATATAGAGGATTTAAATACTGGTTATAATAGTGGTTTTTGTAAATTTTCTTCTACAGGAAAAATTCAATTTCTTTTCTTATATAATGAAAATAGGTATAAAAATACTCCTAAAAAGTATGAAAGAGGGAGTTATTATATAGGAAATAGATTTTTAATCTTGAAAACGTTTGTAAAATACCCACAAGGAGGAATAAGAACAAAGAAAATCCTTACAGCCGTGCGAGATGGAATTCTCTATTTTAGGTATGAAGATGAGTGTGAAAGGAGTATAAGGTTAACTCCTATCAATGCAAAATACAATCAACAATAGTTTTTCACAAAAATAGGAAGCCTTTTTATCAGTACAGAACTATCTATATCATCTACCATCTACTGCGATTATCTTAGAAAGCTTATTGATGTGACAGAGTGCTGATGCTTTTATAAAATAATCGGCTTACTGAGAGTTTGGCGGGATTTTTGAGGGGTAAAGATGTAGTATCGGGAAAAGAGATTATTTAGGTGATACTTTGGAAATAGAAGGAAAAACAAGTTTTATTATAGTGATGAATAAATAATTAAAAAGAAGATGAACTATGAAAGAACTCATTAGTTTAGATACAGCTCTGCAAATTGTAGGGTCATTAAAAGTAAGAACTATTAAGCAAATAGATGAAACTAATAACGCTGAAGAAAAGGAGTTATTAAATCAAAAGATAGCAATGTATTTACAAGAAGAAAAAATGCTATATGGTGTAAATGATATGGCACGACTTTCTGTTATGGATAAAGTAGTGCATTATTATAGTCCGTTAATAAAAGAAATGAATGGAGTGGGCAAAAAATAAGAATTATGAGGAATATTATTACAATAGGATTATTAATAGGGTGTGTGTTGTTTGGAAAAGCACAGAATGAGGCGGATAAATGGCTGAAAACGATATCGGCACAGCAGGGGATTGCTATTGAGTGGCAAGAACGCCCTACTTCATTGGCTAAGGAGAGGATTAAGAGTTTTGTAGGTTATTACAAAGGGGACTTTGTGGCTTCTCTTTCGGTAGGGAAGTCTGTTTCGGGGCATTTTGATTACCAAGGTGTTTCTTATGAAATAGGAGATAACAAAGGACAATTAGTATTTTATAAAAATGAAGAAGGAGTATGTGGCAATGAAGATAAAGAACCTCATAGGCATAGCCCTCACGCAAGACCAGTTTTAGCTGCTGAAGAAGCCCAACCAGAGATTGCTAATACCCAAGTACTAAGGGTATACCGATTGGCAATGCATATTCCGTATAGCACATTTAGTAAATACTATTTTGATAGTAAGATAGAAAAAGTAAAAACTTTTTGGGCGAACACTGAAGCTTTTCTTAACGAAATGTACCTACGCGATTTGGGGGTACGCTTTGAGGTGGTAAATGACGAACGCCTTATTATTAAAGACGAAAACCAAGAGACTTTTGCCAGCACTCGCAATGCTAGTTACGTAAAGGATAACTCTACAATTGTTATCAATAATCTTATAGGAGAGGATAGCTATGATGTAGGCATCTCTATCGTATTTACTTCTTCTCAGAAAAGTGGTATCAGGGGACTGGCATATCTTGAAGGAGTTTATCAGCCTAATACCAAAGCTGATGCCGTAGCCCTACTTACCAAAGAAGTTATAGCACACGAAATAGGACATTTATTTGGCGGTAGACACACATTTGGTAGTCATAAAAGCTCGACTGCCTACGACAGCGAAAAAACAGAACTCGGCAGCGGTACTTCGGTGATGAGTTATGGGAGTCCGCGTGATTTTTTCTCGCTATCGAGCATCCACCGCATACGCCAGCGATTGACACAAGTACCCGCGAAAGCCCAAGATAAGACTTTTGCTACCCAAGCTCCGCGTATAGACCACAGCAAGCTGAAAAGTCATTATACGATTCCGAAAGGTACTTTTTTTCAGTTTTATATTCCCGCTACTGACCCTGATAGCAGCAACTTGCTATACACTGTAAATCAGCACGATGTACGCAATGGTGATGAAGCCCCTATAACGCAGTACACTATTTATAAACCTACGACTACCAACCCTGTTACTATTAAAACTGAGTATCACGAAAATTCTGGAAATGTAGTAGCTAATAGCGGTTTAGCTCATCAGACAACGGGTACTTTTACCTTTTGGTTAGGGGTAAGTGATGCACAACCTCAGCAGGCTACCGATTATATAGTGCAATATGATTTGGCAGAAACAAAGGTTACTGTAAAAGAGGGGACACCTTTTGAAATTACTACTACCCTTAAAAACAAATACAAAGGTGGTGAGAAAATATCGCTGCAATGGAAGGTTGATGCCACTATTTTTGCAGGTACAAAGGTGCGTGTGCTGCTGTCAGATGATTTAGGGAAAACGTTTAAGCATATTGTTTTAGCTGAAACGGCTAATGATGGTGCTGAAGAGGTTATTTTGCCTAACATCAATACTTCAAAGGCAGTGCTGAAAGTAGAGGTAATAGAGGGGTTGGCGTTTGCGCTTACTAATTATCACCCTAAAACCGGAGGTTTTACTATCGAAAAAGATAACTCTTTGCCATCAGAGCCATTGGTATGGGCAACACTCTCACAGAACCTTAGTGTGGAGTGTGCTAAGGCTATACCAGCAGTAGTAAGTCCTACAACTCAAGGTGGGTGCGCTACTGTTATGATTACTTATGATGAGAAGAAAGTGAATGAGGTATGCCTTAATAACTTTACTTTGGAGCGTACTTTTATTGCCTCTGACGGATGTACTACTCTTACTCACACTCAAATTATTAAAGTAGAAGACAAAACGCCTCCTACCTTTGTAGGTAGTTTGCCGCAAGATATTACAATTGAAGAGGAAACTACTACCCCTACCCTATCAGTACTTACTGCTACTGATAACTGTGGGGTGGCAAGTGTTAGTTCTTCAGTTCAAGAAGTCAAAAACAATGGCAAAATAAGTAAGCTAATTTACAAATGGGTGGCTACAGATAGTTGTGGTAACACTTCTGTGCATACGCAAACTATTAGCTTTACTCCTAAGACTATTGTACCCCCTTTGGTATGGCTTACTCTCCCTCAAAACCTCACTGTAGAATGTGCTAAGGCTATACCAGCAGTAGTAAGTCCTACAACTCAAGGTGGGTGCGCTACTGTTATGATTACTTATAATGAGAAGAAAGTGAATGAGGTGTGCCTTAATAACTTTACTTTGGAGCGTACTTTTACTGCCTCTGACGGATGTTCTACTCTTACTCATACTCAAATTATTAAGGTAGAGGACAAAACGCCTCCTACCTTTGTAGGTAGTTTGCCGCAAGATATTACAATTGAAGAGGAAACTACTACCCCTACCCTATCAGTACTTACTGCTACTGATAACTGTGGGGTGGCAAGTGTTAGTTCTTCAGTTCAAGAAGTCAAAAACAATGGTAAAGTAAGTAAGCTAATTTACAAATGGGTAGCTACAGATAGTTGTGGTAACATTTCTGTATATACGCAAACTATTAGCTTTACTCCTAAGGCTATTCTACCTCCATTAGTATGGATAACACTCCCACAGAACCTTAGTGTAGAATGTGCTAAGGCTATGCCAGCAGTAGTAAGTCCTACCACTCAAGGTGGGTGCGCTACTGTTATGATTACTTATAATGAGAAGAAAGTGAATGAGGTGTGCCTTAATAACTTTACTTTGGAGCGTACTTTTACTGCCTCTGACGGATGTTCTACTCTTACTCATACTCAAATTATTAAGGTAGAGGACAAAACGCCTCCTACCTTTGTAGGTAGTTTGCCGCAAGATATTACAATTGAAGAGGAAACTACTACCCCTACCCTATCAGTACTTACTGCTACTGATAACTGTGGGGTGGCAAGTGTTAGTTCTTCAGTTCAAGAAGTCAAAAACAATGGCAAAATAAGTAAGCTAATTTACAAATGGGTGGCTACAGATAGTTGTGGTAACACTTCTGTGCATACGCAAACTATTAGCTTTACTCCTAAGGTTATTGTTTCCCCTTTGGCGTGGGCAACACTCCCTCAAGACCTTAGTGTGGAATGTGCTAAGGCTATACCAGCAGTAGTAAGTCCTACAACTCAAGGTGGGTGTGCTACTGTTATGATTACTTATGATGAGAAGAAAGTGAATGAGGTGTGCCTTAATAACTTTACTTTGGAGCGTACTTTTACTGCCTCTGACGGATGTTCTACTCTTACTCATACTCAAATTATTAAGGTAGAGGACAAAACGCCTCCTACCTTTGTAGGTAGTTTGCCGCAAGATATTACAATTGAAGAGGGAGACACTATTCCTTCGCAAAAAAGTATTATTGCTGAAGATACTTGTTCAGGACAGCCTAAAGTTACTCGTTCGTTTAAAGAAGAATTTACTAATGGGAAGCTATCTAAAATTACTTATATATGGATAGCACGTGATGTATGTGGTAATGAAAGGGTACATACTCAAACTATTAGTATTACCCCTAAAACAATAGTCCCCACACCTCCTACTGAACCTACTAAAAAAGAAGTAGTAATTTACAATGCTGTTTCTACTGAAAATGGATCAGACAACTATTTTAAAATAGAAAACACCGATGAAGGAGCGCCTATTAATGTACTCATTTTTGATGAAATGGGACTTAAAGTGTACGAAAATAACTATTATGGTGAAAAAGGTGACTATTTTAGAGGATATGCCAACACAAAAGGTGTTATAAATCGTAATAAACGGTTAGTTGGCACTTACTTCTATATCATTACGTATTATATTAACGGACAACAAGAAGTGAGAAAAGGCTTTTTGTACGTCAAATAAGAAGATTTTTATGATTACTCAGTTACAAGGAAAACTTGTTGAGAAAAATCCTACTTATGTAGTCATAGACTGCCAAGGTGTAGGATATTTTGTAAACATTAGTTTAAACACCTATTCGGCTTTACCCGAGGGCGAAGTTATCAAACTTTATACTTACCTACAAATTAAAGAGGATGCGCATACCTTATACGGATTTATTACCAAAGCTGAACGTGAAGTGTTTGTGCTGCTCCTATCGGTATCGGGTGTGGGAGCAAGTACTGCCCGCACTATGCTTTCGGCTCTAACAGCAGCTCAGGTGCGTAATGCTATTGTAAATGGTGAGGTAGCTACCATTCAGTCGGTAAAAGGTATTGGCATCAAAACAGCCCAAAGGGTAGTACTTGACCTAAAAGACAAAATGCTCAAACTACAAGACTTTTCTGATGAGCCTACAACTACTACAAACACCCATAAAGAGGAAGCTCTTGCAGCCTTAGAAGTGCTTGGTTTTGTACGTAAACAAGCTGAAAAAGTAATTGATAAAATTATACAAGCAGCTACTACAGAACTTTCTGTAGAAGAACTTATTAAACAAGCTCTTAAAATGATGACCTAAC
Organism: uncultured Capnocytophaga sp.; assembly: GCA_963523735.1. GTDB lineage: Bacteria > Bacteroidota > Bacteroidia > Flavobacteriales > Flavobacteriaceae > Capnocytophaga. The sequence continues at coordinate 5,500 of CAUREJ010000040.1, forward strand.
AATAAGCTCAGAGGTTTCGTTAATTGTTAATTGTTAATTGGGAAAAGTTTTGTACTTTTGCCCCAAAATTACATATTCCTATAATGTATCTACTTATTAATATGAGGCATTACTTACCCATTTGTATACTACTCCTTTTTAGTTTCTTAACCGCAGAAGCTCAAGTAACTCCTACTACTGAAAGCACCCAAACTGAGACTGTTGTGCGTAATGGTGTCGGGCAAATAGGCTTGGCACAACCTGAATCAATAGTTCAGAAATATATCTATAACCCTACATTAGATAGGTACGTATATACTGAAAAATTAGGTAAATATGACCTTACTACGCCGCTGTTTCTTACTGTTGAAGAATTTGAAAAATTAGTATTGCGTGAGCGAATGAGCTCTTATTACAAAGATAAACTCAATGCCCTTGGCGATACTCAAAGCAATACTTCCGAGAAGAAAAAGGCACAACGAGACCTTCTGCCTGACTTATATATCAATTCCGACTTTTTTGAAAGCATTTTTGGTGGACGCAATATTGAGTTTACCCCCACAGGAAGTGTAGGGGTTGATTTTGGTTTGCGTTACTCTCGCAATGATAACCCTGCTGTGAGTCCGCGTTACAGAAGTTCCTTAGGATTAGATTTTGAACAACGTATTAGTTTAGGACTTACAGGAAAAATAGGTACTCGGGTAAACCTCAATGCCCAGTACGACACCCAAGCTTCATTTGATTTTCAAAATGTATTCAAGTTAGAATACGCCCCTGACGAAGACGATATAGTACAGAAAATAGAATTAGGTAACATTTCAATGCCTATTTCTAACTCACTTATTACGGGCTCACAAAGTCTTTTTGGGGTAAAAACAGAACTGAAATTCGGTCGTACCACTATTACAGGAGTTTTCTCTGAACAAAAATCAGAGCGTAAAACTCTAAGTGCCCAAGGAGGAGGAACAATTACCGAATTTGAGTTTTCTGCTCTTGATTATGACGAAAACCGCAACTTTTTCTTAGCTCAATTCTTCCGAGATAACTACGACCGTGCTTTAGAAAATTACCCTTTTATCAATAGTAAAGTACAAATTACCCGTTTGGAGGTTTGGGTTACCAACCGCAATAGCCGTATGGGTAATATTCGCAATATCTTAGCCTTGCAAGACTTAGGAGAGCCCCGAATGGAGAACACCCGCTTGGGTGATAAGGCTGGGGCTGGCTTCTTCAGTACTACTACTAACAATATGCCAGCCAACCGAGCTAACAAATACGACCCTACAGGAGTAGGCACTACCTCATCGGGTACTACTAACACTGTGCTTACTTCGGCAATACGCGATGTGGCTACTGTACAACAAGGTTTTGGTACCAATAGTTCGTATGTGAGTCAAGGATATGACTATGCTATTATTGAAAACGCTCGCAAATTAGAAGAAGGTGTTGATTACAAAGTAGACACTAAGCTCGGTTTTATTTCATTAAGTACTGCCCTCAGTGCCGATGAGGTATTGGCGGTAGCTTACCAATACACCTATGGCAGCCAAGTGTATCAGGTAGGTGAATTTGCCAATGATGGTATTTCGGCTACTTCCTATAACAATAGCTTCTACGGAGGTGATAACGCTATTACCAACAACCTACTGGTGCTAAAAATGCTTAAAAGCAACCGCTTAAACGTGAATGATCCTATTTGGGACTTGATGATGAAAAACGTCTATTCAGTAGGTTCGGCACGCCTTTCGGCAGATGATTTCCGTATGAATATCTACTATTCTAACCCCTCTCCTATTAACTATATAGAAAAAGTAGATAATGCAGGGTGGCCTACTGGCTTGGAAGACCGCATTCTGCTAAACCTATTTAATTTTGACCGCCTTAATAAATACAACGACCCACAACCTGGTGGTGATGGGTTCTTTGACTATCTGCCTGGTATTACCATTGATGAACAATACGGAAAAATCTTCTTTACTAAGGTAGAACCTTTTGGTAAATTCTTACATACTACTTTAGGAGGTGGTACTTATAAAGACCCTGCTACTTACAACAAAAACCAAAAGAAATACGTATATAACTCACTCTACCGCAATACCAAAACTCAAGCCCAAATGGACGGCGATAAAAATAAATTCGTAATGAAAGGTCGTTACAAAGCTTCCAGCCGTAGAGGAATTTCATTAGGAGCTTTTAATGTACCACGAGGCTCGGTAACCGTAACTGCTGGCGGACGTATATTGGTAGAAGGTCTTGACTACTTAGTAGATTACCAATCGGGTACAGTTGAGATTATTAACCCAAGCATTGAAGCGAGTAACCTACCTATACAAGTATCGTTGGAAAATAATCTTATTTTTGGAGGGCAAACCACACGATTTATGGGCGTAAATGTAGAGCACAAGTTCAGTGACAAGTTCATAGTAAATGGTGCTATTGTAAACCTTCGTGAGCGCCCTTTCACTCAAAAAACAAGTTATGGGCAAGAGAGTGTGAACAACACTATTTTTGGCATAGGGGCTTCTTATTCTACTGAATTACCTTTTCTTACTCGTTGGGTAAACCGCATTCCTACTATCAAAAGTGATGCTCCTTCTAACCTATCGGTACGAGGTGAGTTTGCCTACCTTATGGCAAGCACCCCTAAAGCAGACGATTTTGATGGTGAAACTACTGTATATTTAGATGATTTTGAGGCAGCTCAAGCTACTATTGATATGCGCTCACCTTTGGCTTGGAAATTAGCCAGTACCCCATTGGAGTTTGGTCAAGGAAATGGCACTTCTTCACGCACCCTTTATGGTAATGACCCTACTGATGCCGATAACTTACGCAATGGTTATGGGCGTGCCAAAATGTCATGGTACACTATTGACCCTGTCTTCTATTCTACCCAAAAACCATCGGATGTAGGTTCTAATGAAATCTCTAAGAATAGTACTCGTCGTATCTTTATTGAAGAAATATTCCCTCAGCAACAGTTAGCTCAAGGACAATCACTTGTGCAAAGTACCTTAGATTTAGCTTATTATCCTAATGTAAAAGGACCTTATAATAACAGTCCTTCCTTCAATACCGAAAACAAATGGGCAGGTATTATGCGCGGTATGAGCTATTCCGATTTTCAGGAAAGTAATATTGAGTTCTTGCAGTTTTGGGTAATGGATCCGTACTATTCGGGTGAATATAGTGGTGCAGGTGAATTAGTGTTTAACTTAGGTAATATCTCGGAAGATATACTTAAAGATGGACGCAAGCAGTATGAAAACGGCTTACCTGGACTTTCCTCTACTGCAAGCACTAACCGCACTACTTGGGGCAAAGTACCTGCTGCTCAATCATTAGTATATGCCTTTGATGAAAGTTCTGACAATCGGAGTCTGCAAGATTTAGGATTAGACGGATTAAGTGATAATGATGAGAAAAGCATTTACAATAACAACCTTAGTCTATCACCTAATGACCCTGCTTTGGATAACTACGAGTACTTCTTGGCTCGTAGTGGGGGTATCTTGAATCGTTATTACAACTACAACGGCACTCAAGGTAACTCGCCCATAACTACAAGCGATAACAATCGAGGCTCCACTACTTTGCCCGATACCGAGGATATTAATGGTGATTACACAATGAATACTACCAATAACTACTTGGAATATCGGGTGCGTATTCACCCTAATATCAGCACTACCGACCCTTATGTGAACGATATACGCAATGTATCGGTCGAAGCTCCTAATGGACGACAAGTAGCCGCTCGGTGGATACAGTTTAAAATACCTATCGCTAGTGGTGCGTTATGGCGTGAAGGTTACAGATTCCCTGTAGGTACTGCTACCGATACCAAAGACCAGATAAGCATTATCAACTCAATGACGCATATGAGGATGTACCTCACCGGGTTCCCTCAAGAAATGCTATTGCGTTTCGGTACACTCGATCTTATTCGCGGTGATTGGCGTTACTATAACTACCCTCTTAACAATATCGTAGGGGCAAGCTCTAACACTACAGTCGAAATTAACTCAGTGAACCTCATTGAGAACGAAAACCGCCAACCTATCCCTTACCGTATGCCTCCTGGTGTAAATCGTGAACGTATTAATACCAACAATACTTTAGTGGAACAAAATGAACAAGCTTTATCATACATAGTACGCAATCTAAGAGATAAGGATAGCCGTGCTGTGTACAAAGCTTTGCGTTTTGACCTTCGTCAGTACAAGTATATCAAAATGTTTGTACACGCCGAAGCCTATAAAAACAATGCCTTAAACGACAACCAAGCTGTAGCTTTCATTAGGGTAGGTACCGATTTTAACGAGAACTATTATCAGGTAGAAATACCCCTACAAGTAACCCCTGCGGGCACCTCTGCCGATTATCTCATCTGGCCTAAGGCTAATGAGTTAAGCATTCCGATGGAGGTACTTACCAAGTTAAAGGCTATCAAACTCCGCAGTTCCGACCCTCTGAACCAAGAGACCTATTACGATGAGAATTTTAACCTCATCAGCAATCCTGATAATACCCCTCACCAACAGGGGCAAAACCGCTATGCTATTAAAGGAAATCCTTCCTTAGGTAGCGTGCGCGCTATAATGTTAGGTATTAAAAACGCTTCAGGACACGACCTTAACGGTGAGTTTTGGTTTAACGAACTACGAGTAGCCGAACTTGAAAACCACGGCGGTTGGGCTGCTGTAGGCTCATTAGATGCTAACGCCTCCGAACTTATGAACATCTCGGCTACAGGGCGTATGCATACCGTAGGCTTTGGTGCTGTAGACCAAGCTCCTAACCAACGAGCTTTAGAAAGTACCAAGGAATACGATGTAATGATGAATATCAATGCAGGTAAACTCCTCCCTCAAAAGTGGAATATGCAAATTCCTGTGGGGCTAAATCACTCTCAAAAACGTTCTACTCCGGAGTACGACCCCGTATATCAGGATATCAAACTTGATAACCGCTTAAGTGTTGCCCAAACCGCCCAAGAGCGGGAAGCTATCCGTGAACAAGCTGAAGACTATACCCTAAGGCGTGGTATTAACCTTATTGGTGTGAAAAAGAACCTTTCTGAAGGACAAAAAAATCACATTTATAATATTGAAAACTTCACTTTTAACTACGCTTATAACGAAAAAAGCCACCGTGATTACGAACTCAAGTATGAAGACGAGCAGCAAGTGCGTGCAGGCTTTATGTACAACTATACCTTTAAGCCTACGGCAGTAGAGCCTTTCAAAAAGATAACCAAGTTCTCTGGCAAACGCTATTGGCAGTGGCTTACCGACCTAAACTTAAACATTCTACCTACTAGTATTATGTTCACTACCGACCTAAATCGTACCTTTACCAAACAGTTATTCCGCGATGTACATTTCGAAGGCGTAAATGCAAGTCAGCAAAAAGCCTTACCCGAACTGCAACAGCGCAATTACCTGATGAACTACCAATACGCTATTAACTACAACCTTACCAAGTCATTGCGACTTAATTTCAATGCTACCAACAATAGTATCATTCGCAACTACTATGTGTACGATAACAATGGTGATATTGCGGGCGTGCAGAAAGATGTAAATTTGTGGACAGATTTTTGGGATTTAGGTTCTCCCGACCACTTTTTCTCTAAATTCCAACTTAATTACGACTTGCCTTTCAGTAAGTTCCCTTATTTTGAGTTTATCCGTGCCAATTACACCTATTCCGGTGATTTTGACTATCAACGAGGGTCGCAAACCCTCTTGCAGTTAGCTCATCAGGACATTAATACCTTGCAGAACGGCAATACCCACAACCTTACTGCTAACTTTACCTTCGACCAGCTGTACCGTTACTTGGGCGTGAAAAACACCCCTCGAGGTGAGAAAGCCAGCATAGGCAAATCATTAGCTACTATGTTCAAAACAGCTGCCGTAAACTATTCGGTTACTAATGCACGTACCCTGCCTGGTTATACCAAACAAGTAGGTTTCTTGGGTACTCTTAAGCCTTCGTTCGGATTTATGTTTGGCGACCAAACTGACTTGCGTTACGAAATGGCAAAACGTGGGCAACTTACCGAGTTTGCCGATTTTAATGACCAATACATCAGCTCTAAAGAAAAACAATTGCTCATTACAGCCAACTTACAGCCTATTCCTGATTTGCAAATTAACTTGAAAGGCAATAAACAGTATACCGAGAACTACACCGAAACTTTTGAGGTGCGCAGCTTTGTATATAACAAGCTGGTAGGCAATCAGGTAGGTAATTTTAACATCTCTACCAACCTTATCGCTACTACTTTCAATAAAATTGACGAGTACAACTCGGCTGCTTTTGAAACTTTTAAAGAGAACCGACTTACGGTAGCTCGGCGTTTGGCTGAAGCGCGTGGCTTAAACCCTACGGATATTGATGCTGAAGGCTATCCTAAAGGATTTAGCAAGAAAAGTCAAGCTGTAATGATACCCGCTTTCTTTGCTGCCTACTCCGGTAGCAGTGCTAAAGGAGTATCACTCAATGCCTTTAAGAATGTTCCTATTCCTGAATGGACTGTTCGTTACACAGGCTTAATGCGTTTAGATTTTGTCAAGAATGCTTTCAAACGCTTTTCATTGGCTCACGGTTATCGTGCAAGTTACTCGCTTAGTGAGTTCCGCACCAATTTAGAGTACGAAGATGCTAACCCTAACAAAACGAATGTCGCCGGTGATTTCTTAAGTGATAAGCTCTATTCTACCGTTACCCTTGCCGAGCAGTTCAACCCGCTGATCCGCGCCGATATGGAGCTCAAAAACTCAATGAGCCTCTTGCTTGAGCTCAACCGAGACCGTACCATCTCTATCAGCTTAGATAACGATTACCTTACCGAGATACTCCGCCGTGAGTACAAGTTTGGGGCAGGCTACCGCTTTAAAGATTTGAGTTTCATCACCAGCTTAGGCGGCACCCCTATGACTGTTAAAAGTGATTTAGTATTAAAAGGTACCCTTTCATACCTGAAAGAGTTCACTGTAATACGCAATATGGAGATTTTTAACAATCAAGTAACTGCAGGACAGACCTCGTGGCTTGGTAATTTCACTGCTGAATACGCCCTAAGTCGCAATTTGTTAGCATCGTACTATTTGCAGTACAATTTCTCTAAATCGGCTATTTCTACCGCTTTCCCTATGACTACTTTCCGTACAGGGGTATCGGTGAAATACACTTTTCAATAATTAGCATTTTTCCCAATATATCAAAGAACATATTAAGTTTTGCAAAACTTTCTGGGTGCAAAATTCTAACTTTGTTGGAAGATATACTAATTGTTGTACTAAGGTGCTACAACTCTGTAACCCTAAAAACACCTAAACGCCTAATTCTTAATAGTTCCGACAGCTTATAACTAAATACTAACAACTAAATTTGGACACTTACAAAACCATAGCAGCTTCTGTAGAAGAGGTGATTTTTAAGGAAAAGAGCAGCAAATTTTTAGGCTATGCTTTCCCTGTTACTTCTGAAGACGAGATTAAAGCCCACTTAGAAGCGGTGAAAAAAGCTCATTTTTCAGCCCGCCATTGGTGCTATGCTTGGCAATTAGGCTATGGCAGCAACCAACGCTACCGCGCTAATGACGATGGTGAGCCTAACAATACTGCGGGTATACCCATTCACGGACAAATACTGTCTTTTGGGCTTACCAATGTGCTTGTGGTGGTAGTGCGTTATTTCGGAGGTATCAAGTTAGGGGTAGGAGGCTTAGTACAAGCCTACAAAACTACCGCCCAGCTTACCCTCCAAGAAGTAGAAATTATAGAGGAACTGATTACCGAAGAGCTCGTTATTCGCTTTGAATACCCCCTAATGAACAAAGTAATGCGCGTGGTAAAAGAACAGAACCTAAGTATCAGTGCCCAGCATCTTACTGAAAATTGTACCTTACACTTATCCATCCGCCAGTCCGAGTACCTAAAAGCTAAAGAAATTTTTGAGAATATTTTTGGGGTAATAGTTGTTAATACAGAGCAACAGATGAGTTAGATACTTAGGTAAAAAGGACAAAATTTTAATCTATACCCAAACAGAAAAATTTCCTGTTTGAGCCTTGAGCGTAGTCAGCGAGCTGGCGCAGCTGAGTATGTCAGAGCGAACTATCTTTAAATACCTAACTAAGCTAAAAGTAAAAATGAATATAGCCCTTGCCAGTTTTGGAATGAGCGGACGTGTATTTCACGCTCCTTTCATCGCTGCCCACCCGCAGCTGAATCTTTATGCGATAGTGGAACGCCATCGCTCGGACTCACGTGCTTTATATCCTGAGGCTAAACTCTTCCGTTCAGTAGATGAAATGCTACAAGACCCTTCTATCGATTTGGTGGTGGTTAATACTCCTGTACAAACGCATTACACTTATGCCAAAGCTGCTTTGCTGGCAGGCAAGAATGTATTGGTGGAAAAGCCTTTTACAGTAACCGCTGCCGAAGCCCAAGAACTAAATTCTTTGGCTCTTGCCCAGCACAAACTGCTTAGTGTATATCAAAACCGCCGTTACGACGGTGATTACCTTAAAGTAAAGGAAATAGTGGAAAGTGGGGTTTTAGGCGAACTGAAAGAGGTAGAAATCCGTTTTGACCGCTTTCGGAGTGAAATAAGTAGCAAAGCCCATAAAGAGAGTGCGCTACTTGGTGGCGGTGCGCTGTACGACTTAGGGGCACACCTTGTAGACCAAGCCTTACAGCTATTTGGCAACCCTAAAAAAATAATCACCGATTTGGGTTACCTCCGGAAAGGTACTCAAACCGATGATTATTTTGAACTCATTTTTTTGTATGATAACCAGCTTAGGGTACGCCTCAAATCGACTACCTTTGCATTGGAACGCCAATGGGAGTATACCCTACACGGCACTGAAGGTTCGTTTTTACAACAGCGTTTCGATGGTCAGGAAGTAGCTTTGGTAGCAGGGGCTACCCCCTCACCTACCCCTTGGCTGCCTACTATTACCCAACCTAATGGCATACTGCACACCCTTAGTGGGGGGCGACAGCTTACTACTGCCCAGCACGGCAATTACTGGCACTTTTACGAAGCTCTTTACCAAACCCTTATAGGCAAAGGCAAAAATCCTGTACCCACTACCGAAATTATTGAGGTAATTAGCAAATTAGAAAACAGACAAACTTGCTAATTTCACAATCTCCCTTGTAAAAACTTCTTTACTTTTTTGTGGTCGTAACCTTTACCTTCTTCTAAATCTTCACTTTTTTGGGTAAAAAGAACTTCGCCTTTAGCACTGATAATAAGAAATGCAGGATAACCGTATTGGTTACCAGGGTTACCGTACTTAGTAAACGCTTTTTCGTTCTTATTTTCGGGTGAAAAGTTAAGATGATAATACACGTACTTTTTATTTAAGATACGTTTGAGCTCGGGGTCGGTAGTTACAAGGTGGTTAAAGCGCAAGCACCACACACACCAGTTACCCCCTACCTGTACCAAGAGTTTTTTGTGCTCTTTTTTAGCCTGTTTCAGCAATTCGGTAATGCGGGCATCACCATCTTCTTCCGGTTTATAAGGCTGCTCATAAGCAGCACTTTCCTTTTTCACTTCCTCACTACTCTGTGCAAAAGCAGTAGTGGTTACCCCACATAATAGGGCTACTATTAAAATATATTTCTTCATCATAACAAAAAAGGCACAAAAACTGTGCCTTTTTATGAAAACCATTATTGTAATTTGCTAATCAAACTACTTCGTTTAGGTAAGCTTTCAGCATCCAAAGGTTCTTTTCTTGTTCAGAAACAAATCCGCTGATAAGTGAGTTAGTACCCTCATCGCCTATTTCGCCAGAAAGGGTAAGCAATTCTCTTTCAAGTGGAAGTAGTGCGCTAATGGTATCGATAACCAAGCGTACTGTTTTGTCGTCGTCAAAAATGTTTTCACCTACAGGTACAGTAGCGTGTTTTACATAGCTTTCCAAAGTGTGGAAAGGTACCCCACCGAGGGTAAGGATACGCTCAGCAATTTCATCTACTTGTTCTTGTGCGCTGTTGTAAAGTTCTTCAAACTTAACGTGTAGTTCAAAGAAACGTTTTCCTTTAATATTCCAGTGTACTCCACGCAAGTTTTGATAATAGGTTTGGTAATTAGCAAGCAACACGTTAAGGAGGCTTACTTCCTTTTCCACTTGGGCTTTATCAAGCCCTAAAGTATTTAAACTCATAATTTGTTCTTTTAAAAATTCTACGCTGCAAAGATACAACTATTTTTGCCCGATTGGTACTGCTTTATTATAGATTTTTCAGATTTTAGAATAAGTGTTCTTTAATATAATAGCAATAACAACTCTAAAAGAACAGTGTTTTTGTTAGTGAGAGATTAGTTATGTGAGTTCGATGTAGGGAGTCAAGTATATTTAGTATGTAAAAATAAACCCTTAAAACGATAAAAAATAGCTTATTTCTACAAAAATGTAAAAATAAGCATTTGCTATATAGCTTATTTTTACTACTTCCTTTTCAAAATGAAAAAAAAGCAATGTACCCAAAGGTACATTGCTTTTTTCATTGCTTATTGTTAATTACTTGTATAAATTACGAAGTTCTTTAGCGGTATCTACCATTGCGTGTAATGCTGCTTTGGTTTCAGGCCAGTGGCGTGTTTTAAGTCCGCAGTCGGGGTTTACCCATAGCTGTTCTTTAGGTACTACGCTAATGGCTTTCTTCATCAAATCAGTCATTTCTTGCTGTGAAGGTACGCGTGGTGAGTGAATGTCATATACTCCAGGACCTATTTCATTAGGATATTTGAAGTCGCCAAACACATCAAGAAGTTCCATTTGTGAGCGTGAACACTCAATAGTAATTACATCGGCATCCATATCGGCTATGGCTTCAATCATATCATTGAACTCGGAATAGCACATATGGGTATGTATTTGGGTTTCATCTTGTACACCCGAAGCCGAGATACGGAAGGCTTTGATAGCCCAATCGAAATAAGCTTTCCATTCACTTTGGCGCAATGGTAATCCTTCACGTACTGCTGGCTCATCTATTTGTATTACTTTAATACCCGCTTTTTCAAGGTCTACCACTTCATCACGGATAGCTAAGGCTATCTGCAAACAAGTTTCGGAACGAGGTTGGTCATCACGTACAAACGACCATTGTAGGATAGTTACAGGGCCTGTAAGCATTCCTTTTACTGGTAGTTTAGTAAGTGATTGCGCGTACTGGCTCCAACGTACGGTCATTGGCTCTGGACGTGAAATATCACCAAAAATAATTGGAGGTTTCACGCAGCGTGAGCCGTAACTTTGTACCCAACCGAATTTGGTAAAGGTATAGCCTTTAAGCAGCTCGCCAAAGTATTCCACCATATCATTACGTTCAAACTCACCGTGTACAAGTACATCAATTTGTGTTTCTTCTTGGAAGCGAATAGACTCTTCAATTTCTTTTTCCAATAGTTTGTCGTATTCAGCTTGAGTAAGTTCACCTTTTTTGAAGCGAGCGCGCCAGCTGCGTACTTCGTCTGTTTGAGGGAATGAGCCTATAGTAGTGGTAGGGAACAGAGGCAAGTTCAACGCTTTGTGTTGTGCTACCTTACGCTCACTGAAAGCGCTATGGCGTACATCGTCTTTAGCAGTAATGTTATTCACGCGCTCTTTCACCTTATTATCGTGGATAAGCGGAGAAGTTTTGCGGGTTTGAGCTGCTTTTTTATTCTCTTCAAAGATAGCTTTTACCTCAGGAGTTACGTGTCCGTTAGCAAGGGCTTGCAAAGTGGTAACTTCTTTTACTTTTTGTTTAGCAAAAGCAAGCCATTGTTTTATTTCGGCAGTAAGAACTTTCTCATTGTTTTCTAACTCAAGGTTGCAAGGAGAGTGCAATAATGAGCAAGAGGTAGCCACAAGGAGGCGGTCGGCACCAAGGGCTTCCTTAGCTTTTTCGATAAGGGCTAAAGAGTGTTCGAAGTTATTTTTCCAGATATTACGTCCGTTCACTACCCCTAATGACAATTTTTTATCGGCAGGGAGTGCTTTTAATACGCTGTCAAGCTGAGCCGCAGCGCGTACTAAGTCGATATGTAGTACCTCGAAAGGCAAAGACACTGCCAATTCGGTATTGTTATCCAGAGCACCGAAGTAAGTAGTAAGGATAAATTCGGTATTAGCGAATTGTTTTTTCAGTTCACCATATACTTTGCGGTACACTTGGTCGGCTCCTGCAGGGAGGTCGAGTACCAAATAAGGTTCGTCTATCTGGATAGTTTTAGCACCAGCGTCTACCAAGCTCTGTACTATTTGGATATAGACAGGCAAAAGGCGGTCGGCAAGGTCTAAACGGTTAAATCCTTCTTCTTTTTCTTTACCTAATAGCAAGTAGGTTACCAAACCGATAAGTACAGGTTTAGTATCAAAACCGTGCTGTTTAGCCAAGTTATATTCTTGTAAAGGTTTATTAACAAGGATATGGAAAGATTGGTCTTTTGTAAATTCGGGTACTATATAGTGGTAGTTGGTATCAAACCATTTGGTCATTTCCATAGCGGTGATATCGATACCATCTTTTTGATAGCCACGAGCCAAAGCGAAGTAACGTTCTAAGTTACGGAGGTGTTTAATAGGGGCAAAACGCTCAGGAATCGCACCTACCATAAACGAAAAGTCAAGCATTTGGTCGTAAAAAGAAAAGTCGTTAGACGGGATAAGGTCTACGCCTGCTTCTTTTTGAAGTTGCCAATTATGTAGACGGATTTTTTCCGCTACGGCTAAGAGTTCTTCTTCGGTGCTGTTACCAGCCCAAAAAGCCTCATTAGCTTTTTTTAGTTCTCGTTTCTCACCGATACGAGGATAGCCTAATACGTTTGATTTCATATAATAATAATTACTACTTTTATATTTTCGGGGCAAAGGTACAACCATTTAATGGTAATATGCAAATTTATTAACTATAAAATTACATATTACCATTAAATTAGAAAAATTTTCTGCTAAAACCCCTTTTAGTAGAATTTTTTAAGTGTGAGGCAGGATGTTTTTACTATACCTGACAGCTATATATTCTAAGACTAAGCAAGGACTGCTTTTACTTTATCGGCAGCTTCTTGGAACTGGATAGCTGAATGTACTGCTAAGCCCGATGCGTCTAATATTTCTTTCGCTAACTCGGCATTAGTACCTTGCAAACGTACAATGATAGGTACATTAATAGCATCGCCCATATTCTTATAAGCATCTACTACCCCTTGTGCTACGCGGTCACAGCGTACTATACCACCAAAGATATTGATAAGAATAGCTTTTACCTGAGGGTCTTTAAGAATGATGCGGAAAGCTGTTTCCACGCGTTTAGCATCGGCAGTACCTCCTACGTCGAGGAAGTTAGCTGGTGAGCCTCCTGCTTGTTTTATCAAGTCCATAGTAGCCATAGCCAAGCCAGCACCGTTCACCATACAGCCTACGTTACCATCGAGGGCTACGTAGTTCAATCCTACGGCTTTAGCTTCTACCTCGATAGGGTTTTCCTCACGTATGTCACGATAAGCAGCGTATTCAGGATGACGGAAAAGGGCGTTATCATCTAACACTACTTTAGCATCTACCGCCAGTATTTTATTGTCGGAAGTTTTTAGTACAGGGTTGATTTCAAACAGATTGGCATCGGCTGTTACATAAGCTTTGTAAAGGGCAGTAACAAACTTTACCATTTCTTTTTGAGCTTCTCCTTCAAGCCCTAAGTTAAAAGCTATCTGGCGTGCTTGGAAAGGCAACAGCCCTACGGCAGGGTCTATTTCTTCAGTAAAGATAAGGTGAGGAGTTTGTGCTGCTACGGTTTCGATGTCCATACCCCCTTCGGTAGAATACATAATCATATTTTTACCTTTGGCGCGGTTCAGCAGTACCGACATATAAAATTCGGCTGTTTTGCTTTCGCCAGGGTAATACACATCTTCGGCTATAAGTACTTGGTGTACTTTTTTACCTGTAGGAGGTGTTTGTGGTGTAATTAGCTGCATACCAATAATTTGTGATGCTAAAGGTTCTACCTCTTGCAATCCTTTTGCTAATTTCACACCTCCGCCTTTACCGCGTCCTCCGGCGTGAATTTGGGCTTTTACCACATACCATTGGGTACCTGTAGCTTCGGTAAGTTGTTTAGCAGCTTCTACTGCTTCAGCAGGGGTTTGGGCTACAACGCCTCTTTGAACTCGTACTCCAAAACTTGAAAGTATTTCCTTTCCTTGATATTCGTGTAAATTCATTTCTTTTTGTTTTATTTATTAACTTTGGGGCAAAGATACGAAATAATTTTTAATTAACAAGGAGCAATTAAAATTAGTCGTTAGTTTTTAGTCGCTAGTCGTTAGTTTTTAGTCGCTAGTCGCTAGTTTTTAGTCGCTAGTCGTTAGTTTTTAACAGTCTGAGGTATCTTACTTGTCCAACCCTTATCCCCAATTTGCTAATTCTCTAATTTGCTAATTCTCTAATTTGCTAATTTCCTAATTTTTATTGCAAATAATTCAAAAATTACCAACCCCAACTCCTTTTTTTGAACAGAACCCCCAACTCCTTAACAATGAACTCATTACAATAAAAACCTTATCCAAACCAGCGTGGAGCCATCTCGAAGCCAGAGCGAAGGCATACCGAAGGCAGAGCGAAGGGTGAGCGAAGGATAAGCGTTACTTCACTGAATATCAAGCATTTTACTACTAACTCCTCACTTTGCATTATTCGCAACAAAATCCCCAAAACACCTCGTTTTCCTCATTTGCTAATTTGCTAATTTGCTAATTTCCCAATTTCCTCATTTGCCAATTCCCTAATTTGCTAATTCCCTCATTTGCTAATTCCCTCATTTGCTAATTCCCTCATTT
>CAUREJ010000041.1:0-20243 GCA_963523735.1 uncultured Capnocytophaga sp.
GTGTAAGATCAGTGTAAGATCAGTGTAAGATCAGTGTAAGATCAGTGTAAGATCAGTGTAAGATCAGTGTAAGATCAGTGTAAGATCAGTGTAAGATCAGTGTAAGATCAGTGTAAGATCAGTGTAAGATCAGTGTAAGATCAGTGTAAGATCAATGTAGGAAAGTCAGCTTTCTGGCGTGGCTGAGTAATTTCCTCATTTGCTAATTTGCTAATTCTCAAAATTTGCTAATTTCCTCATTTCCGATACCCCAAGCCAAACAACGCCAACACTAAAAATAAAAAAAATCACCAAAAAATTTGGCAGTTCCAAATATTCTCCGTTACTTTGCATCGCAAAGCACTTCAATATGGAAGAAAATAAATATCTAAACGACCTGCATCACATACGCCAGATGATGAGAAAATCAACCCTGTTCCTCTCCCTTAGCGGACTCTCAGGGGTACTCGCCGGCGTATATGCCCTCATAGGGGCAGTAGCTATGTACCTGCTAATTAAGCAGCACCAACTCTATTACCCTTATGTATATATCGAAAGTAAAACCTTTAAAGCCATTATAGGCATAGCCCTATCCGTATTGGTAGCATCACTCATTACTGCCTACCTATTCTCAGCACGCAAAGCCAAACGCAATGGCGAAACCTTAGCAAGCCCCACCGCCAAAAGAGCGCTCTATA
This sequence comes from uncultured Capnocytophaga sp., assembly GCA_963523735.1. Lineage (GTDB taxonomy): Bacteria > Bacteroidota > Bacteroidia > Flavobacteriales > Flavobacteriaceae > Capnocytophaga. The sequence continues at coordinate 678 of CAUREJ010000041.1, forward strand.
ACTTTGCTATTCCCTTACTTACTGGCGGACTCCTAAGTGTATTGCTCATCAATAAAGGTCATTATGGGCTACTCGCTCCTATAACACTTATTTTCTACGGATTAGCCTGTGTAAATGTAAGCAAATACACCTTTGGCGATGTACATTACTTAGGCATTACCGAAATCATACTGGGGCTCTTAGCCGTATATTTTAGTGGTTACGGACTCTTATTTTGGGTACTTGGCTTTGGCGTCTGTCATATTCTCTACGGAAGTATAATGCATTTCAAATACGAACGTAATAACAACAAAAATAATGACTGAAATACTAAAACGTTATACTGATGCTTCCAACACTTTTGTAAGGCAAGTATATAACGGATAAAAATGAAGACTTTTTTAGCACATATCAATAAAGCTTTTGACCATCGCATACGTTTGGCAATAATGTCTGTACTTATGGTCAATGATACCGCCGACTTTAATACCCTAAAAGAACTCTTAGGCGTAACCGACGGTAATTTGGCAAGCCATACCCGCGCCTTGGAAGCTGAAGAATATATCACTATCGAAAAAACATTTGTAGGGCGTAAAACCAATACCAGCTATAAAGCCACAAAAAAAGGCAAAGAGGCTTTTCAAGAACACCTCAATGCCTTAGAGAAGATAATAGGCAATGTAGCCAATTAGTCTTTTGCCAAAAAGAGGATTTCCTCTTTCTTTTTTACCTATGCACTTTGTATTACAAAGTGCTTTTCAAACTGTGAATTATTAATTGTAAATTTAAATATTATGTATCTAGAAAAAACATCAACACCATCAAGCAGTTTTGTGCAATCAAACACCTTTCGTTTGGTACTTATTGGCATTCTTACTTTAGTATTGCTTATTCCTCTTCTTTTTGTGCAGAGTTTAGTAAGTGAACGTAAAAACCGCCAACAAGAAGTTATTAATGAAATTGATAGCAAATGGGGGAAAGCAGTATTCTTCTATGGACCTATCTTAAAAGTGCCTTATAAAGTGTATACAGATAAAAACAAAAGCACTTTTGAGGTGCAATACGCTTATTTCTTCCCCGAAGAACTTAAAAACACATCTACTGTGAATACCGAAGTAAAAAAGCGCAATAACTATGAGTCAGTAGTGTTTAACGCCTCAATGGATTTCACAGGTAGTTACGCCACTCCCAATTTCTCTTCTAAAGGCATAGCCCCCGACGATATCAGTTGGGACAAAGCCACTATCTTAATTCGCACCACCAACCTTGCTAGCATCAAGAACGGAGTAACCATACATTTAGGTAATAAAGATTACCCCTTTGAACCTATTTACGATCAGCAAGAAAGTGACAGTAATTACTATAGCACTGAAAATGATAGCTCTCCCAATCGTGTATCGTCTTTAGAAACTAATTTTATCAACTATCAAGAGTTTCTTGCCAATCCTACATTTAGCTTTACGGTGCAGTATGACGGAAGCAAAAAAATAGCTATAGTACCTATTGGTAAAACAACCGAAAGTACCCTTACATCTAATTGGGCTAACCCCAGCTTTACAGGTAATTTCTTGCCTTATGATAAGCAGATAAGCAGCAGAGGTTTTAGCGCCTCTTGGAAAGTGTTGCACATCAATCGTCCTTTTGCACAACAATCCTTTGGTAGCTTACCCCAAATAGCCCAATACACCTATGAAGTCGATTTTATTATCCCAGTAGATGAATATCAGCAAAACGAGCGTGCTGCTAAGTACGGTTATTTAGTTATCTTCCTCACCTTCCTTATATTTTTCCTTATTCAGAGTATAAGCAAGATAAAAATACATATTTTCCAGTACTCAATGATAGGATTAGCTCTTATCTTGTTCTACACGCTGCTCATTTCTATCACCGAGCATAGTAGTTTTTCATTTGCTTACTTCATATCATCGGTAATGACGGTAGGGCTTATCAGTTTGTATTCCGTTTCAATACTGAAAAACAAAAAGTTTCCTACCTTTATAATGGCATCATTAGCGGCACTTTATGGCTTTATATATATAATTATTCAGCTTGAAAACTATGCCTTATTAGTAGGTAGTATAGGCTTGTTTGTTATCTTAGCCATTATAATGTATGTATCTCGCAAAGTAGATTGGGAAAGCAAGTAAACTTAACTAAAAAAAGCTGTTTGAACATTGTGTTCAAACAGCTTTTTCATTATGGTTACATAGAAAACAATTCCTATTTCTTCTTAGCAGTTTTTTCAGCTTTAGCAGCATCTTGAGCGGCTTTTAAAGCAGCACGTGATACTCTTATCTGGCAAACTACCGTGTTATTAGGGTGCATAATTTTGTAGTTATCCTGAGCTAATTTAGTAACATATAGTTTGTTACCCATTTCTAAGCCCGAAATATCTACAGGAACGAAATCAGGAAGATTATCAGGAAGGGCTTTAATTTTTAGCTTGCGGTTTACTATACGCAAAGTACCCCCTGCCATAATACCAGGTGAAGTTCCTTCTATTTGGATAGGCACTTCAATAGTGATTTCCTTGCTTTTGTTTAGCTGATAAAAGTCAATGTGAATGATTTTGTCAGAAACAGGGTCAAACTGAATATCCTGTAAAATAGCATCGTAAGTTTTACCTTCCACTTCAATCGCAGCGGTGTATACATTAGGAGTGTACACAAGGTTCTTGAACGCTAATTCAGGTGCTGAAAAATGCAGAACACTATCACCTCCGTATAACACGCAAGGTACCTGTCCAGCATTACGTAAGGCTTTGCTTGCTGCTTTGCCCACGCTTTCTCTTTGAGATCCTTTGATTGTAATTGATTTCATTTATTTATAAATAATTATTAAGTTACATAATGAATTTAGAGCTAATAGGCTCATTGTGATGTACACGGTGCATAACATCAGCAAAAAGTTCTGCACAACTTAGTACTTTTATTTTTTCTGAAGGGTGTTTTAGTGGAATAGAGTCAGTAACAATAACCTCTTCCAAAACAGAACCTTCTATCCGCTCATAAGCGTTACCACTTAGTATGGCGTGGGTAGCTACAGCACGCACACTCACGGCACCTTTATCTTTCATCAGTTGGGCAGCTTTTACTAAGGTTCCTGCAGTATCTACCATATCATCTATCAATACTACATTTTTACCTTCTACCTCACCAATGAGTTCCATAGTTTCAATCACATTAGCTTGCTTGCGTTGTTTGTAGCAAATTACTACATCACTCTTCAAGAATTTCGAGTAAGCATAAGCTCTTTTTGAGCCTCCCATATCAGGCGAAGCAATACACAAATTATCTAAGTGTAAGCTCTCCAAATAAGGTATAAAAATACTCGAAGCAAATAAGTGGTCTACGGGGCGTTCAAAAAAGCCTTGAATTTGGTCAGCGTGCAAATCCATTGTCATAATACGGGTAGCTCCTGCTGCTTGTAGTAAGTTGGCAACTAACTTAGCCCCTATAGGCACCCTCGGCTTGTCTTTCCTATCTTGGCGTGCCCAACCAAAGTAAGGCATTACCGCCGTAATATGCCGCGCCGAAGCCCGTTTAGCAGCATCAATCATCAGTAATAACTCCATCAAGTTATCCGAGTTTGGAAAGGTAGAGCACACTAAAAATACACGTGCGCCTCTGATTGATTCTTCAAATGAAGGTTGAAATTCGCCATCACTGTAATAAGATAGCTTCACTTCGCCAAGTTGAGTACCGTATTTCTCAGCAATTTTCTCAGCAAGCTCTATACTTTTAGAACACGCAAAGATTTTTGAATTAGGGGTGGTTTCACTAAACATTTTGTCAGTAAGTGTTAAGAATAAAACTTCTAATTTTTCAGGGCGCAAAGGTACGAATTAATTATTAAATAGCAAGGAACAATAAATATTTTTTTTCTTGAGCCCATTTCACCCTCAAGTGCAAGCCCTCTTTATTATATCTTATTTCTCTATTTTTATTCAAATAGCACATCAAACAAACGAATATCCAACATACCCCCAACAGAAAAATTTTCTGTTTGAGCCTTAAACATAGGGCTAAAAAAAAATATTTTATTTTGCGGTAACCTAAAAAAATACTACTTTTGCCGCTGTAAAACGAATATTATACATTTATAGAATATATGAAGTTTGAAACTAAAGCCATTCACGGAGTACGTACTCCCGAAAAAGGTATCGAAAATTGGGGTAATACTATTAACTTAGCTACTACCTTCCCTATAAAAGAATACAATGTAATGCAGGAATTTGAATATTCCCGCGTGATGAGTCCTACTCGTAAAGACTTTGAAAGTATTATCGCACAACTCGAAAACGGAAAACACGGTTTTGGATTTTCATCGGGTATGGCTGCTACCACCTCTATCTTTACTATGTTTAAAGCAGGCGACCATTTTGTGCTTGGGTTAGATATCTATGGAGGTACTTTCCGCATAATGAACGATGTTTTTCGTCACTTTGGCTTTGAAGCAACCTTTGTAGATACAACCGATTTGAGCAAAATAGAAGCTGCTATACGTCCTAATACAAAAGCTATTTTTATAGAAACACCTTCTAATCCATTGCTCGATGTAACCGATATACGCGGGGTAGTAGCTATTGCCCAAAAACACCAGTTGCTCACCATTGTCGATAATACTTTTATGTCGCCAGTACTCCAACGCCCCTTAGAGCTCGGAGCCGATATAGTATTACATAGTGCCACCAAGTTTTTAGGAGGTCATAATGATATAGTAGCCGGAGCAGCCGTAGTGAACTGCGATGATTTAGCCGAGAAGATAACTTTTGCCCAAGTAGCTATGGGGGCTTTAGTATCGGCTTTTGATAGCTGGTTGCTACTCCGAAGTATGAAAACCCTTAAATTAAGAGTTGAAAAAGCGCAAGAAAACACCCTTAAGCTTTTAGACTTCCTGCGCACGCATCCCGAAGTACAAAAAATATATTATCCCACCGACCCTCATAACAAAGGGAAAGCCATACATCAAGGGCAAGCACAAGGCGGAGGCTCAGTATTTTCATTTACTGTGAAAACTGAAGAAAAAGCTAAGGCATTCTTTGAAAATCTGAAAGTAGCTCTTTTTGCAGTAAGTTTAGGAGGGGTCGAAACCTTAGTAACCCACCCCAGCTCACTTACTCATACCGAGTTCCCCGAAGAAGAGAAGGTAGCACGCGGGGTAACACGCACCCTTATACGCGTAGCAGTGGGCATTGAAGATGCCAATGATTTGATAGAAGATTTCAATCAAGCATTGGCTAAATAGTTGTTAATTATAATTTATTAATTGAAAATATGAGAGTAGCAGTAGTAGGCGTTACCGGAATGGTAGGTAACGTAATGTTAGAAGTACTTGCCGAACGCAATTTTCCTATAACCGAGCTAATACCCGTAGCTTCAGAAAAATCAGTAGGAAAGAAAATTACCTTTAAAGGTAAAGAACACACTGTGATAGGCTTACAGCAAGCCGTATCGCTCAAACCCGATGTAGCTCTTTTTTCAGCAGGAGCTACCGTATCAAAAGAATGGGCACCTAAATTTGCCCAAGTAGGTACAACCGTTGTCGATAATTCATCGGCTTGGCGTATGGACGAAACCAAGAGGTTAGTTATCCCTGAAATCAATGCCGATGTGCTTACTAAGGACGATAAAATTATAGCTAATCCTAACTGTTCCACTATACAAATGTTGGTAGCTTTAGCTCCTTTACAAAAAAAGTACGGTATTAAGCGCGTGGTAGTTTCTACCTACCAGTCTATTACCGGTACAGGAGTAAAAGCTGTGCGCCAGTTAGAAAATGAGTATAAAGGCGAAAAAGGCGAAATGGCTTATCATTACCAAATTCACCGCAATGCAATTCCTCATTGTGATGTTTTTGAAGATAATGGTTATACTAAAGAAGAGATGAAGCTTGTACGTGAAACTAAGAAAATACTTCGTGACGATAGTATAGCAGTAACCGCTACAGCCGTACGCATACCCGTAGTAGGAGGTCATAGTGAAGCAGTGAATGTAGAACTAAAATCTGACTTTGATATTAACGAAGTACGTACACTTTTAGCACAATCGGCAGGAATCAAGGTGCAAGACAATACCGATACTAACACCTATCCTATGCCTTTGTACGCGCACGGTAAAGACGATGTGTTTGTAGGGCGTATCCGTCGTGATGAGTCACAACCCAATACCCTTAACCTATGGGTAGTAGCTGATAATCTACGCAAAGGAGCTGCTACTAATACCATACAAATAGCTGAATATCTGATAGCTCACAAGCTGTTGTAGTATTTTAAAAGAAGCAAAAAATAACAGAGGCTGCTCATTTCGGGCAGCCTCTGTTATTTGTTCTATTTTGAGCAAGTTTTTAAAAACTATACGTAACCCCAAAGTGAAATCCTATTGATGAGTAAGGGGCATCGGGGGCATTTTTACCATCCCAGCTATAGCTATCTTCTAACAAAGGTGCTACTTGGGCAGCCAATAGTTTCAAATTATCAGTTTGAGGAGAAGAGGGTAACTGTTGCAATTTTGCCATATAGCCTTTAAACTCGGTGGCTGAAAGAGTTTGAGTTACACCTTCTACAGTGCGTTTTGCTTCAAAGCTATTTAATTTAGATTCCTTACGTGGTACGTTAATATTTAAGTACTCACCTTCTACAAAAAAACTAATATTATCGGCTATTTTAAAACGATAACCAACACCTCCTATAAAACCAAAAGGTATTTTTCCGTGAAAATTTGTATTAAAATTAGTGTTGATATCCACCATTTTTGTAGGTGAAGCAAGAGGGTCGAATAAACGGAGAGGCAAAGCAGTATTTAGCTCTGTTTTTACTTGCGTTTTGCCTCCTATTTTGGTAACTCCACCAGCGCGTACATATAAGTTATCGGTTATATTAAATACGGCTGAGAGTGATGCCCCGAAAGCACGACCATAGGCATTCATTTCTAAAATTCGGTTTTTGTTTGTAAGGATATTACCTCCGTGTAAGTAACCTAAAGCCAGTTCACCACCCCAACGTTTATGGAAGAAGTACCCCCCGCGTAGTTGCACCTGATAGCCTGCTCCATAGCTACCTTTTAAATCGGTAATAGCAGTAGGGGTAGTAGCGTCTTTACCTAATACTTGGGTATTAGCTTTAAAACCATAACCACCACTTACTGATAGATAAGCTTGTGAGTACATTGATGTTACTCCTAATAAGGCAATAGCCAATAATGATCTTTTCATTCTTTATATAATTTCATTTATTTTTTCTGTCGGTCGCCCTATAACTGCCTTATCACCTACTACTACAATAGGGCGTTCTATCAGTTTGGGGTATTGTACCATAGCTGCTATAATCTCATCATCGGTAAGAGGGGCATTGCTAAACTGTTCTTTCCAAATAGCTTCTTTAGTACGTACTAATTCTATGGGTTTTAGTTGTAATTTGGCAAGTAAACCTTTTATTTCATCGGCAGTGATTCCTTCTTTTAGGTAATCAAATACTTGATATTCCTTGCCTGAGTCTTTTAAAAGCTCCAAACCACAACGAGATTTAGAGCATTTAGGATTGTGATATATCTGTATCATAATTATTAGCAGATTACTACTTCTACACCTCGTTTTTCAAGTTCTTCTACAAACTCTGGATCGGCACCCGCATCGGTAATGAGCATATCAATCTTTTCTACATAACATATAAAGCCAAAGCCGCGTCTGTGTATTTTAGTAGAGTCTGCCAGTACAATAGTTTTATCAGCACGTTCCATCATTTTGCGGTTTAGGTGGGCTTCACCTACGTTGGTAGAACTCAAACCGTAATCAAGGTCAATACCTTCAATACCTAAGAATAGCGTAGTACACGAAAAATTGCTAAGGGTTTCTTCGGCTAAAACACCTATGGTTGAAGTTGAGTTTTTGCGCACTTCGCCTCCTAAGTGAATAGTGTTCACATTAGGGTTTTTGCACACTTCCAAAGCTACTCTTAGTGAGGGGGTTAGTACCGTAAGGCTGCGAAAACCATAAAGCTTTTGAGCCATTATGTGAGCGGTAGAGCCTGAGGATAAAATAATGAAATCGTTCTCTTTAATATAGCCCAAAGCTCTATCTATAATGCGTGTTTTTTCCTCAACATTTTTAGTTTCTTTATCACCTATATTTTGGTCGAACACATAGCGCATTTGCTTGCTCGCGCCTCCGTGAGTACGATGCAAATAGCCTTCTTGTTCTAAAAGGTTCAAATCTTTTCGGATAGTTACTACCGATACTTTTAGGCGTTCACTTAGTTCAGTAACGCTAACATACCTTCTTGTTTCAAGTATTTCAGTAATCTGTGCCTGGCGTTCATTTAATACTTTCATATCTTATCAATTTTAATGTTTGTAATTGTTCTATTTTATTGGGGCAAAGTTAGTACATTATCGTAAAAAAACAAATTTTTTTGAAAGAAAAAACGACTATCTGAAAAAAGATAGTCGGTTGTAAATGTATTTTAGGCTCTTAATGTTAGTCCGAAAGCTATTCTAAAGTCTTGTAAAAGAGGGTTTTCCTCTAATAAGCGGCTGTATTTTTCTTCGGGGGTTACCAATATTTTTTTTGATATTTCTTCGTTTACATTCACTTGCAAACTAAGTTCGTAATTGCGCAAAACTTTATGCAAATATCCTAAGAGTTTGCTTTCTATTTCCAAAATATCATTTTTAGCTACATTACTGGCTACTTGTAGGTTAATTACACTGCCATTAAGTTGCATATCGGCTATTTTTAGTGTAGAGGCTTGTATGCGTTCGCCTCGTGCTAACAACTCATTAATGTACTGTGTCCACGCTTGTTCAAAAGCTTCGGAGGTGAAAGCCTCGCGCGGTAGTGCATTAGGGTCGATAATTACTTCTTTTGTATTTTTTTGGTGTTCTGTTTTTAAGTGAACACTCTTGATAGAAAAGCCGGATACCGCTCCCGAGCGTTGTGCTTTGGTAATAGTAGGGATATTAGGCACAGTAGGGGAGGTGATGGTAGTAGTGTAAGCTGTTTCACTAACCTTTTGAGGGGTGGCAGCTGGGGTTTGCCCATTTACTACATAGGCAGGTATTATGAAGCGTCCATCATTTTTTTTTTATCTCCCTCATAAGTGAGCGATGCGAGTTGCATTAGGGCAATCTCTACCAAAAGTCGTTGGTTTTTACTGGTACGGTACTTTAGGTCGGCATCGTTGGCAATGGTTATAGCTTCCATAAGGAAAGGCACAGAGGCGCGAGCGCTTTGTTCAGCGTATTTTTTCTGTGTTTCTTCACTCATTTCCATCAAGCTAATAGTAGCAGGGTTTTTGCATACCATTAGGTCGCGAAAATGGCTTGCCAATCCTGCTATAAAGTGGTTGCCGTCAAAGCCTTGTGCTATAGTATCATTAAAGGCTACCAGTAGCTCGGGTAGTTTGTTGTCAATTATCAGGTCGGTAACTTTAAAATAGACTTCATAATCTAACACGTTTAGTATTTCGGAAGTAGCTTGTCGGGTTAGTTTTTCACCAGAGAAGCTCACAACGCGGTCAAATATAGAAAGCGCATCACGCATAGCACCGTCGGCTTTTTGAGCGATAATTTGCAGTGCCTCGTCTTCTGCCTCAATACCTTGCTGCTCGGCTATATATTTTAAGTATTCACGTATATCGTTAATAGTAATTCGCTTAAAATCAAATATTTGGCAGCGGGAGAGTATGGTGGGTATAATTTTGTGTTTCTCAGTAGTAGCAAGGATAAAAATGGCGTGTTTGGGTGGCTCTTCTAATGTTTTTAAGAAGGCGTTAAAAGCTGCTGTGGAGAGCATGTGCACCTCGTCGATGATATAGACTTTGTACTTGCCTACTTGGGGTGGGATACGTACTTGTTCTATAAGTTTTCGGATATCATCAACACTGTTATTAGAGGCAGCATCGAGTTCAAAAACGTTAAAAGCAAAGTCGTTTTCGTCTTGTACGCCCGTTTGTTCGTTAATTTTTTTAGCCAAGATGCGTGCGCAAGTAGTTTTTCCTACTCCGCGAGGTCCTGTAAATAGGAGGGCTTGTGCCAAGTGATTGTTTTCAATGGCATTTAGAAGGGTATTAGTGATAGCCTGCTGGCCTACCACATCTCGAAATGATTGTGGGCGATATTTTCGTGCTGATACTACGAAGTGGTTCATTATCTGTTAGTTCTGTATGTTCCAAAAATAAAATTAGAATCGACTACTTTATTACCTTGACTGTTCACTAACACCAAGTCCGAAATGCGAATAAGGTGGTCATAACGCAGTAAGTTGCCTGTATTTTCGTCGTATATAGGCTGGGTAGTTATAGAAACATTTCCTCCTGAAGCCTCTATTTGTGTGGTTACTACTGGGGTAGCTGGCGGGAAACTACTGCAAAAATAAGTATTGCTTACAGGTTCACTAAAAGTGCGGTAATACAGCTTGTATTGTGCAGGAATCGTACCCGACACTTCTTTCTGCTTGTTTTCCAAACTATTAACAGGAAGGGTAAGAATAAGAGCTTGTTTTTGGTTGTATTTAAACAAAAAAGTGGCGGTAGTATCGCTGGTACACGAAAGTACATCTGAATTATCAAATGAAATAGTTTCTACCTCCAGCTGTCCGTCATTACAAGCTAAGAGCAAAAAGCTTAATAACAAGCTACTTACGGTGATTATTTTACTCATTCAGTTTTAATATTTGCGGCAAAGGTACAAAATAATTTTCAATTAACAATTAACAATTGACAAAACGCATCAAAACAAGTCAAGACAGGTCAGGCTATAGTTTTCTTTTTCAGAAAGCCTATCAGCCTGACCTGTCTGACTCGGTTGCCTCTTAATCTTTCAATTCTTGTGCAAGGGCATCAATCTGTTTTGAAAAATAAGGATAGTACATAGTACCCCATATAGGCGCTTTTAGGTAGCGGTAGGCTTTTTGCTCATCAACGTCAAAAACTACAGGGATTTCAAATGCTGAAAAGTGTTTTTTGCTGAAGTTCATAGCAAAAATTCTTGCATCGTCGGTAGTTTTGCCTTTTAGTACAGCAATACTGCCCACCCCAGCCTGAAGTCCTCGAGGCCAGCCTTTGTTGTTTTTGGTAGCATACTCAAAACAAGCCGCTGAGAAGCTTTCTAAGAGCTGTGCATTGATAGGTTGGTCGGTTTCGCCTACAATCAGAAAAGTATTGAGCTGAGTAGCAAACCAGCTCCATCTAAATTCTTTTTTATAACCAATGGTACAGTTAATGCCATTGATAGTAGCTTTTCCAAAAAAGCAATTTTCTTTTTTAAATATTTCTTCTGCTGTCATAAAGCTAAAGATTTTAAGTTATTTTTCAATAATAATTCTTGGCAAAGGTACGAAATAAATTTCAATTAGCAAATTTTAGTCGCTAGTCTTTAGTCTTTAGTCGTTAGGAAAAAATTAGCCAATTTGAAAATTAGCAAATGAGGGAGGAGAGAAGGTTGCGGAAAATGTAGTGTTTTAGGGTTTTTGTTGCGAATAATGAAAAGTGAGGGAATGAGGTTGAAACGGTTGATATTCAGTGAAGTAACGCTTATCCTTCGCTCACCCTTCGCTCTGGCTTCGGTACGTCTTCGAGATAGCTTCGAGATGCCTCCAAGCTGTTTTGAGAATTGTTTTTGGTATAACAAACTGATTATTAGGTAGTTATGTTTTTATCCAGAAAAGGGAGTTAGAGTTGGTAATCTTTGCATTATTTGTAATAAAAAAGGTAAAAAAATGTATTTTTGTTATTTTTGAAGGTGAGATCAATGCGCTGTTACAATTTTGCGCGTTCGACATAGAAAAAAGACTGAAAAACTTGTGCATTCAAAAATATTTTGTAATTTTGCCACTCAAAATAACAACTACTATGATTGATTCTAACAAACTTTCAGTAGGCATATTGCTACCTATCGAATCGTACGAAGGGGCTATTCCAAAAATGGAACGCCAAGACGAACTTATACAACGGGCAGAAACCTTAGGGTTCGACACTGTATGGGTACGTGATATTCCTCTTAACAACCCCGATTTTAAAGAAGTAGGGCAGATTTTTGACCCTTGGATATATTTGTCGCATATTGCAACTCTTACCAAAAGCATCAAAATAGGTATTGCCAGTGTTATATTGCCTCTGCGCCATCCGCTGCACGTGGCTAAAGCATCGGCAAGTCTTGATGTGCTGTTCCCTAATCGTTTTGTGATGGGAGTAGCTTCGGGTGACCGACCTGTTGAATACCCTGCTTTTAACAAACCTTTCGAGCTCAGAAGTGCTCGCGTATCGGAACACATGCGTATGTTACGTGAGTTGTGGAGTAAGGAATTTCCTACTTATAATAACGATTACGGTACCCTTATGGCAAATGTAGGTGATGTGGTGCCAAAACCACTTCACAAAAGTATCCCTATGTACGTTACAGGACACGTAGGAGGTGTTAATTTGGATTGGATAGCTAAAAACTCTGACGGTTGGATTTACTACCCTCGTGATTTTGCTTTTACCAAAAAAATAGTGCAAGATTGGCACGAAGCGCTTACCAAAGAAGGACAACCTAAAAAACCTTATATACAACCTGTTTATATCGACCTTATGGAAGACCCTAACTTTGAACCTCAAAAAATGGACTTAGGTTTCCGCTTAGGGCGTAACTACTTGATAGATATGTTCCAAGAGTTGGAAAAGATAGGGGTGAACCACACTATGTTAGTACTAAAATACTGTAGCCGCCCTGCTGGCGAAGTATTGGAAGAAATAGGTACCGAAATATTACCACAACTGAAATAACTTTTTTTATATTATGACCATTACACAGTACCAGTACGTGCTGGCGGTAGCTAAATACAAAAACTTTACAACAGCTGCCGAACACAGTTTTGTTACCCAACCCACCCTAAGTATGCAGGTGCAGAAGTTGGAAGAAGAGCTGGGGGTTACTATTTTTGACAGAAGTAAAAAACCTTTGCAAGTTACCGAAATAGGGGAGCAAATTATTAGGCAAGCACAGGTAATTGTGAACGAGGCGGGCAGAATGAACGACATTGTAGCCCAACAAAAAGGCTATATAGGTGGAGAATTTAAGGTAGGTATTATTCCTACCGTATCACCTACCTTATTGCCTATGTTCTTGAACAATTTTATTAAAAAATATCCCAAAGTATGCCTTAAAATAGAGGAACAAACTACTGAAAACATACTTAAAAAAATAGAAGATGGCACTTATGATGCCGGTATATTGGCTACCCCCTTGCACAACCCTACTATAGTTGAAAGACCTTTGTACTACGAGCCTTTTATGGCTTATATACCTCAAAATCACCGTTTGCAGAACACTAAAACTATTTATTCGGAAGATTTAGATGTGAACGACATTTTGATGTTAGAAGACGGGCATTGCTTTAAGGATAGTGTGCTGAACATTTGCAACCAAGATGTGATGGATGCAAAAGAACATTTTCAGCTAAAAAGTGGTAGTTTTGAAACCTTAGTACGTTTGGCTAATGAAGGCTTAGGTATGACCCTTTTGCCTTACCTGCACACTTTGGAACTAAAAGAAGACGAAAAAAAACGCGTACACTGTTTTGCCGAACCCTACCCAGCCCGTGAAATAAGTTTGATATATCATAAAAACGAACTTAAGATGCAAATTATCAAAGCCTTACACGATACTATTTCGGGGGTAATACGCGGTGCTATTGTGTTCCAAAACGTGAAAATAGTAAGCCCTACCAGAGAAAGGCACAGATTTTGATAAAAAACAAGAGTTAAAAACTCAAAATTCAGTAAAACCATTTAAGAATGAAAAATATTTCAGCAGCATTATTTTTGTTATTAATTTCGTTTGCATCGTGCAGCTTTACAAAAAAGTTCGACGACCCTAATAAAGATAAAGATAGGGTATTGTTGGACATAGTGCAGTACGTGTTAGCGAAAGCACACTTTAGTCCCATACAATTGGACGATGCTTTTTCAAAAAAAGTATTTGAGAGTTATTTAAAGAACTTAGATCCGCAAAAACGTTATTTTTTACAATCAGACCTTACCGAGTTCAAAAAATATGAAACTCAATTAGACGACGATTTGCAAAAAGGAGATATTACCTTCTTTACGCTCACGCACGAGCGTATTAAGCAGCGTATGAAAGAAGCCGAAACCATTACAAAGGCTATCTTTGCCAAACCTATTGATTTCAATTCAAACGAAAGTATCAATACCGATTACGAGAAATTGCCTTTTGTGAAGAACAAAGCCGAATTACAACAACGCTGGAAACAAATTATCCTTTTCTCAACACTTTCTAATTACTACACTAAGCAGAAAGAGGAAGTTACTAAAAAAGAAAAAGATGCTAAATACACACCCAAAGCTGATGCGGTACTGAAAAAAGAATCAATTGAAGCTACTCAAAAAACGCTGAATGATATGTTCGGTGTATACAACGATATTACCCGCGAAGAGTGGTTCAGCATTTATGTAAATAGCCTTACCGAAACCTTCGACCCTCACTCTAACTACTTAGCTCCCGATGCTAAAGAGGGATTTGACCGTGATATGTCGGGTAAATTTGAGGGTATTGGAGCGCAATTGCAAAAGAAAACCGATGGTATTAGCATCATTAACATTATTTCGGGAGGCCCTGTATGGAAAGGTAAGCTTTTGGAAGTTGGTGATATGATACTAAAAGTAGGGCAAGGTACTGGTGAACCTGTTGATGTAATAGGAATGCGCTTGGACGATGCTGTAAAACTTATTAAGGGACCTAAAGGTACCGAAGTACGCCTTACTATAAAACGCGTAGATGGTACTATTGAGGTGGTGCCTATCATTCGCGATGTAGTAGAGATAGAAGAAACTTATGCCAAATCGGCAGTGATTACAGCCAACGGCAAACGCTACGGACTGATTAATTTACCTAAATTCTATATCAGCTTTGAAGATGTGAATGGGCGCAACGCTGCTACCGATGTGGCTTTGGAAATAGAAAACCTCAAGAAGGAGAATATAGACGGACTCATTATCGACCTTCGCAGCAATGGCGGTGGCTCACTGAAAACTGTAGTAGATATAGGAGGTATGTTCATCTCTAAAGGGCCTATTGTACAAGTAAAATCATCAAGAGGCAGTCGTGATGTACTTTCGGATAACGACCCTAATGTACAATGGGACGGCTCATTGGTAATTCTAACAAACGAATTATCGGCATCAGCTTCGGAAATATTAGCAGCTGCTATGCAAGATTATAAGCGTGCTGTTATTATAGGTGGCAAACAAACTTTTGGTAAGGGAACAGTACAGAATGTGGTAAACCTTAACGAGTTCTTGCGCCAAAATAATTACGGTGATTTAGGAGCTTTAAAAGTTACTATTCAGAAATTTTATCGCATTAACGGAGGCTCTACCCAACTAAAAGGAGTAGAAAGTGATGTAGTAGTACCAGATAAATACAAGTACATTGATATAGGCGAACGCGATATGCCTAACGCAATGGAGTGGGATAAAATTGAACCTGCTAAATACACTACTTGGGTGAAAAACTCTAATTTTGACAAAGCTATCGAAAATAGTAAAAAACGCATTAGCGATAACCAGTACTTAAAGCTGATTGATGAGAATGCACAGTGGATTAAACAGCAACAAAAAGATAACGTATTCCCACTGAACTACGAGCGTTACAAACAAGTAATTGATGGCAATGAAGAACAAGCTAAGAAATTCAAAGCCATTGCCGATTACAAGTCCGATTTAAAATTCAGTTCTGTTGCTTCTGAAGAAGTAAAAGTAAAAACTAATGACGACCTCAAATTGCGCCGCGACCGTTGGCACGAAAGTTTGCAAAAAGATGTGTATATAGACGAGGCAGTGAAAGTTTTGGAAGACCTCAATACTAAGTAACACATAAAGATTTATAATACAAAACATTGGCAAAGCCCATAGCTTTGCCAATGTTTTTTTATATCAAACACACAAAAAAATAGGGTTTTTCTTTGTGATGTACTTTGTAACTTATGCCCTCAATTCGTTTTATCATATCATCAACTCATCTACATTTTTTTTGCATTTTCTTCAGTGAAAAAAGATAAAAACTGACGATCTTTCAATAAAAGACCTTTTTGTTGTTTTTCTTTTTGTGTTTTATCAAGATAAAAGATGTTATAAAATGATACAAAAAAGTTGATGTTTGTTATTTTTTATTTTTTTTCTTGGTAATTACAAAAGAAAGTGATACTTTTGGAGCATTAAAATAAATAAAAGTATGGATAACACACACAAATTCGTTTTGTTTATTTTCTGTTTGCTTTTTCCATTTTGGCTTATAGCTCAGGAAGTAACTATCAAAGGAACCGTAAAAGATGAAGACGGGATGGAGTTGCCTGGTGCAACAGTTGTTATTAAAGGAACAGCTAAAGGAACAGCTACCGATTGGAATGGTAACTTCGAGATGAAAGCTCATCAGGGCGATATCTTAGTTTTCTCGACTATTGGCTATCTCCCTAAAGAGGTAAAGGTCGGTAAGGAACACACTTTGCATATCGTTCTCTCTACCGATGTGCAACAGATCGAAGGTACTGAGGTAGTAGCAGTAGCCTACGGTACTACCGATAAAAAATCGTTTACGGGCTCTATGGCTACTGTCAAAGCAGAGACTATTCAGGCTAAACAGACTACCGATGTGGCTAAAACCTTAGAAGGGGCTGTAGCAGGGGTACAAATCTCTACTTCGTCAGGACAACCGGGGAGTAGTTCGGCTATCCGCATTAGGGGGATAGGTTCTATCAATGCATCGAGTGCTCCGCTTATCATTTTAGACGGGGTACCTTTTGAAGGGACTCTTAACGCTATTAACAACAGCGATATAGAGAGTGTGAACGTGCTAAAAGATGCTTCTTCATCGGCACTCTATGGGGCACGTGGCGCTAATGGAGTGGTGCTTATCACTACTAAAAGTGGCTCCAAAGGTCGCCTATCTATCTCGGTAGATAGCAAAGTGGGCTTTAATTATCGGGCTATTCCTGAGTATGATATTATCAGCAATCCTAGGGAATATTACGAAACCCTTTGGGCGGCACTTTACAACCAGAATTTGTACGCTCAAAGACAAGCTGATGCCTTGGCACGCAGCAATGCCAGCCAATCGCTTATCAATAATGTGGGGGCAGGCTATAATATCTATAACGTAGCTGATGATCAGGTAGTTCTCCCTAATGGAAAACTCAACCCTGCAGCAGCTATCAGGTATTCTGATGCGGCTACTTTCAACCAATGGGAAAAGGCTCTCTTCAATAGTCGTGTGCGCAAAGAGCACAACCTGAGTATGACCAAAGGCACTGAGCATAATAGCTTCTATTTCTCTTTTGGTTATTTGGGTGATGAGGGCTATAATATGAATACTTATTTCAATCGCTATTCTACTCGTTTTTCGTATAAAGGGGATATAACTTCGTGGCTAAAAGCCAATGCTTCTTCGATGATTACTTACACCGAAAAACAAGGTAGTACAGAGAGTAGCGGCTATGATAACCCTTTTGCGTGGACGCGTACCATAGCGCCTATTTATCCTATCTACGAGCACGATGCCAATGGCAACCGCTTAAATACTTACGACTATGGGGCAACCCGAAAGTTTAATGACAATACCAACCCTGTGGCCACGCAGCGCGAAAATCTAAACTACAGTCGCGATTATTATTTCAATCAGGCGCTTTCGTTAGAGGCACAACTGCATAAAAACCTTTCTCTTTCAGCAAATGGTAATTTTTATGCAAACTTCTATGATGTGAATTACTTTACCACTCCCTTAGGTGGTGCAGGTAAGAACTATGGAGGGGAATCAACTAAGTACAAATCTGACAATATAGTAATGACCTTTAACCAATTATTGCGCTATAGCAAAAATTGGGATAACTATGGTATAGAAGCTCTTTTTGGTCACGAAAGCTATCAGAAGCGTTTCGGTACTATAGAAGGTAGTAAGAAGAACTTTGTAGACCCACGCAATAGCGAGTTTAACAATGCTGCGGTGCTCAGTTCACTCACCTCATATACTCGGCGTTACTTTGTAGAAGGCTACTTTGGTCAGCTAAATGCTAACTATCAGCAAAAGTATTACCTTTCAGCTAGTTTGCGCCGTGATGGCTCGTCAGTATTTGCACCCGAAAATCGTTGGGGTACTTTCTGGTCGGTAGGAGCCTCGTGGTTGCTAAGCGAAGAGAAGTTCTTAGAAAAAGTAGATTTTGTAGATTTGGTAAAACTTAAATTGAGCTATGGAGTGCAGGGGAATGACGAGCTTTACTTACCAGGGGGAGGACGTTCGTACGTGCCTTATATGACCCTCTACAGCGTAAGTACTAATGGCAATACCCCAGGGCTTGTAGCCAGCTATAAAGGCAATCGCAATATCACTTGGGAAGAGAGTGGCAACCTCAATACAGGTGTAGAATTGGCATTCTTCAAAAACCGACTCACCTTAGAGGCTGATTACTTTATAAAGAAAACTAAAGATTTGTTATTCAATATGCCGTTACCTGCTTCTACAGGTTTTACTTCCGAGCCACGCAACGTAGCCGATATGGTTAACAAAGGGGTAGAGTTTTCATTAGCGGTAACCCCTGTGCGTACTGATAAAGTACAGTGGACGGTATCAGTAAACGGCTTGCACTACAAGAATGAAATAACTCGCCTACCTGAAGAATTACGTGAAAAAGGACTAACACGCGGCTATCAAACACTGAAAGAGGGAGGCAGTATATACGATTTTTATTTGGTGAAATGGGGAGGCGTAAATCCTACCAATGGCGATGCCCAGTTCTATGTAAAAAATGCTACTACGGGCGAATATGAGCTGAAAGGCAGTGCTGACTACGATAGTTCTAGCAAGCAATATGCAGGCACTTCTATTCCTGACTTACAAGGGGGCTTTGGTACCACTCTTAGTGCTTATAATTTTGACCTTGCAGTACAGTTTTCTTACCAGTTGGGTGGTAAATTCTACGACTATCAGTACGCTGGACTGATGCATTCAGGCGACTTGGGTAGAACTTGGCATACTGACATTCGCAATCGTTGGACTCCTGAGAATACCACCTCAGACATTCCGCGTCTTGAATTTGCTAATCAGAAGATGCTTAATCTTTCTGACCGCTTTATGGTATCGTCAGACTATCTATCGCTCCGTAACATAAGTTTAGGTTATACTTTCACGCGCCAGATGGTAGAGAAATTAGGACTTACCAAATTGCGCTATTATCTTACTGCTGATAATGTGTATTTGTGGAGCCACCGCAAGGGCTTAGACCCTCGTACTAGCTTGTCGGGTAGTAATACGGCAGCCGTATACAGCCCTATTCGTACCGTATCAATGGGATTAACACTCACTTTTTAAAATTGTAAAAGCTATGAAAAAATATATACTTTCCGCCGCTTTTTTATCACTATTTATTACTAACTGTTCTAAAAGTGATTTTGACCCTAAGGTAGATGAATACCTAACTGACCAGCGCAAAGAGGAACTCAAAGCTGATGTAGATACTAAAGCCAGCTTACTACAAGTAGAGCTTAATGGTATTTATAGTCAAACAAATTTAGATTGCGAATAAATAAAAGATTTATTATCTTTG
>CAUREJ010000042.1:0-19740 GCA_963523735.1 uncultured Capnocytophaga sp.
CGTAGTACTCTTCCATCTTTTCAATAGTCATACCTTTATCCCAAGGGAAAGTAAGATATTTCTTATCACCCTTAAAGTAGTATTCTACGTGGCACTGAGCGCAAACCAATGAACGCATTTCTTGATGAGTAGCTTTATTAATGTCTTTACCTTGACGTTCAAAAGCCTCTTTCAATGCCAACTGACTTACTTGTAACTTCATAGTTTTAGTGTCGTGGCAAGTAGCGCAACCTATAGGGTTTACAATTTGGCTACCCCAGTCATCCCAGTGAGCACTGTAGTAAGTTTCAGCACCAACTTCTTTTATTAAGCGAGGTACATCAGGGCTCTTACAAGTCCAGCAAGTACCAGGCTGAGGTGAGTGAATTGAATCTGAAGGAGCTCCTGTACGGAGGATTTTAGTAACGTCTTCAATAGCGTGCATATGTCCGCGTGGAGCGTTGTATTCCTTAGAGAAAGCATAACCAGCCCAAAGGATTACCATTTCGGGGCGCAAAGCGAGCAAATCATCATCTTGACTACTCATATACTTAGAGCGGAAAGTAGTGTCAGCTGTAGCCGCCCATGAAGCGTATTCACGTGGGTAAAAAGGCTCATATAGCTCGTTACGGCATTCACCTTGTGCAAGGTCGTTACCGCCTCTGGCTATAAGCTGAGCTTCCGTTGCCCTATTCATTATTGAATTAGCCAATAGTCCTAACAAAAAGGTAACTACTGCTAATATTCCTGCAATTAACCAATGTTTCTTTTTCATCGCTGTATAAATTATATTTCGTGTTTTTAATTATTTGATTTTTCTTTGTTATCTACCATAGTTTGTAACCACTCAGGAGTGTTAGCCGGCATATTGTCAATAATAGGAACCGGTGAGTGAGGAGCACTGTTTAAACCACGCACGCGGCTGTGAGGTACATCGCGGTGGCATTCCCAGCACAATCTGCCATTGTCGGCGTGAGCCATTTCCGCTGTAACTTTACCAGCTCTCACTTCACTTACAAGAGTGCTGTGGCAGCGGATACAGTTCTCCTGTACCACCTTTTGTCCAGGGGCGTGAATCTTAATCACCTGAGGCTCCATTCGGAAAGTGAACATTGTAGCGTGGCGAAGCCCGTCAGTAGCCTTGAAATAGTACTTCCGAAATACGTTGTCGTGAGGCACGTGGCAGTCATTACATACAGTATTACGTCCGTGTGACGAGTGGAACCAAGTAGCGTATTCAGGCTCCATAATATGGCAGTTCACACACGCCTTAGGGTCATCGCTCAGATAGGAATGTGCTTTGGAGATATAAAAAATGTAACCTCCAAGCCCTATCAGTATTCCTACTAACGACGGAATCAAAAATCGAAACCATCTGTTCTTTTTAGTAGATGAGGGGTTGTCATTCGTTGTTGCCATTATATTATTTGTTTTTTTCGTGTCTTTACGTTGCAAAAGTACAACACTTTATTTACACTTCCAAATGAAAATAAAGATACCACCCTATTTTATTCTTATTCTAAATAGAAGCTATAGTTTTACTATTGATTTTCAGTGTTTTATTTAAAACGCACTCTACAATTATTCTTGCAGAAATTATTAACCAGAAACACCATACCCACAGCACAGAATAAGCAAACCAGATTTATCCAAAGCACATACCCCAACTCAGTAATAGTGCACAACCAAACCTATAAAGAACGAATACCAACCTTATCCAGCAGCACCCAATCCCCTAACTACAGTGGCTTCACAGTGGCTTCACAGTGGCTCCACAGTGGCTCCACAGTGGCTCCACAGTGGCTCCACAGTGGCTCCACAGCGTAAGATGAGTGTAGGATCAGTGTAGGATCAGTGTAGGATCAGTGTAGGAAAGTCAGCGAGCTGGCGCAGCTGAGTATGTGATGTAGGATCACCACAAGTTTAGCGCATAAAAAAAGGGCTGTTAAACGTTCGTTTAACAGCCCTTTTATATCTTTAATTCAGATAATTAACTAACAATCCCTAACGGCTAATCACTAAAATAGTTTTCTTTACCTTTTCAGCAATTGCCCTAGCCTTCTCAATATCCCCATTTACAATTGTTACGTGTCCCATCTTCCGAAACGGACGCGTTTCGCGCTTGCCGTAAATATGAGGGGTAACACCCTCCATAGCCAATATTTGTTCTATATGCTCATATACAACATCGCCTTTATAGCCCTCAGCTCCCACCAAATTTACCATTACACCTGCTACCTTACTCTCGGTACAGCCCAAAGGCAAATCTAATATCGCTCTTAAATGCTGCTCAAACTGATTAGTATAAGCCGCCTCAATGCTGTAATGTCCCGAGTTATGAGGGCGTGGCGCTACCTCATTCACCAATATTTCATTATCAGCTGTTAGGAAGAGTTCTACCGCCAAAAGACCTACCACTCCAAAAGCTTCAGCCACCCGCATCGCTATAGCACGGGCTTTCTGGGCTATTCCCTCATCAATGCGCGCCGGACACAACACATACTCCACCTGATTGGCTTCAGGGTGAAATTCCATCTCCACAACCGGATAAGTACGCACCTCACCACTTGCGCTACGGGCAACAATCACAGCCAATTCTTTAGCAAAAGGCACCAAAGTTTCAGCAATGCACTCCCCGTCAGCCAATCCGTTAAGGTCAGAAAGTTCTCGCACTATCTTCACCCCGTTACCATCGTACCCAAATCTCGCCGATTTCCATACAAAAGGCAGCCTTATGCTTCCCTTTTCTATAGCCTCTTTCACTTCCGACAACTGCCCGAACACCTTAAAATCGGCGGTAGCAATGTTATGAGCAGCGTAAAATTGTTTTTGAGTAGCCTTGTTCTGGATACGTTCAATAGTTTCAGGAGTAGGGTATACCTTTACCCCTTCAGCTTGTAGTTGCTTAAGAGCGGCAACATTCACATTCTCAATTTCTATGGTAAGCACATTCACATCTTTGCCAAAGCCATATACCGTATCATAATCGGTAAGGCTACCTTGCACAAAGGTATTGCACGCTATACGGCAAGGAGCATCGGCAGCAGGGTCAAGCACCTTAGTCGCAATGTCGAACTTACGAGTTTCGGTAAGCAGCATTTTACCAAGCTGCCCACCACCTAATATTCCAAGTTTAAAATCTGATGAAAAATAATGAGGCATAAAAACACTTATTTTACAATGAAAATACAATCAGCCAAAGCAGTGTATTTTTTAATATTATTCTTATAGGTAAACTCTATTTTTAGTGAGTCACTTTCTTTCTTGCCGAAGTCATCTAAATACCGATGAACAGCTGGTTGTAGCAAATTAATATTGCGCTTTAGTTTCCACGAATTTTCAAAATCGTCACTATCAACAAGTATTAAAAACAATCTGTTTTCCGCTCCAAAACGCATCTCTCCTTGATTTTCATAAAGCCACTGTATAAGTAATTTAGGATTCGCTTGTGTTTGGGTTATAATACTTAAACGCTCTTTTTCTAACTGTTTTAATATAGCTATAGAAAGTGTGTCATTTCTGTCTTTTAATTTCTCTGTAATCTCGTATTGTATATTAGCTGGTTTGGCTTTTTTATCAAAGAAAATCCCCAATTCAGCAGCTTTATTTTTCAAAAAAGTAAGCTCAGAAGGCAGTCCCATTTCCTTTCTTCTTTGCTTCATATATTCATTGGGGAAGTAAGTAACTTTTAAGTCAAAAGGAATGTTATAAATGATAAAATCCACATTTTTTATTTGCCCAATAGCAGGTAGCACGGCAGGATGCTGCTTAAAAATATTTTCTATCAAGATACTGCTCCAGTGATTATACCAGCTACTTAATACATAATTTTGTACAGTAGCATTAATTTCAGTGTCGAATTTAGATAGGAGTTCTTCATATGAAGGTTGTTTTACCTTTACGTACTTACCTACAAGATACTTATCTAATGAGTTCTGATAGTCTCCTCCCCATTGAAAATGGTTGAGTTTATAAAGTTCAGAAATAAGTTGTTCTTGATTAAAAACCTTAATTTGTTTGTAGCTTATTTGTCTTATAAAATTATCCAACATAGAGTGAGACTTAGGAATATCTCGTTCTAATAAATTGAATAGTTCTTCAAATTGCAAACTCATTCTAGTATGTTGTAACTCTATATGGTACAAACTAAGAAATTTACTCAGCAATTCTTTGCGTAAAATAGATTTAATTTTAAGCCATAACAAAGCACTACTATCAGTATTAAATACAGCTAATTCTTGTTTTTGTTGTAATTCTTTCCAATGTTTAAAGTTGTCCATAGGTCAATACTTCTTTTTTAGGAATAGCAAAGCTAATATGTAGTTTAGGTTTGCATACAAAAAGGATTTCCTTACTTCCTGCTACACTACCTTTGCCTCCTCTACCATTGTAATAAGATTTAGCTTCTATTGTTACATCTTTGTATTTAGAAATAAGAGTAGTCAAAATCTCTATTGATGGATAACTGCGGTCATTGTAGCTGATAAGCCAATGCGGAATATCTTTACTATATTCAAAAAGAGCTTCAAAAGAGGTGATAACATCTCTTTTCTTGTCAAAGCCACTAAACTGCTGTGGTTCGTATCGCTTAATAGTATTAACAAACTGCTTATCTCTCCAATATTTAGTAAAAGTTTCGGGCAAATGATAAAAACTTTGATAATCGGCGTGGCTATCACAATAAGGAGGATCAAAATACGCCAGATCTATTCGGTCTAACAAGGGCAGTAAGTCCAAAATATTTTTTTGGTAACTTTTATTAGTTGTTTGGTTATTAAAAACAGCCTTATTGTATTTAGGTAAAAGTTCTTCAAAAATATCTCGAATAGGGCGCACTAAACTCCTATTACGCTTAACACGCTCAGGATTATTAGCATAGTTAAGAGCTTGTGTATGAGCAAAATGACCCATTGTTATTTTACGTGTCATACTCCTATTGAGTACTGCAAAGGCAAGAGCTTGCTTGTATTTTGAAGATAACAAAGGAATGTTTGCTCTAAAATTATCTAAGAAAAAAGCTTCACTTTTTTCAAAAAAAATGTCCGTATAAAGATCAGAGATAAGGGTGTATTCACTTTTTTGAGGAGATTCTGAAAGCAATAAAGAAACATCATAAGGAGTAAGAGTCTCTTCACTATTCTCAATGAGCGCTAATCCTATTTGGTGATTGAAGTTTAAAAAATCATTTGTAATCACCTGTAACTGCATTTGTTTAAATAGGTAAGCAACCGATTGAGATCCTGCAAAAGCATCAATAGCTATAGACACTCCACTTGGGATAAAGTTTTTTATCCACGCTAAATGAGTGTGTTTAGCTCCTAAATACTGAGGTTCAGGAAAGAGATAGTTAAAATACTTATACTCGTTAAATAGCATTTTTATATTGTTAAAACTTTATTTCAGTTCTCTTATCAAATACATATAAATAGGGAAGTGGTCGGAATATCCCCAAGTGTAGTTACCATTACTCATACTACGGAAAGGATAGCCCTTATAGCGCCCCTTAGGATTTGCTAAATATGGCTGATTGAAAATACCAGCTTTCCAATAGCGATAGCTACTTTTATCCTCTTTTAGCAAGTCATAAGTAAAGTAAAACTGGTCAAAAAGATTCCAAGCATCTTGGTAGGCAAGGGTACCCATTCCCTTTTTCAGCATAGCTTCCATAGGGTTGAACAGTTCACCAGGTCTTACATCTTCTTTTTTGTCCTTTGTTTTAAGAATGTTTTTAAACCCAGAGTTAATAGGGTCATCGTTAAAGTCGCCCATTGCTATTACTTTGGCATTAGGGTCTTCTTTTAGCAGAGAATCAATGATTTGTTTGTTCAAGGCAGCAGCTTTTTCACGGCTGGGGCGACTCTTAGCCTCTCCTCCTAAGCGTGAAGGCCAGTGGTTTACTATAAAGTGCACCATCTCACCGTCTAATTCTCCCGATACTAACAGCTGGTCACGAGTGTAGAGGGGTTTACCATCTTCTTTAGTAAGGTGTAGTGGGTGCGGGAATGACGATACAGGTTTAAAAACACTTCTTTTGTAGATAAGAGCCACATCCACCCCACGAGCATCTGGCGACTCATAGTGTACAATACCGTAATTGTACTTTTTTAGGTACTCAGTATTGATAAGGTCGGCTACTACAGCCTCGTTCTCAATCTCGGCAAGACCCACTATATCAGGAGCGTGATGGGTAACATCAGAGCCTATCTCCGATATTACTTTCGCTATTTTTTGCACGTGGTCATTATACACTTTGCTTGTCCATCGGTCGGCACCTTCAGGAGTACGGTCGTCGTCAAACTTATGAGGGTCGTTAATCGTGTCGAATAAGTTTTCAACGTTGTAAAAAGCAATCGTTCTCACTGCAAATTTCTTTTGTTGTGCCTTAGCCAAGGTAAGAACCCCAAGCATAAGGGCTACGGTTAAAAATACTATTCTTCTCATTTCTTTTAGTTTTTAGGTGTCAGTTTTCAGATAAGTTACAAAAATCAGCCTTTATGGCGTATTCTAATTAAATATTCTCCCAAAGAACCCTTTCTTTTTAGGAGTTTCTTCTTCTTTTTGGGTCGGAGTTTGGGTAGTAGCCGGTTTATTAACAGAAGGGGGAGTAGGGTTCATCACATCATCTATTGATATTTCCTCCTCTTCCTCTTCAATATCGTGTAATTTACTACTGCGTTCATAAATACGGTAATGAGGTTCACCTGCTCTTATCGTATCTTTTACAGTAGCAGAATTGCTAAAAAGTCTATCCAAAAAGCCTTCTCGTACTACCGATTCACAGCTCAGTATCTCACTCCTAAGTTCGTCATCAATTGTGAAAGTAGCTTGGGTAAGATGGTTAAATTTTTTGTTTCTGTTAAGTTGTTGTACAAAAAGAGCCGCTATAGGCAAAGCCGAGTTAGCTCCTTGTCCTATACGAGTGCTACGGAAGCCTATTTGTTGGTCGTTACCTACCCAGCTAATCATCACAAGGTTGGGCAGTAAGCCCGCAAACCACCCATCTTTATTATCTTGGGTAGTACCTGTTTTGCCAGCAAGGTCGTTTGTAAGTCCGTATTGTCCTCGCATACGTGAGGCAGTACCTTCGTTCACTGTGGCACGCATCAGTTGTAGCATCTGTTGGGCAGTAGTTTCGCTAAGGGCAGCAGCTTCTTTCTTAGGCTTGTGTTGCCAGATAATTTTGCCGTTTTTGTCTGTTATCTTCTCTATAAAATAAGGCTCGGAAGGGGTGCCGTTATTAGCAAAGGTAGTGTAAGCCTTTGCCATTTCTATCACAGATAATTCCGCCGACCCTAATGCTATAGAAGGCACTTGCGGAATGTGTGAAGTAATCCCCATAGCCTTAGCCTTAGCAATCACATTGTCTAAACCAGCGTAAAACAAAGTTTGAACGGCTATGGTATTGAGTGATTCCTTTAAGGCTTTTCCTATTGAATAATATGTATAAGGGTCGTCATCAGTTTGAGAAGAGTTGCGCGGAGTCCAATATTTCTCATCTACATAAGTAAGAGCGCGCGGTGTGAAGTGGGTACATACGGGCATACCTCCTTCTAAGGCAGTTGCGTATACAATGGGTTTAAATATAGACCCTACTTGCCGCTTGCTTTGCAGCACGTGGTCATACTTAAAGTACTGAAAATCGATACCACCCACATAGCTTTTTATAGCCCCTGTCTGTGGATTAATACTTACAAAACCCGTGTTCAGCAGTCGTGAGAAAAAAGATAAGCTATCTAATGTACTGTGCTGTTGTTCCTTGTCTTTCTCGTAAAAGCTTAAGTCTATAGGCTTTTTCTCACTTAGCTTATTCCATATTTGTTCATCAGTAAGCCCGCTGTCTTTCAGTTCTTTGTATATAGGAAGCCTCTTAGCCTCTTGTTTTAGCCAATCACTATTCAGAGCCCACGGAGCTTTTTCACCATAAGCCTGTTCAAATTCTTTCTGCAAGCGTGCTAAGTGTTTTTGTACTGCTTTTTCGGCATACTCTTGCATCGTTTTATTCAAGGTAGTATGAATACGCAATCCGTCTTTGTAAATGTTGTAAGGCGTGCCATCATCTTTCTTTATATCTTGTAACAAAGTAGGTACTTGTAAGCGCACTTGTTCACGCAGGTAAGCAGCTACTCCATCGTTTTCTAAAGCATTATAACTTATTTGCAGACTATCTTTGCTGTACTTTTCAAAGTCGGCATCTGTTAGCATTCCGTTTTTTCTCATTTGGGCTAATACCACATTACGCCGTTCTTCACTTCGTTTGGGAGCGGTGCGTGGGTTGTAGCTATTATTAGCTTTCAGGGTGCCTATTAAGGTAGCAGCTTCATTTAAGCTAAGCGCTTTGGCAGGTTTGCTGAAAAAGCGGTGAGAAGCAGTCTCAATGCCGTATGTATTATCACTAAAGGGAACAGTATTCAGGTAAAGAGTGATTATTTCCTCCTTGCTATACACACTTTCTATACGCCGAGCAATAATCATTTCTTTAATTTTATGCACAGGCATTGTCAGTTTTCCGTAGCGTTCCCCACGCCCAAAGATGTTTTTAGCCAACTGCATTGTAAGGGTACTACCTCCCCCCGAAGCATCGTCCTGTAAGAGGAGTGTTTTGAAAAACACCCTGCAAAGGCTTTTCATATCTACCCCACTGTGGTTGTAAAAACGCTCGTCTTCTGTAGCTATCAGTGCATTGACAAGATAAGGCGGAAAGTCGGTGTATTCAATCTTAGTACGATCGAAAATATAGAATTTTCCTATAAACTCTCCCTCATCATCGTAAATAAGGCTTGCTTCGGCTTGTTTTAGTTCCTTCAATTCTTTTTCAGTGGGGAGTTTGCCAAAAGCACCGAAGTACACCAATGCCAATAGCAGCAGTACCGCCATTATAGGAAAGCCTAATACTGCCCCTATGAATTTGTAACGGAAAGTGCGAGGTTTTTGCTTTAGCCAGTAGCAACCAAACGGAATGATAACTATAAGTACTACCACCCCTACCCACACCATCTTAAGCAGATAGCGGATAAGGTCATAGCTTTTTTGCCCCACCCATACCAAGCCTTCCAACAAGCGTGAAAGTACGGCAGCAAGGGCAAAAAGAAGTTTTACCGATAGTTCTTTAAATGATATATTCCGTAACATATATGTAGGATTATCCTTATTTTCGAGTGCAAAAGTACAAATATTTTGCTAAAAAGCAATTTGCTAACACTAAAGTTAGCTTAAGCGCCCACTTCACTTCCAAGAGCCATTTCCTAATTTGCTAATTTGCTAATTTGCTAATTCTCTAATTTCCCAAATTACTAAGGTTAGTGGTAAGAGCAAAATGATCGGACAGAGGTAAGTAATGTGTTTTGAAACTTCGTACCCTAAAACTCTTATCAGGCAAAATAAAGTCTATCCGGAAAGGGTAAAAAAAGTTAAAACTACGCCCAAAACCTTTCCCAGCCTCCTGAAAAGCATCGTTCAGTTTATCGCCGCGTACCTTTCTGTACACGTATGAGTAGGCAGTGTTATTAAAATCACCACAAACAATCATTTTGTGCTTACATTGGGCTCGGTGAGCTAAAAACTGCTCCACCTGTTCTTGTTGCCGAGCAAACCGCTTACTGATGTTTTCCATTAGTTGTTCGGTATTTTCTCGCAATAAATCTTCTTCCTTAGCACTTACGTGCAGTGATTCCAAGTGCAGGTTATAGAATCTGATAGTGTCTTTATTAATTAAAACATCGGCATACATACCATTATTGGCGGTATGCTGAAATTGCAACGACCCCCAATCAGTAATTTTCTTTTTACTAAAAATAGCCAATCCTATTTTATGGCGTTGGTTTTTTAGTACCACTGCCTTATAAGGGTATCCTTTGGGGTAATAAGTAGGAAGGTTATAAAATTCTTGCAGCAGTATAATGTCGGGAGCTTCCGATGCAAAAAAAGAAGAAATGCGCTTATAGAGTTCCTTATCAGGGTGCCAGTGGTAATGGTTAAAAAGGCGCACATTGAACGATAGTATTTTTAAGTTATCAGTACCTTTAGTCTCTTCATTTCGTCCAAAAGGCTGTACCCATAACCCTACTGAACTTAAGCCTAAGCACAAGGCTACCCCCGAAATGAGTATTAGTTGCCGCCAGCGTATTAGCCAGTAAACAGCGAACAAGAAATTTAAAAGCAACAGCATAGGGGTAAGTATCCCTAATACAGAAAAGTAACCAAAGTGTTTAGGAGGTAAGTAAGGCACCAAATAGCTCAGTAGCAAAAGCATTGCCACTGCATAATTGCTGTAACGCACCATTTTTGATACCTTTTTTTTCATTTGTCTTCTAAACCCTATCTTCTAATCTGAAATCTAATATACGTTATTGCTTTGCCCTGTTCCAAATAGAACTGCTCATAAAAAGTCTTTATTTCAGTCACCTCTTCGGGCACCCCATCACTGTTATAAATGTTGTGATTAGCATACAGCACCTTATGTCCTGCACCGTGTAGTAAGCCCAAAGTATAGCCGTGCATAAACTCACTATCGGTTTTGAGATGAACGTACCCCTCAGGCTTTAAAATTCCGGCATACCGTGCTAAGAAGTCCGCATTAGTAAGGCGGTGTTTAGTACGTTTGTATTTTATCTGTGGGTCGGGAAAAGTTATCCAAATTTCGCTTACCTCATTGGCTGCAAAGCAGTTACCTATCAGTTCTATTTGGGTACGCAAAAAAGCAACGTTAGTTATATTGTCTTCGAAAGCTGTTTTAGCTCCCCTCCAAAACCGCGCTCCTTTAATATCTATCCCTATAAAATTTTTGTTGGGGTTGCGTTGGGCTAAGCCTACCGAGTACTCACCTTTACCACAGCCCAATTCCAAAACAATAGGGTTATTGTTTTTAAAATAAAGCTCGTTCCAATGCCCTTTATAAGCAAAAGCATTGCTCAGTAGTTCCTCGCGCGTAGGCTGAATTACGTTAGCAAAAGTTTTGTTTTCTTCAAATCGTTTTAGTTTATTCTTGCTTCCCATTATAATTAATTCATTTTAATACGTGATGAGGCTATAACCGATGCCAATACCCCCAGCACTATAATTGTAAATAGCACTATCAGCACATTCACAGCCGTGATAGCCACAGGGTAAGCCAAGGTAGGTGTAATCATTACAAATGTAAAGTGCTGCTGTAGCAATACTACTATTGTACCTATAGTTACCCCTATTATAGCTCCTATTACCGAGGTCATAGTGCCTTGCCAAAAAAATATCTGTTGCATCTGCTGTTGGTTCATTCCCAAGGCATATAGTGTTTTGAGGTCTTCTTTTTTATCCAAAATCATCATTATGATAGCCCCAACCAAATTAAAAAATGCAATGATAAGCACCAAAATAAAAATGAGGTATACCGCTATGTTTTCCGTGTTCAGCATACGGTATAGGGCATCGTTCAGCTGAGCGCGGTTTTTCACCTCCACAGGTTGTTCAATAGCAGCACTAAGTAACGGTATTATCTCTTTTTCTTTAGCGTTAGCCGCTAATTTCACCTCTACAGCCGATACCTGTTCTTGCTCCACTCCCAACAAAAACTGAGCCTCTTCCAAAGCCGAAAACACGTACTTCTTGTCCAAATCTTCGGTCAGTTGGTAAATACCTTCCACTACCGAGAAAGCCTGTCGGTAAGGCATCTGTTCATTCAGTACGCTGCCTTTTCCCGCCTTAGGCACCACTATTTGCAAGGGCGACGCTCCATTCAGCAAAGCCAAGCCTAAATTGTTAAAAATAGTAGCCCCCACAATCACGTTAGGGGGCTGCAAATTCCAGTTGCCTACTATCAGTATGCTATCTACAGCATTTACTTTGGGGTAGTGTTCATCTACCCCCTTAATATAAGCGATGTGATTTTTTTGGTTATGAGTAAGAAAAACCTGTTCTTCCAACACACGGCTAAAGTGTGCTACTCCCTTCAATTCTTTTAGCCGAAGCGTGTCGGCAGGAGTAAGGGTAAGGTATTTGCCCGTTTTAGGGAATATTTTTAAGTCAGGGTCAAAGGTAGATGAAAAAGAAAGTGTGAAGTTTTTCAGTCCCGCAAAGCCTGCCAATACAATAAACAAAGCAGCCCCTCCCAACACCACTACAAAAGCCGTAACCCTGTTAATGATGTTGATAACATTCTGTGAGCTTTTGGCAAACATATACCGCTTGGCTATGTAAAATACCGATTTCACGCCCTTTTAAGTCATTTTGCGTTTGTACAACAAAGCACGGTTCTCGATAGGGTTATCTTCTTCTTTAAGTGATTGTTCTATACCCTCTATGTATTGCAGAGAATCGTCTATATAAAAAAACAGCTCTGGCATACGCCTAAACTGATGTTTGGTAATTTGTGATAGTTCGTGCTTAATAAGGGAGCGGTTGGCAGTAACGCCTTTTAGCACAGCGGCAGCCTCTGCTTCGGGGAATACACTTAGGTACACCTTAGCTACCGATAAATCAACCGTTATGTTTACTTTTGTAACTGATATAAGCAGGTTTCGCTGCCCCGCATCTTGAATAGACCGGAGTAACACTGTGGCTAATTCTTCCTGAATGATACCAGCTATTTTCTTTTGTCTGTTATTTTCCAATGGATAATAATTATTTAAGAAGTTGTTCAACGTTATTATAACAAGCCTCTGCTTTTAGGCTTGTAAGGCTTTCCGACGGCAAAAGTACAAATAATTTTCCAATTCCCGCTTAATCTTTTTCCTCGACCGATAAAATACCGGTCGTTTTATGGGCTCTGACAGTCGAAAATTGTTTGTTAAAGTCCATACCTATTCCCTTAGTAACTGTTCCTTTTTGGCGGTCGGTAAAGCTGAACTCGCGGTCGGTGAATATCCAATCTTCTTTCTGATCCCAAAAAAGCTGTGAAGTGAGCAGTTGTTTGCCATCGAAGGTGGAAAGCACTACGCTATCACGCAGTTCAACCATATCCGAGCTGGGGTAGATAATGCCATATTTTGCTTCTACTGTATTTTTATGTCGTTGGGCATCGTAAAAAGAGAGTTTTAGTCCTTCGGGAAATTCGGAATAAGGCATACGTTGGTTCGTAAAATCTCTGTTCAGCGGGCTAACAAGCTCTGCCATTACTTTGGTAGAGTCGGTGTATACCAACTTAAAATCATAAGCCTCTCCCTGAGGGTACTTTTTCTGAATGTTTAGCTCTTGCAAGTTTTTCATATCATTACTGCACGCACTACCAATTAGTAAAAGCACTAAGTACCAACTGTAATTTACAATTTTTCGGTTCATTTTATCTCAAAATAAAAAAAAGAGGCTGCCCACACAAAAATAAAACTTTTTTCGGGACAGCCTCTACAAACTTATTTTCGCTCAATTAAAAATTTTACAATTTAGGAACCATTACCGATTGTCCTATCCAGCATTTAAGGGTTACTGTTTTACCAGCCAAGCCCGATTCAAACACATCTACTTTGCTTGGAGCTAAGGCATCGTAACGAGCTGCCAAACTTTCCAATCCACCTTTGCGAGCTACTTGCGCTGCTAACCAGTATACTGCTCTTTTTTCAAAAGTAGTACTACCGCACTCGTTAGCTGAACTTGCATAAGCGTGTGCCATAATACGGTACGCATCCGAGTTTGAAGGGTTAAAGGTAAGCGCTTTTTGTGCGTAGGCTACAGCCTGTGCTTTGCTGTGTTTAGAAGCTATACGTATCAGTAATTTTGATTTCTTAAAGTTATCAGTTTCTAAGTTTACTGATTCGTTGTAGTACTGAATAGCTTTGCTTGCATTACCAGCCTTATCACTCATTACGCCTAAATAGTAAGCCGAGTTAGCCGAAGGAGCAACTTCGTGCAAGGAAGTTACTATTTTCACGAACAAGGGGTCTTTAGTACAATCCTTATCCGACATTTTACCAGCAGCACGGCGCAACCATTCTTCGTTAGTTTTGTTAGCATCGAAGTTTTTGGTGTACAATGGGATAAGGTTTTCACAGTCAGCCAATTGTCCTAACTTAGCATCAACACTTTCTCCAATAGTTTCGTAGTTATCTACACGTTTACGAGTAGCATCAAGGGTCTTTTTGTCTTTTTCACTAATAGTACCAGCTTCTTCAGCAGCTAAGAATTGGTTTATGATAGTCGATAATTCGTTCTTCTCATCTTGTATTTTTTCCGATACGTTATCGTAGGCATCAAATACTTCTTGTAGTTCTTTTTGTCCTTTCTCGTGCAAAGTTACTAATTCAGAAAAGTACAAGTACAAAGCTTTTTCGTTTTTGAAGTTAGCGCGGTCTTCAGTGAAAGCAGCGTTTAAAAGGTCGTAAATTTCTTGTTCACTACCAGCATTTTCATCAAATAGTAATAGGGCTTGCCTAATACGCATTTCGGTAGCCGATAATTTCGCAGGGAAAGTTTTATTATAGTCAGTATAAAGCTGATTTAAATCCTTTACAAATTGAGTTTTTTGAGCCCCATTATTGTTCTTTATTTTATCCTGAAGAATGCGTTCTCCATAAGCAAAAATAGCAAAGTGTAATGAAGGGCAGGCGGTGTACACCTCTTTCCATACAGGGTAAGCCTCGTTGTAGTTCTTAGCTTTAGCATATTCACTGAATATGGAAAGTTTTTGTCTTAGTTCTTCATTGTTTTTGCAGTCCTGTGCACCAACACTTCCTATAAAAAGGACTGCCATAACTGCCGCTAATAAAATTCTTCTTTTCATCTCTTTGATTGTTTTTATTGATACTTCGTTTTTTGAAACCATTTGTCGTTAAGGGTAAAACCTATTTTAAAATTAATGTAATTCTCTTTGATAAGTCCTGAGGATAAGGTACCTCGTTTTCCTAATTCTAACACCCCTGTAAGGTTGGAAAAACCTCTTACTGGTAAGCTAACTCCAAAAGATGTGCCAAAATCGGTTATTGACTGTCCTTTTAGTACTATACCGGTGTCCTGATAACGGAATCCCATTCGGTAAGTAACTCTGTGCCAGTAACTTGTGAATGAGTTGTAGTTAGGCACCCAAAAACCGCCTAAGGCTATTTGGTAACTATCTTTGTACCCCACATTGGTAGTGTTTAGGAACGGATTGCTAAAAGCTTTTGTATTAGCGTAAGTGTATTCCAAGCCAGTGAACCATTTTTGGTGTTCGCCTACCCCTAAGCCTACTTCTATTTGGGTCGGAAGGGTTAAGTGGGTGGTCTTAATTCCCTTAGCCTCTAAGTTGTCCTGATGAGTTTCACGTACCGTTAGCTGGCTACCCGAACGGTTGTTACTCACATAACTAAGGCTTGAAATGCTTCGCTCGTTCTCACTTTTTAGGGTGCTTTCGGGGCTGTACACCAATGAGCTGTACAGGCGTAACCTGTGCTGTAGTGTTTGTTCATAGTACAAGCCAAAGTTCATTGAAGCACCTCTTAGAGTCTGTTTGCTGTTCTCTTGGGTAAAAAACTCTACGTTGCGCAACCGCAAAAGGTCTGTCATTTCAATAGAGCCAAAGTGATATTTTAAGGAAGCTCCTAAGCGTAAGCCTCCGTACAGTTTATAACCTGCCGAAGCAAAAAACTGATTCACATTTCCTTTTCCGTCACTCTGTAAGTTGCTGTCTCTACTCACAGTACTCAGTTTATAACCTACTGATGAGTAGGGCACCAGTCCAAAGGCAACCCCTAAGTTTTTGGCTACGGGGAAACCTAAGTTAAAGTAATTTAGCGCAGAACTTTTTGCCGAGAAAGAAGTATTGTTAGTAGCTATCTTTTTGTGCTGCATAGTGAAACCAGCCGAAAAAGCGGTGTATTTTAATCCTGCTATAGCTGCCGGATTCTGCATATTTACTCTTGTACTATCGGCATACACGCCGATACCTCCCATAGCACTCTCTTCGGCAACGCCTCCAAAATTGCGTTCACCTACTCCGTAAAATGAGTAAGGTGACTCGGTACTTTGTTGTGCTATAGCTACTGAAGTAGCTGATAATAAGGTGATAATAAGTGTATTTAGTTTTTTACTCATAGTCTTTTTTGATATTCCAAAATAGCATTCATTCCTTCCAACAGCACGAAAGAATGTGCAAATATCGTACTTTTTATTCTTTCTGCCAAATAAAAATGATTTCCTCCTGTTAAAATTGTAACAAGCTGTTCAAAACGTTGCTCATAAGCTGCCTTAACGCCTTCTATTTCGCACAAGGCGTTATGGTACACTCCCGAGAGCATACAATTAGTGGTATTATTACCTATAAAATTCTCAGTATCAAAAGGTTGTTCCTCAATTAAAGGAAGTTTATCGGTGTAGTGGTGCATCGCTTTTAGCCTCATTCCAATACCTGGCGCAATAGCCCCTCCCAAGTATTCTTTTTCGCAAGTAATAAGGTCAAAAGTAATGCAAGTACCCATATCAATAACAAGTACATTGCGCTGGGGGTAGCGCTTCATAGCCCCTACAACCAATGCGATACGGTCGGTACCCAAGCTATGAGGGGTAGCGTAGCGGTTCACAAACGGAACAGGAGTTAAAGCCGTTAGGTACAGTACACGCATATAAGGTTTTAAAAAAGAAAAACGCTCTTCAGCACCCTTAGTTACGGAGGCTATCATAGCCTGAGTAACGCCTTCCAAAGGTACCTCTTCCCAAAAAGCCTTTTCAAAAGTCTCTTTTTCAAAAGCCTTAAAAAAGTGCTGTGTACCCTCTTCGTACAAGGCTACTTTTATCAGCGTATTTCCTTCATCAATTATTAAGTTCATTGTTCTTTGCTGCCTGCCATTG
The DNA here is from genome assembly GCA_963523735.1 of uncultured Capnocytophaga sp. GTDB lineage: Bacteria > Bacteroidota > Bacteroidia > Flavobacteriales > Flavobacteriaceae > Capnocytophaga. Next base: position 16,708 of record CAUREJ010000042.1, read on the forward strand.
TGTGGGGGTTACGCCTTCCACATTCTTAAAGGAGCGTGAAAAGTTAGAGTAATCACTAAATCCCGATTGTTCTGCCACCTCTTTCAAAGGCAAATCCGCATCGTCAATCATCATTTGCTTAGCCTTATGAACCTTTATACGTTGTATATAAGCCAAAGGAGTATAACCCGTAAGGGCGGCTACCTTTCGGTAAAACTGTCGCGGACTCATACACAATTTGGAAGCCATTATATTAACATCTATTTCCTGCTCTTTGGTAATCATCAAGTACACAATATCCACCATTTTGTTCAAGAAAAGCTGGTTATTGGCACGTTCCAAAGTGTTCTCTGTCTCATCTTCTTTCTTGATTGAAATTTCGGGCATCGCACTGAAAGCGTCCAACAAATACTTACCGCGTAACAGTTCTCTTTGTTCCAATAGCTTATCAACCCTTGTTCTGAGCTCATCACTGTTAAATGGTTTCGACAGATAGGCATCAGCACCTGCTTTAAGCCCTTCTATGCGGTCTTTTTCAGTTGTTTTGGCAGTGATAACAATAATAGGCACGTGGCTAATCACCTCGTTGGTTCTGACTTTTGAACACACTTGCAGTCCGTCCATTACAGGCATCATAAGGTCTGTAATGATAAGGTCGGGTACAATTTCATTCGCTTTTTCCAAGCCCTCTTTACCATTCGATGCGTAGAAAATAGCGTAATGGTCACATAAGGTTTTGCCTATATAAGCAGCCACATCTCTATTGTCCTCAATAACCAAAATGCGCTTATTGTCATCGTCGTCCACAGGGCTATCTTTCAGTTTTATTTCTTTAGTGGGTAGCATCGGCACGTTTTCTCCTTCCTCTAAGTCAATACTTTTCACTTGCCCGCTGTAGTGTATTGGGAGGGTAACAGTAAAGCAACTACCTTTGCCCTCAGTACTCCTTACAATAATAGTGCCATTTAATGCATCTACAATCTGTTTTACTAATGAAAGACCTATTCCCGAGCCTGCCGCACTGTTTTCTCCCTCTACCTGATAGAAAAGTTCAAACAAATGATGCAAATGCTCTTCCGAGATACCCACCCCGCTGTCTTCCACCTCAATAAGTAGTTTTTCATCACGCTTACTAAGGGTAATGGTCACTTTACCGTATTCGGGAGTGAATTTAAAGGCGTTGGAGAGCAGGTTATTGATAATTTTATTGATGTAATTAGGTACAAAATCCGTATGAATCTCTTCTTTGCTCACCAAATGGAGGTCTATTTTCTTGCTATGAGCATAGTCTCTATAGCTTTCCACTATCATAGTGATATAAGCCGACAGGTTACCGTGCCGCCAATCAGGGTCGCCAACGGTCGATTTTATTTTTGAAATATCCAACAGCTGGTTCACAAAAGTAAGCAGATTTTTGCCCTGTTGGTGTATGGTAGTTACTTTGTTATGAGTCTCTTTATCAACGTTTTTGTCTTTGGAAATCTCATCGCTCAAGCCCAAAATAACCGTCAGTGGGGTTCGGAACTCGTGCGTAATATTGGTAAAGAAGTTTTCGCGCAGCAAACTCATCTTTTTAAGCGACTGGTAGGAGCGTGTACGTACCCGTTGGGTGTAGAACAACATCAGCGCAAAGCCTATTGTTAGGGCTATCAGTCCTAAGGCTACCCCTATAATTAGGTATTGGCGCGCGCGTTCCGTACTGAGGGCTTGCTCACTCTTCAGCATCTGTTCAGTTTGCCTACGCCGTTCTATATTAAGACTTATATTTTGTATGCGGTTCACTTTTTCGGCACCTACCACACTGTCTCTCAGTATAGTAGCCTGCACGTGGTTCGTAAGTGCCTGCTGGTAAGCCCCTTGTTTTTGGTAGATAAGGTAATAAAGGTTGTAAATTTCAGCTAAGTGTTCCTTACTTTTTATTTTTCGCGCTATTTCTTCCGAGCTTTTAAGGCGTTCCAAAGCGCGTGCTGTTTTACCGGTACTGTAATCTATATGGGCTAAGGCAATAAGAGTCGGCAGCACGTGCCAATCGTCTTTAGAAGCCTTCATCAGCTCCAAAGCCTTCTCGTATTGCTCATAGGCGGCATCGTAGTTGCATTCCCTTTCGTAAAGAGAGCCAAAATAAGTATAACACAATGAAATACCCAATTTATTGTTCGCTTGTTGGTTTAAATCCATCGATTTTCGATAGTATACCCAAGCGGAATCTACCTGTTCACGTCGGACGAAAATACTCCCTATATTGGCGTAATTAATAGCTTGCCCTGTAAAGCTTTTGAGTTCTTTTTCACCTTTTAAGGCAACCCTTAGCACACTATCAGCCCGCTGGAAGTTACCAAGGGTCATATAAATATTACCTAAGCCATTAAGTGATATAACGCGGTTTTTCTTGGCACTTTTGGTAGTATCACGAGTAGCTTCACTCATTTTCCAAGCCAAGTAATGGTATTCCTGAGCGGCATCTAATATTCCGAGCCGGCGGTAGTTAGTCCCTATATTGTTAAGCGCCTGTATCCATTCTATCGTATCGTGCAGCGCTTCGGCTATGTGTAAGCCTTCACTATGCACCTGCAAAGCTTCATCAAACCTACTTTCATTCCGCAAATACTTGCCCCATTCACGCATAACTATCACACGACCTATTTGGTTGTTTTTAGCAGCCAAAAAATTATCAATAGCTTTTAGTGAATCAGGAGAGGTAATACCTTTTATTAGCTTTTCAGCCTCATCGCGCTGTTCTTGGGTAGGTAAAGGATTGCCTTTGTCACAAGCCACCCAAAACATTAATACAAAGCCAAAAAGCCATAGCCCGAAAAGTCGTTTTTTAGTGTTTTTGTATTTCATAGCTATACCTCTTGTAGGGTTTTCGGGGCAAAGGTAATAAATAATTACCAATTAGCAACTAATAATTAACATTTTTTTAGGTCAAACGCACGAAATTTGTCCAATTTAGACTTTTATAGTTATTCAATAGATAAGTATGATTCGTCCACCCCATTTCATTTGCTAATTTCCTCATTTGCTAATTTCCTCATTTGCTAATTTCCTCATTTG
>CAUREJ010000043.1:0-18245 GCA_963523735.1 uncultured Capnocytophaga sp.
AAAAAAATATAGTTAAAAATCAGTTCCTTATAATTCTTCCTTACAGTTTTGGTTTAGAACTTTGGCAAAGCCTGCTATTTTTTACCTCTTATTTTGGATTCTAAAACTCGTCTATATTATAAGCTTTAAGCTTGTTATAAAGGGTTTTGCGAGTGAAACCTAAAAGTTTAGCGGCTTCAGTTTTATTATTTTTTGTCTGGTTCAAAGCCCCTATAATAAGCTCTCGTTCGTTTTCTTTAGTTGAAAAGGTAAAGCGTTCGGTAGGGAAGTGTTTTGTTTCACTTATCACCAATTCGGGCAAATCACTTTCGGTAATATAATTACCTGTAGTGAGCAAAGTAGCACGTTTCACTACGTTCGATAGTTCACGTAAGTTTCCTTTCCAAGTGTATTGCAGCATTTTTTGCACTGCCTTCTCGGTAAAGCCTTGTACATTTCGGTGTAGTTTTTCATTCGCTTTTTCCAAGAAATATGAGGCGAATATCATCAAATCGTCTTTGCGTTCTACCAAAGAAGGCACTTTTATTGAAAACTCGTTTAGGCGGTGGTATAAATCTTCGCGAAACTCACCTTTCCTAACCAACTCTAAAAGGTCTTCATTAGTAGCGGCAAGCACCCTAATATCTACATCTATTTCTTTAGAACTACCTATGGGCTTAATACGGCGTTCTTGCAAGGCGCGCAACAGCTGTATTTGGTTTTCATAACTGAGGTTACCTACCTCATCAAGGAAAATAGTACCGCCATTGGCTTCTTCAAAATGTCCTTTTTTATCGGTAATAGCGCCAGTAAATGAGCCTTTTACGTGTCCGAAAAACTCACTTGATGCTATTTCTTTAGGAATTGCGCCACAATCTACTGGAATAAAAGGCTTATTGCGCCTTTCACTCTTTAGGTGTATTGACTTAGCTACTACTTCTTTACCTGTACCACTATCGCCCATAATAAGTACCGACATATCGGTAGGGGCTACTAAATTAATAAACTTAGAGAGTTTTTTTGAAGCCGCACTTACCCCCTCGATATAAGGGTTAGAGGCATTTACCACAGGTACATCGGCTAACTTTGCAGGGTTACTTTTGTCGGATAAACTACTGTAATTTTTTTTATTTTTTTGAGGTTGCACACTATCTTGTGTGTTCTGGGCGTTTTTTATTACATTTAGTACATCTTCTTGTTGGAAAGGCTTTGATATATAATCAAATGCGCCTAATTTCATTGCTTCAACAGCGGTTGATACCTCGGCGTAACTTGTCATTACTACTACTGGCAAATTCGGATAAGTTTCTTTTACTTTTTTCAAGAAAATAATACCATCGCCATCGGGTAATCGGAGGTCGGTAAACACCATTTTAAGTGAGGAATTCAGGCTTTTCTCAGCTTCTTCTAACGTATAACAGCCTATTACGTCATATCCATTCCGTTCCAAAAATCTACTCAACATTTTTGAAAACACCACATCATCCTCTACTAAAAGAATAGGATTTTTCATACTCAAACTTAATCAATATTTATTTGCTTTTTAATTTCATCTATTTGGGTGAGATTTTAAAGCTACACACAAAAAATCGGGCAAAGGTACAACTTTTTTTGAAACTAATACTATTATGAAAAAAAAAATATAGGAGCCATATATAAAAAAAGGCTCCCCCTAAAGGAAGCCTTTTTCCAATGCATATAATATAAATACTACTACTAACTCCAAAATATGTTAGTCAATGAATGAAAGGTTTTTCGGTGTTTAAAATTTAGCAATGTTTCTCAAACTTAAAAGTTGTTTCCCAACAACCGTATTTATTTTCTCACAATAATGTTTCAATGATTCTTATCTAACAATGTTTCTTTTAGCAATTTTTCTTCAGTAATTTTTTAAAGCAATGTTCCTGAACCATTCATTCATATTTATTTTTAATGCAATATAAGTTGTTCTTAAAACTCTTACAGCATTATTATATGGAAAAACCGTGCCAAACTTTTTGTTTATATCAAAACAACAAGTAAATTCTTATATATCAAGCACTTACGTTTTTAATACTTTACTAATGTATTCATAAAAAAGTGTGTAATTATGTGTATTTACACACCTAAGTATCCGTTAAGTACCCAAAAACTGTACTTCATACAAATTTCTGTAATAGCCATTTTCTATTTGCAGTAGCTGGTTATGGGTACCTATCTCAACTATATTTCCTTTGTCTAAAACAATAATTTTATCAGCTTTTTTCACCGTAGTGAGGCGGTGGGCTATGATAATAGAGGTACGCCCTTCGGTGAGCTTTTCAATAGCTTCTTGTATGAGTTGTTCAGAATGTGAATCGACTGACGAGGTAGCCTCGTCCAATATCAATATTTGCGGGCTGTGTACATAAGCCCTAAGGAAGGCTATCAGCTGGCGTTGCCCTGCCGAAAGCATAGTACCGCGCTCTTTTACATTGTAATGGTAGCCGCCTGGTAAGGTCATTAAGAAATCGTGCACCCCTATGCGCTTTGCTGCTTCTATCACTGTTTCTTCACTAATAGCAGGATTTTTTAGGGTAATATTGTTGTAAATACTATCGGCAAAAAGGAACACGTCTTGCAATACAGTAGCTATATGACCGCGCAATGAAGAGAGTGTAAACTCTTTAATATCGACTCCATCAATGTAAATAGCCCCTGAGGTAAGTTCGTAAAAACGGTTCAGCAGGTTAATAATGGTTGTTTTTCCGGCTCCGGTGGCTCCTACTATAGCTACTGTTTCACCGTGTTGTACCTCAAAACTGATGCCGTGCAAAATCTCTTCGTTAGGTATATATTCAAAATGTACTTTTTCAAAGCGAATGCTATCTTTTACTTCTTTGAGTTCTTTTTTGCCTTGCGTTTCCATATCGGCTTCACTTTCCAAGATAGCGAACACACGATCGGAGGCAATGATACCCATTTGCAAAGTGTTGAACTTATCGGCTATATGCCTTAGCGGACGGAACAACTGTTGTGATAACTGTATGAACAAAAATATATTTCCTAAATCGTAGGTGTTATCACCCAAAAGCTGCCTACCCCCAAACCACACTATTAGGGCTATGGTAATAGATATGCCCAAATCACCTATAGGGAAGAAAATAGAGTTATACCATATTGTTTTGAGCCAAGCTTGTTTGTGTTTTTCATTAATCTTCTTAAAATTCTCCAATTCTTGTCGCTCTTGCGCAAAAAGCTGCAATACTTTAATACCTGAAATCCGTTCTTGTACAAAAGCATTTAGATTAGCTACCTGATGACGCACCTCGACAAAAGCGGCTTTCATAGAACGCTGAAACCAGCGTGTAAAATAGAGTATCAGCGGCATAGTAGCATAGCTTATCAGGGCTAATTTCCAATCGACTACAAACATTACAATGGTGATAACAAGCATTTTAAGCAGGTCACTCGCCATTTCGAACAAGCCTGAACTAAAAATCTCGCCTATGCGCTCCATATCGTTCACTGCCCGCGTAACCAATACCCCTATGGACGACTTGTCAAAATACTGCATTTTAAAGCGCAGCAAGTGGTCAAAGAGTTTTTGGCGCACATCACGGATAACTGTTTGCCCTAACCAGTTAGAGTAGTAAGAAAAGAGGAATTGCATAAGTACTTCGGCTAACAGCAAGCCTACCAGAGCGCAGGTTATGAGTTTTAGTCCTTCATAGTTTTTTAGGGTAATATAGCTGTCGATAGCAACTTTTATTAGGTAGGGTTGTGCTGCAGAGAAGATAGAGGAAAGCACTGCAAAAAGAGCTACTGCCACAAAAGTACCCCTATAAGGGCGTACAAAGCGTGACAATTGCTTAAAGCTATGTGTTTTTTTATCAGTCATTCGTTTTTTTATTTCAGAGTGTAAAGGAGTAAGGCATTGAAACAATTATAGGGGTAATTATTGAGCAAAAAAAGGTGTTACTTGGTGATCTGTAAAATAATGAACTACCTCATCTATTTCTGGCAGTTCTACATACCGAAACATAGAAGTTTTCCGCAGTTCACACCAAAGGCGGTGGTTTTCTTTCAAACTTTTATCGGGCTCTTCCCCTATAAGATAATATACGCCTTTATTTTTTTGGTGCTCGTCTAACACTTTTGTAAGAGAAATAAAACTATTTATATTATTGCCTACATTTTGGATACTTCGTTGCAAATTGAGTATATTACCTGCTGTTGTCACCTTATTTTTGCCTATAAAACTCACTTTAGTAGCAATAAGAAGGTTTTCTATATCGGCAGAAGTAATTTCTCTTTCAATATTAACCATTTGGGCTACATTTTTGTAAAAAGTAACTGTTTGTGGTTTTTTAAGTATGTCGGTACTCTTCTCTTTATCGGTTGCTACAGGATAGTGAAATACATATAGCTGAAAGAATTTCTTAAAAACCTCTTCATTAAGGGGGATATCTACATTAGTAGTTTCGCTAAAACGCACCAAATTATTAGTGTAGTTTTCTAAATATGACAAATAGCTTTCATTTACCCAAGTGCGCAATAATTTGTTTTTTTCAGTAGTATTAAAAGCCTTATACAGTGATTTTAGATACTGCTTTATAAGCAAAAAAGCCTCATTACTAAACAAATGCTTAAGTTTTGTTAGCTTTTCATCGGAATAATTAAAATATAGGGTATCATTATCAGCCATAATGAGCCCAATGCTAAAACGGTCGGTCGAGAGAGCATTTGTTGACAAATAAATAGTAGAAAGTAGGGTTTTCATTATGGTTTATAAATTATATTTTTATATGGTTGTATTCTTATGGTTTCACACGGCAAAAGTACAAAATAATTATCAATTAACAAGAAACAATGAACAATTATTAGGTCGGGGCAATGCTGCCTCTACAGCTATCCTACACTTGTCCTATAGTGTGGAGCCACTGTGGAGCCACTGTAGCTTCGGTGTAGCTTCGGTGTGGCTTCGGTATGTGTTTGGGGTGATTTAGATTTAAAGGGGACTGTGATTGGACTGAATGTAATTGGGGGTGAAATTGGCGCAGAAAATTTTTCTGTGGGGGTATGGATAAAAGCTAAACAATTATCACTACCTTTGTAGCCTAAAACTATTACTCTATGCCTTACTTAAAAGACCTTACTAAAAAAGTAACTAAAAAGCCTGCCTTTTTACCACAAATTCAAAAGATGATAAATGTGCTGGGAAAGGCAATGCGTATCGGAGGGTATGTTTCTTTGGCTGTTTTACCTTTGTTTTTGGTAGAAATGTACGTGCTTAAACAGTTTCCGTACAGTTTTATCATTCTTTTTTTGGCAAGCACTATTTGCTTTGCTTGCTTTTGTGTTCGGCAAGTTCTTTTAGCTAACTTACGTTATATTGAGTGCCGACACCAAAAAGCTGAACTTATTGCTCATTCGGGTGATTTTACGCTAAAGATGTACAATGATTGGGTAACTGTTTCGCTCATAGTAGGGGTACTGTTGGCGGTTACGGCTTACTATATCTATCGGGGGGCAGCATTTGAGTATTTTTCGGGTGATTGGTGGAAATACAATGGCTATGCCTGCCTTAGCCTCTTGGGAGCGGTAATAAGTTTTTTCCTGTTTCGCACAGACAATCAGCCTTATTACCAATTACAGTGCCGTGCCCAATGGCTTAGCGTTAGTCGCAAAAAAGAAAACGTACTACAGCTCAAAACCGATGAGCTAAAGTACGTGTTTTTTAGAGCAAGCTCATATAAAAACCGTGTTCAGTTTTACCAAATGAGCCTTTACAACCTACAAGGCGCTAAGCTTATCACCTTGCATATTAAGCCTAAGGACTTTTTAGTGATAAAGAAGTACTTGGAGGCACAAAACGTACCCTTACAAGGCTGTGAACCTCAATGGTACTAAATTTTATTGAATTAGAGCAGATGAATTCCGTTTTCTTCACAAAGCTGTAACATATCGTCTGTCCAAATAGAGGCTTGTACTTCGCCTATATGAGCTTTCTGCATCAGTAGCATACAGATACGAGACTGACCAATACCGCCACCTATGGTAAGAGGGAGTTCTCCTTTGAGGAGCATTTGATGATAGTCCAACTTTTTGCGCTCTTGGGCATTGGCAAGCTGTAGCTGTTGTGCTAATGAGTTTTCATCTACGCGTATGCCCATAGAGGATAGTTCTAAGGCACTGTTCAATACAGGATTCCAGAAAATAAGGTCGCCGTTAAGATCCCAGTCGTCATAGTCGGGGGCGCGGTTATCGTGTTTTTTGCCTGATCGCAATGTTTTACCTATCTGTGTGATAAAAATAGCTCCTTTTTCTTTAGCAAAAACTTCTTCTCGTTTTTGGGGCGATAAGGTAGGATAACGGTCTTCTAACTCCTGCGAACTGATAAAAGTTACTTCTTTTGGCAAGAAAGCCTTACACTTGGGGTAACGGGTTACTAATGCGTTTTCTGTTTCGAGGAAGGCATTATAAAGCTGCTTAACCGTTAGTTGTAAGTAGTGCAAAGTGCGGTCGGAAGGGGTGATAACCTTTTCCCAGTCCCATTGATCGACATAGATAGAGTGTGTATTATCTAAGGTTTCATCACGACGGATAGCGTTCATATCGGTATAAATACCCTCGTACTGTGCTATGCCATAGCGTTTTAGTGCCAAGCGTTTCCATTTGGCAAGAGAGTGAATAATTTCGATAGTTTGACCTTCGGCATCTTTCATTTCAAAGCTCACAGGGCGTTCCACTCCGTTAAGGTCGTCATTAAGTCCTGTAGCGCGTTTTACAAACAAAGGGGCAGAGATACGAGTGAGCTGTAGGGCGCGAGCCAAAGTAGTTTCAAAAGTGTCTTTGATAAGCTTAATAGCGCGTTCGGTATCCATAATACCATAAGGTGAGAGGTAGTTTTTGGGAATGATAATCATAATTAGTGAATTTGCTAATGAAAGGAATTAGCAAATTTTGTACCAATTCCGTCTTTAAAGCCCAATTTGCTAATAGCTAAAAGACACGAAATTTGTAAAGAGAAAGAGGGCTGCGGAGAAAAATTGTTTTTCTGCCTTTTATTTTAAAAATAGAAAAAAATGCTATTTTTGGGCGGCTTAGCAGAAACAGGGGGTTCGGTTTTTATAGGCTTATCCTTCGCTCATAGTTCGCTTATAGTTCGCTCATCCTTCGCTGAAGGCTCAAACAGAAAATTTTTCTGTTGGGGTATGGATAAAATTTCGTGCGTTTGACCTAGAACGCCATAGTGGTAATTTGGTAAATGACAATTTATTTCGTACTTTTGCAGCATTAAAACACAATATGGTAAGGTCATTCCTGACAATTTCCCTAACCAATCCTTTTATTGCAGAAGCTTGGAGCAGAAACTACCCAAGAAACTACCCAAGAAACTACCCAAGAAACTACCCAAGAAACTACCCAAGAAAAAATCTTAGCAGCTATTCACTCTAAACCTGAAATTACTCAAAAGGAGTTAGCTCAATCTATTGGTATTACCCTTAATGGTATTAAATATCATATTAAAAATATGACCAAATCGGGAATCATCAAGCACGAAGGTTCTACAAAATCGGGTAAGTGGATAATAGTTAAATAGAATAAGATAAAAAGAACTAATAATAATTACTTATGAAAAAAGCAATATATATACTCCTATGCACTATAACCATAGGATTGGTAGCTTGCCGTAAAGATGAGCCCAAAGTACCTCAGCACGTTTTAGGAAATGTACGACCAGAACACCCTCGCCTATTCCTTACCCAAGAGGATATCCCTGCTATTAGAAACAGAGCCCGAACCTCAGGGGCTGACTACCTAAATATCACCAAAAGACGAATGGATCAGTTTATAAACGAACCTTTCCGTTTTGATAATCCTTTAGTTACTTTCCCTACCGCTAATAGTGTGGTGGTGGGTAATATATCACAAGTGTCTATGCTATACCTCATCACAGGTGAAGCTAAGTACTTGGATTATGTGAAGAAAACCCTGCCTAAAATCATTGATTATTACCGCTTACGACTCAAAAACAATTTGAATATAGACTGGTATGTGTTCTCGCAAATTAGCGTGCTGTGTGCCTACGATTGGATTTACAACAGTCTTACCCCTGCCGAACGCGAGCAAATAGGTAGACCCCTTTACGAGGTAATGGTAGATATTGCTTGGCACGGCAAGGGCTTACGCTCGCAGCGTAGTCACGAAAATGCTGGTGAACCCAACACAGGGTTTTATGGGTCGGCAGGACTGCCTTATTACATAGGTATCGCCTTCCATAACGATGGTTTTGACGATGCCCGTTGTGAAGAGATGTTTCAGAAAGGATTAGCCTTGAATTGGCAGGTAGTGAACTACAGACATAAAATGGCTGCTGCTAACGGAGGTCCAGGGGTTGTTACTCCTTGCGTGGGGTATGCAGTAGCTGCCAACCCAATGTTCGACTTTAATTTTATCCGTTCCCATCGCGCTGCGACAGGGATTGACATCTCACAACAGCTTGGTTATGTACAAAAGTACTTGGAATTTATCGATTGGAACCGCTTACCTGGTAATAAAGAGTTTGGCTTAGCCGACAGTGCTCATTATGACTACCTGATGCCCGAACGAGATATTAACTATCACTTGCGCGAAATAGCTACTATCTATGGCAGTAATCCTGATTTGATACGCCTTTTAGGTAGCTTTACCAAAAAACAATCGGATGAGCGTATGCCTTTTATGCCTTTTTTGCAAGAAATACCCCAAGGAACGCCCAATGCAGCTCCTTCAGGAAGAGGTGCTGTGTGCTACGAAGGGATAGGTGAAGTAATTATGCGCTCGGGCATAGGTGATAACGATACTTATGCGGTATTTGTAACCGGAGGAACTAACAATTTCCACAAACATTTTGACAATAACCATTTTACTATCTACAAAAATGGCTTTCGTGCCTTAGATACAGGTACCCGCCGCGAGCCCAGTTGGCATCTGTCACATTACTACCCTCGTACTGTAGCACATAACTGTGTGACTATCAGAATGCCTAATGAAACTTTCCCTCTGTACTGGGGTATAAAGGAGGGTGCCTCTACCGAGCCTAAGAACTTACCTATTCCTAACGACGGCGGACAGTATAGGCTAACAGGCTCTGAACTGAAAGAAATGCGCACTACTAATGACTATGTGTATATAGCTTCGGATGCGACTCAGTGCTATCACCCCAAAAAAACAAACTTAGTGATGCGCGAGTTTATATACTTCTACCCCGACCTTTTCGTTATCTTCGATAGGGTAAATGCTACCGATAAGAACTATCCTAAAAAGTTTTTGCTGCACACCATTAACGAACCTGTGATGAATGGAAAGTATGAATTTTCGGAAACTTCCAGAGAGGGGAAGATGATTTGCCGCACCTTATACCCTGCCAATGCTGTGCTTACCAAAGTAGGAGGCGCAGGTAAAAACTTTTGGTCGGATGGGCGCAACTGGGCCCTGCCAAAGCTTACCCCCAAAGATTATGGGTATAATAACACAAATTCCCTTATCCCTGACGACCACCCTGAATTGGGACACTGGCGCGTAGAGGTAAGCCCCGATAAGGCTGCCGAAGACGATTTGTTTATGCATATCCTACAAGTAGGCGACAAAAACCTCTCTGCCCTGCCTAGTACTACTGCTTTTGAAGATGCTACTAAAATAGGTGTTAGATTCACCTACGAGGGAAAACCCTATACCCTAACCTTTGATAAAACTAAGAAATTTGGTTGCCTAATCGAGAAAAAGTAAGTAAATATCATTTTTTAAGATAGATTAAAAACATTCTGAGGTTTTCATTCCCTCTATCTCATTTTTTCGCTGTAATTTTGCACCGTCAAAAAAAATTACAATTTATGCGAAGACTTATTTTATGTCTCTCTTTCTGTTTAATGTATTCATTATCGGGGTGGTCACAATCACTTTCATTTGCCGATGCATTAGAACAGATGCGTGAGGGAAACCAAAAACTAAAGGGAATAACCAAACAAACAGAAGCCGCTAACGCTCAGCAAAAGGCTATGCAAGGCTTATACTTGCCCCAACTAAGCCTAAATGCAAGCTATATGCATCTGTCGGATCCGCTGTACCTCAACCTTAATGAGTACAAAGCTCCTATACAAGCCCAAGCTACGCCGATGCTAAAACAGTTGGCACAAATGCCTCTTCCTCCTCTGCAACATTTTGCAGGGTCATTAGGAGGAAACTTGCAGGCTCTTTTTGCTCAAGATTGGCGTTATAAGTTTCAGGAACAGGATATTTGGAAAATATCGGCTGATGCTAAATGGGTTCTATTTGCCGGAGGAAAGGTGCGTGTAGCGAATAAAGTAGGGAAATTAAATACCCAAATAGCCGAAGTAGAAGCTAAAAAAACAGAATACGCCCTTATCAGTGAGCTTGCTGAACGTTATTTCCAAGTACAGTTAGCCCAAAAAGCATTGGAAGTGCGCCAACAATCGTTAGAAACCGCTAAACATCACTACGACAATGCACAGAAGTTAGAAAAGAATGGTATGATAGCTTCTGTCGAGACGATGCAGGCTAAAAAATCGGTTACTGATGCCCAGCGTGAGGTGATGGGAGCCGAAAAAGATATGCAACTGGCTCAAACAGCTCTCTACGGGGTAATGGGTACTGCCGAACAGCCTCTTACTACCCTTAATACCGAGCTTTTTGAAATAGCTCCTTTACAGCCTTTGGAATACTACCAACAACAGGCTAAAGAAAACTTTCCTCTTATTGTTCAAGCCCGACTTAAAGCCCAACAAGCCTCACAAGGACTTAAAGCCCAACAAGCGGCTTACTTGCCTGATGTAGCAGTAGTAGGCAAAAAATACTTGTGGAGCGAAAATCTCCCCTTAACAGAACCCGATAACTGGGTGGTAGGGGTCGGACTGCAATGGAACCTCTTCAACGGCTTGCAAGACAAAAACAAGATAGCCCAAGCTAAAGCCTTGCGTGAGAGTGTAGAGCTCATTACTGCCCAAGCCGAAAAAGATGTGCAAACCTTAGTAAAGAAACAGTATACCGAAATAGAGAAGCAACGTGAACAATACCTCAGCTTAGAAGAGAGTTTGCGTTTTGCCGAAGAATTGGTGCGCGCTCGTGATAAAGCTTTTGCTGAAGGTCTTTCCACCTCTACTGATGTAGCCGATGCTAACCTCTATCTGGCATCTATCAAAATCAAACGTTATCAAGCACTTTTTGAAATGGATAAAACACTCGCTCAGCTGTTAGAAACCTGCGGAATGAGTGAGCAGTTCGTTTCAATGACAAATCATTAATAATTCAAAAATCATAACTACAGTAAAATGAAAAAGAAAAATATCACAGGTCTTATCGTAACTATTGCCGTGTTTGCAGTAGTCCTTTTCCTATCTATTTATTACTTCACTAACCGTGAACCTTCGTATTTACAAGGTCAGGTAGAAGCCAAACAAATTAACGTTGCTCCTAAAGTACCTGGCAGGGTAAAAGCTATTTATAAACAAGAAGGTGATAGCGTACAAAAAGGCGACCTGCTTTTAGAACTTGAAAGCACTGAAATAGATGCTAAACTCTCACAAGCTCAAGCTGCCCGCTTAGCTGCTCAAGCTCAGAGTGATAAGGCACAACGCGGCGCACGTTCCGAACAAATACAAGGGGCGTACAACGTATGGCAACAAGCACAAGCAGCTGCCGAACTGGCTGAAAAAACCTATCAGCGTGTAAGTAATCTTTACAATGAGAAAGTACTTCCTGCCCAAAAGAAAGATGAAGCTTATACCCAAATGGTAGCGCTACAAAAACAAGCTGAAGCTGCTAAATCACAGTATGAAATGGCTAAAAATGGTGCCCGTGATGAAGATAAAACCGCCGCCCAAGCTCTTGTAGCCCAAGCCCAAGGGGTAATTTCCGAAGTAAATGCTTATAAAGATGGTGCAAAAGTATATGCCCCTGCCGACGCTCAAATACAAACTATCATTCCTAACGAAGGCGAAATAGTAAATGCGGGCTACCCCGTGATGAACCTCATCGATACCCGCGATGAGTGGGTAGTGTTCAACATTCGTGAAGATAAGATGAGTGCCTTTCAGCAAGGAGCTAAGTTCAAAGGGATAGTGCCTGCTCTTGCCAACCTCGAAATAGAGTTAGAAGTAAAACACATAGCCGTACAAGCCGACTTTGCTACTTGGACAGCCACCAAAAGCAAAGGCGACTTTGATAAGAAAACCTTTGCTATCAAAGCCTATCCCACCCAAAGAGTAAAAGGCTTAAAACCAGGTATGTCGGTATTAGTAGAAGATAAAAATTAACAAATTAACTCATCAGAAAATTGAGCCATCAATATTATGAAAATAGATCATATCGCTTTATATGTAAAAGATTTGGAAGTATCTAAAGCCTTTTATGAGACTTTTTTCAGAGCAAAATCAAACGAGTTGTACCATAATCCTAAAACAGGATTACGCACCTATTTTCTAAGTTTTGAGAGTGGCACTCGTTTGGAAATAATGTGGAGACCTAACCTCAGTGAACCTTCAGACAGGGTGATGAGTGAGGGGCTCATACACTTTGCCATCAGTGTAGGAAGCAAGGAGGCTGTTGAAGCACTTACTCAAAAAATCATAGATGAAGGCTATATATGCTTTAGTGCCCCACGCACCACAGGCGATGGGTATTACGAGAGTGTGATACTTGACCCTGATGGCAATATGGTAGAGATAACCATTTAGATAATATTAAAGAGCAAGGAAGTTTGTTTGATAAAATGAGAATAACTGAAGGACTATCAACCAAAGATAAGCAGGCTATTATACGTTGGACAAATAGCAAAGAGCCAGATTTCTTGCAGCAATGGGCAGGAAACGCTTTGCAATATCCTCTTACAATAGAAGCACTCAATGCTTTGCCTCATTGTTTTCGTATTGAGGCAGAGGGTAGCTTTATAGGAATGATTCAGAAAATAATAGTAGAGGAAAACAATGTACATATAGGTAGATTTATTATTAATCCTTCGCTTGCGGGGAGAGGATTAGGCAGTGAGGCAATGTGCTTGTTTGTCTCTATGCTTTTTGAAGAGAAACGTGTTCAATCTATTAGTCTAAATGTATTTGATGACAACCCCATAGCTAAAGGTCTTTATACAAAACTCGGTTTTGAAGTAGTAGCCACTGTTGAGGGAGAAAGGAGAAAATACAAAATGGTGAAAAACAATTTGACAATCAGCTAATTAACAAACTAATACTATGCAAAAAGAAGATGGTATTTGTTTTATTATCAAGAGCTTACAAAAAGTCACCAAGTTGGTGGCTTTTTAGAGATGCCTAAAGATTTTGGTTTAATACCTTGGAGACATCACATAGAAATCATATATAAATGTAATTCTATCTCAGAGGCTCTATTTTATATAAAGCAGACTATCAGCCATAATTGGAGCAGGGTACAATTAGTGCATACCATAGAGAGTAACCTCTTTGAGCGACAAGGGAAAGCTATTAGCAATTTTAACACTCAATTACCTATCCCTCAAGCTAATTTAGCTACCGAACTCCTCAAAGACCCCTATAATTTCGATTTCCTTTCTCTTGCCAAAGACTATTCGGAACGAGAACTTGAAGAGGCTTTGATGCAAAACATTACTCGTTTTTTATTGGAATTAGGACAAGGATTCGCCTTTGTGGGGCGACAAATGGAATTGCGTATGCCCGAAGGACAGAGCTTTTTCCCCGACCTCATTTTTTACCATATCCCGATGAAGTGCTATGTAGTGGTAGAACTTAAAGTAACGCTTTTCGTACCTGAATACATCGGAAAATTAAATTTCTATGTAACTGCCGTTGATAAGCTCTTGCGGGGAGAAGGCGACAATCCTACTATTGGGCTACTCATCTGTAAAGATAAAGACGAACTACTGGTAGAATGGTCACTCACCGATATAAACAAGCCGCTAGGTATTGCCTCCTACCAGCTCAAAGAAATCATTGATAACACTATTAAAAAACAGACTAAAAACCTTATAAACACAGAACAAATGGAAGTATACCTACGCTAGCTTGAAAAATACGAAATGAAAGCAGGTGAAGAGAGTCCTATTGGTTTATTATTGTGCTCTGAAGGCAGCGAAGAGCAAATAGAGTTATTGCAATTAGACAAAACAGGTATCCGGATAGCTCAGTATATGACCGAACTCCCTCCGAGAGCTCTTTTACATCAGCAATTACAGAAAATAGTAACAGAACGCAAAGATTATTTCACTAAATAAATTTATATATGAACTTAGAAGAACTTAGAGACTCTTGTCTTGCTATGCCTTATGCTAAAGAGGATATGCCCTTTGGCGAAGATATTGTAGCTTTTCGGATTTGTAATCGTATTTTTGCACTTACTAATTTGAATAGCATTCCCATAAGTGTAAGCCTTAAATGCGACCCTGAACGTGCTATAGCACTTCGCGAAGAGTACCCTGACAAGATAGTTCCAGGGTATCACCTCAACAAAAAACATTGGAACACTGTCCTCTTGCAGGATTTGCCCCTTTCCCTCATTGATGAGATGATTTTAGACTCTTATATGCTTGTAGTAGAAAAAATCCCAAAAACAGAAAGACTGAGTGTGTTTGGAGAAGAAAATCCTTTCCCTAAGTATTAAAATCAAAAATGTTAAACTAAGATATGCTACAGAAATTTACCACATCGAACATACAAAATTGGCAAATTAACAGCGGAATGTAGAGATAAATTGTTTTTCTGCGTTTAGGGACAAAAACAGGAAAATATACTATTTTTAGATGGTTTAGCAGATGCTAAGCATTTGGCGTTTGCTCGCTTATCCTTCGCTCATAGTTCGCTCATCCTTCGCTCATCCTTCGCTCAGGGTTCCAACAGAAAATTTTTCTGTTAGGATATGGATAATATTTCGTGCATTTGAGGTACCAACTTAATAGAAAAGTTAGAAGGCACTGAAGAAATCTAACATATTGATTTATTACATTAAAAATAGTATTACTTTAAAACCAAGATTTAAACACTACTCAATTCACTTAGGGTATAAATGTCCTTATCATACCAATCATCAGTATGAATACCAAAGAAATTACAGAAATTGAAAACAACAAATTGACAATTAATTATGTATTTATTTAAAACCGAATGCAAGAACCTTTTCTTATCACCGAAACGGCTATTTTACGTTTTGGTGCTTCCTTTTATTATCTTTGGGTTCTTTGCTGCAGTATTCTATAAAGGCGTTCCTCGCGATTTGCCAATGGCGTATATTGATTACAACAATACCCAACTCTCGGCAAACTTGTTGCGTATGATTGACGCTACACCAAGCATTGCCCTTACTACTAAACTAAGTGATGAACAAGAAGCCCAGCGCCTTATTCAGCAACAAGAAATTACGGGTTTTATTGTTATCCCTGCCGATTTTCAGCAAAAACTCTTTAAAGGTGAAAATCAATCGGTGATATGCTATACTAATAGTCAGTTTATGCTGGGAGCAAGTCTTGTTCAAAAGGATTTTCAAACAACCATAGGTACTTTTTCAGCTGGATTGGTGATGAAGAAGAAAATGCAAAAAGGACAACAATCGGAACGTGTATACGCCGAAGCCCAGCCTGTAAAAGTAGCTGACCACGTTTTGTACAATCCGTATGCTAACTATGCCTATTACTTGCTTACGGCTTTCTTACCTATGATGCTACAAATGATAGTGATGATGGTAACAGTATATGTGTTAGGTGTTGAGTTTCGGTATAAAAGGGGTAAACAATGGCTAAAACAAGCTAATGGCAATGCGCTAAAGGCTCTTATAGGGAAGTTACTGCCCTATACCCTACTCCTTTTCTTTGTAGCGTGGTGGATGAACTATTTGCTTTTTGATATTATTGGAACTCCGCTTCATATTCCGATGTTCAATGTGGTGCTTATCTCGTTTGCACTAGTGATAGTCTATCAGATTATTGGGATTACTATAGTATCATTTGCCCCCAATTTTCGATTGGCTCTTACCATAGGCAGTGGATTTACTGCTATTGCTTTCTCCTTTGCTGCCTACACTTTCCCTATGGAAGGCTTGCCTAAGAGTATACAGTATTCGGCACAGTTATTCCCTTATACTCATTTTATGAAATACTATGTAAACCGTGCTATTAAGGGAATCCCTGCCGATATGACTTGGCACCCCCTATTGGCATTGTTACTATTTTTATTACTATTTGTAATTGCTTATCCAATGTTTGTAAAGAAAATAAAATCAGGAGGATATGAGAAAGTTTAGAAGTTATATATACCAAAGTTCAGCTGACTTTAGCAAAGCGATGCTGTGGGAAGCTAAATACATTTTTCGCGATCGTGCAGTGTTTTTCTCGTTTATAATTGTAGCTACGGTAGTGTCGTTTTTGTATACCTATCTCTATTCGGAAGAAACCTTACAAGAGTTGCCTGTAGGGGTAGTTGATGAGGATAATACTACTAATAGTAGGCAGTTGCTCAGAATGATAGATGCTACCGGCCAAGTGGCTATTTACAGCAGTTATCTGAACCTATCGGATGCACAAAAGGCTTTTCAGGAGGAAGAAATTCGGGGTATTATTACTATTCCTAAGGATTTTGGCAGGACTCTGCAACGGGGTGAGCAGCCTGTGGTATCGGTATATGCCGATGCTTCGTATATGCTTTACTACAAGCAGGTACTTACGGCAGCTAAGGTATCGGCTACTTATCTTAATGCTGGGGTGGAACTTAAACGCAATTTGGCTCAAGGGAAGTTACCTGAACAGGCTCATAGTGATGCTTTACCTGTGAGTGCACAAGTAGTGAGTTTATACAACCCTTCATCGGGCTACGCTACTTTCCTTATTCCGATAGTAATAGTAATTATATTTCAGACTACTATTCTTACAGCAGTAGGTATTTTAGGAGGCTCAATGCGTGAAGGAAATAAACTTAGAAAGATATACCCTAACTCCGATAGCTTTTGGGGTGCACTGCCTATAGTTATGGGCAAAGCTACTACTTATTTAGGTTTTTCAGCTGTAATTTTGCTTATTATTTTAGGTATTATAATGCCGTTTTTTGGTATACCTGTACGCAGCAGTATACTCAGTACGCTTGTTTTTATGATACCTTTTATTTTGGCAGTAGTATTTATGGGGCTTTGCTTGCTGAACTTTGTACGCACTCGTGAAGATGCTATTATGCTTGTAATGTACACCTCATTACCAGCAGTGATGCTCACTGGCTTTTCGTGGCCCTCGGTAGCAATGCCACAGTGGCTGAACATTCTTTCTTATATAGTGCCTACTACTTTAGGAACTAAAGGTTTTGTAGCTGTTACCCAAATGGGAGCAAGCCTTACTACTATTATGTCTTTTTGGTTAGGTATGTGGGGATTATGCTTGCTATACCTTTTTTTAGCGACCCTTACCCTGCGTAAGGTACTTCACAAATCGTAATTAATCAGTTGTATAAATATAAGAATAGGGCTGAATCTCGGCAGAGATTCAGCCCTATTCTTATATTTACTGTTTATCTAATTCCTCTTCAGATATAACCAACCTACTTGACTTTGTTGTTGGTTGTTCTCGTCGGTGTACTCTATCACGTAATAGTAAGTACCTTGAGGAAGCATATCGGGAGCTTCAACAGTTACTCGTCCGTTCGATATGCCTTTGAACACATTACGAACGTTGTCATAACGCTCTACTTCCCATACTTTCACGCCCCAACGGTTGTAGATACGTACCACATTATCGGGGTGACTCTCAATACCTGCTATATGGAAGTGGTCGTTCTTATCATTACCTCCGCCTACCGAAATAGCGTTGTATACAACCATCGCTTTGGTAACCTCAATAGTTACTGTAGCGGTTGCACAACCACCAGTATTGCAAAGTTCGTACACAAAAGTATCAGTACCTACAAAGTCGGTATGAGGGCGATAGTCTACCGTACCATCGGCATTCACTATAGCTGTACCATTGGCTGGCGCTGCCGTGATGTTTGGCGCAGTAGCTCCGTTAGGCGTATCGTTACCCATTACGCTGATAGTTACTGGCGTATTACGTGGGGTTGTTACCCTATCGTTAGCGGCTACCGGAGCAGGTGTTGTAGGGGTTGGAGTACCTGGTACTACTACCACTACTTGCGCCTGACCACAAGCCACCGGACTATCAATAGTACATACGCGGTAAGTAATAGTATAACTGCCTGCTGGCACGCCCGAAGGCACTATTACATCACCTGTAGATGGGTCGAGGTAAGGCTCGTAAGCTCCTGGTGGTGGAGGCAAAATACTTATGG
>CAUREJ010000044.1:0-17408 GCA_963523735.1 uncultured Capnocytophaga sp.
GAGGATTTAAAAGTAATTTTGATTTGGCTTCAATATTTTTATTGATTCTCAAGAGTTTAAAAACAGGGGTGCAATGGAGAGAACTTCCCATTGAGAGCTATTTTGAAAAAGGAGAAATCTCTTGGCAAAATGTCTATTACTACTTCAACAAATGGTTGGCTTGACGGATATAAAGGTTTGATAATGAGATACGAGTATCTTGATGTAACTTGGATTGGAATGCTTTTATTAGGGTTTATCTCCAAGTTCCTCAAAAAAGTTTAAACACGTTTATATACAAAAATTCTTTTATAACTTTTTTCAAAGTAAAATATATATTTCATTACAATACTATTTTTTCATCGAAACATACTTCATTTATAATTTTCATATTCATTAAGCCAATCACGCCATTCCAAAGGGCATTTGTATTTATTCATATATTCTTGTTGGTCATCTTTATCTAATGAATTCCAATATTTAAGAAACACATCTCTATATTGTTCTTGATATCCTTGGTTCCAATGAGGGGCTCCATAGAAGTTATTAGGAAATACAATCCAAAAAGGGAATAATTCGCTATATTTTTTAATTTCATCTTTAAAAAGTTTCATTTTTTCTTCATCATAGAAACCTATAGATAAATAAAATAGTTTATCTGCTTGTTTTGATATATGAATATTTTTCTTTTTAATAGAAAATGGTTCTTTAGAAAAAAAAGTAATGATATTTTTTTTATTAACTTCATTTTCATTTTTTAATATAACATTATATAAACTAACTGGTATATACAAATCATAATAATATATTGGATAGTTTTTTTCAAACAATCCTATTATCTTTAAATATATTTCTCTTATTCTCAAAATGTTGTTTATTTTAATTCTCATCTATTTGGTCAGCAATAATATCAGCTCCTTTATATCCTAAATAGCCTCCAACAATAGCTCCTCCCCAACCTCCTACTTGTCTAATTGTTTCTGCAATGATAGGTTTAGAAGATTCTTTTTCTATAGATTTTTCAGTAGCTTGTTCTAAATCATAAACTGTAATACAAAAACTTACAACTCCTAGAACTCTTAGTGCTTTTACCCATCTCATTGTTTTAGCTGATTTTATAGCTTCTTTTGGTATATCTCCTTCAATTAATACTTCTTTCTCTATATTTTCTACAGTATAGATAAGTTTTTCTATAATTTCTTTAACTTGAGGAGTTGCAGCTTCTTGTAATCTACGTAAATCTCTAATAATTTCTTTAGTTGGATATATTTTACAACCTGCTGCTGATGCTTTTTTGATATCTATATATTGTATTTCTCCATTAATTGTTGGTGCACCTTTTGGCAAGGTACTTGCGGAAGTATATTTACTACCTTCAAATCCTCTAACATATTCTCCTATAGATAAATTTGGATTTAAATTTTCTGCTTGTATTCCATATTGCTCAAATTGATTACCTCTTAAAGCATCTTTCAAATTTTCTATACCTTCTACTAAAATACTAACTTTTCCTTTAGGCTTTGGAGGAGTATAAGCAAATACTTTTCTTGTTAATTTTTCAGAAGGAATCATTTCTTCAAAAACAATAAAGAATCTAAATGCAATCTTAGCCGTATTACTACCATTTACATTGCATTCTACACTTACTTCTTTTATAGGTTTTGCCATATAAGCATAGATTCTTACCTTTTTATATTTATAGCAAACATTTCCTTGTTCATCTAAATATGGGTTTACATCTTTTTTATAGAAAAGTAAAAGTTCCCGAAAATTAGTAATTTTGTGTTTGAAAAAAAAGAACACCAAAATTCAGGAACTTTGGGCAAAGATACAATAAATAATTGGATTATTCCCTTTTTAAGTGTAGGAAATTAGGTTAAACGCACGAAATTTGCAAATCGGAAGGGGAATGTAAGGAAAAAGTTATTTTTCTGCATTTATGGGCAAAAACAGAAAAATATGCTATTTTTGGGCGGTTTGACAGAAGCAGAAGGTTCGTTTACAAGGGGCTTATACTTCGCTCATAGTTCGCTCATAGTTCGCTCATCCTTCGCTGAAGGCTCAAACAGAAAAATTTTCTGTTGGGGTATAGATAAAAATTTCGTGCGTTTGACCTACAGCCCCTTTGGCAAAGTTTTTTTATTCGCTAATTATACTTATCTTTGCGGCATATTAAATGATGTACTATGAAACGCTTTATACTTGCGGCATTGGTTCTTGTTGCTGCCTGTACCCCCAAAACACAGCAGACTAACGCCGATACTACCCCTGAAAATCTTACTCATTACGTGAATCCGTTTGTAGGTACTGACGGCACTGGCAACACTTACCCTGGTGCTACTACTCCGTTTGGTATGGTACAGCTTAGCCCTGATATAGGTATTGCGGGCTGGGATAGGATTTCGGGCTATTTTTATAGGGATAGCATCATTACGGGTTTTTCACACACTCACCTTACTGGTACCGGAGCGGGCGACCTGTACGATGTGCTTATTATGCCTACTAACAGCAAGTTCGACAAGCGTATTGCCGAAAACAACCACAAACCTTTTTCATACTTCTCACACGATAAAGAAGAGGCTACGGCAGGGTACTACTCGGTACAGCTGCTTAGCTATGACATACGAGCGGAACTTACCGCTACCCCACGCGTGGGGGTACAACAATATACCTTCCCCGAAGATGAAGCCTCTAAAATAACCATTGATTTGGGATACCATATTAACTGGGATAAGCCTACCGCTACACATCTAAAAGTGGTGGATAACACTACTATTGAAGGCTACCGCCATTCGACGGGCTGGGCTCGAGACCAAAAGGTGTATTTTGTGATAAAACTCTCGAAGCCTTTTGCCGCTCACAAGCTGATAGAAGAGTCTATTGACGGCAAAAAACAACCCGCCCAGTTAGTGTTACACTATCCTACCCACGAGGGGGAACAGATAGTGGTTAAAACGGCTCTTTCTATGCACAGCCTTGAAGGGGCTTACGCCAATATGGAAGCGGAAGCTACTCACTTTGACTTTGCCCAATACCGTGAAGCTGCCCGCGAGCTATGGCAGCAACAACTACAGAAAATTACGATTGAGGGGGCTACCGATGAAGAGAAAAGTCTTTTCTACACTATGTTGTACCAAACGATGCTGGCTCCGAACCTCTACAGCGATGTGAATACCCCTGTGCGCTATGATACGTTTTCACTGTGGGATACTTTTCGGGGGGCGCACCCTCTTTACACTATCCTGCACCGCCATACCTCAGCGGATTTTATCAGCAGCTTTTTAGCCCATTACAAACAGCATAACGAGCTGCCGGTGTGGAGTATGCAAGGAGGCGAAACTTATATGATGATAGGCTACCACGCCCTGCCGGTAGTAGTAGATGCTTACCTAAAAGGGATTGATATGGACGTGGCTTTGGCTTACCAAGCCTGCAAAGCGAGTGCTATGAGTGATAAACGCGAGATAGACCTTTACAAGAAATACGGCTATGTGCCTTATGACTTAGACAGTTCGGGCGAAAACTGGTCGGTGTCCAAGACCTTGGAATACGCATACGACGATTGGTGTATGGCGCAATTTGCCCTTGCCCTACAACAGAAGGAAGATGCGGAATACTTTGGCAAACGGGCGGAGAACTGGCGAAACGTATGGGATAAAGAAACGCTCTTCTTCCGCCCTAAGGACTCCAAAGGTAAGTTCCTTAGTCCGTTTAACCCTAAAGATTACAGCAAATACTACTGCGAAAGCAACGCTTGGCACTATCGTTTTTTTGTGCCTCACCAATTAGAGCCCAACGGACTTATAGAGGCTATGGGAGGGGAAGATGCCTTTGAACAAAAACTCGATTCACTCTTTACGCTGCCTGTAACCCCTGACGAGAAGTTGCCTATCTTCAGTACGGGTATGATAGGGCAGTACGTACACGGCAATGAGCCTTGCCACCACGTGGCTTACTTGTACAACCTTACCCGTAAGCCCCAAAAAGCAGCGCAGCGCATTGAGCAAATACTCACTACCCAATACCACAACTCGCCGGCAGGACATTGCGGTAATGAAGATTGTGGACAGATGAGCAGCTGGTATGTGTTTTCGGCTTTAGGGTTCTACCCTATCAACCCTGCCGAGGGGAAATACTACTTAGGCAAACCGCTGTTCAAAAAAGCTACTATCCACTTAGAAAACGGCAAAACTTTTACTATTACTAAAACTGACGAAAATACTGATAAGAACCGCCGTTACCTCACTTATAAAGAAATTATGGACGGTGGCGAAGTTGCTATTTAACAAAATATTTGTACTTTTGCGCCCGATAATAAAAAAGAAAAACTTATGGACACAATGCAAGAAATGTGGCGTAGTAGGTATGAGGAATCACAAATGTTCACCGCTGCCGGACTTGCCGCTGCTAAACGAAATGGTAAATGGGGTTTCGTAAACAGAAATGGTAAAGAAGTATGCCCCTTTAAATACGACCTTGTCTTCCCCTTTTTAGGAGATGAAGCCCTTGTAAAAATAGGCAGCCTATGGGGGGCTATCAATACCTCGGGCAAAGAAATAGTGCCTGTGTACTACGATGAGATGTTCTACTTTCACGACGGACTAGCTATGGTGAAAAAGAACGGTAAGTTTGGCTATGTGAACCGAAAAGGAGAGGTAGCTATCCCCCTTCAGTACGACAGTGCTAATAACTTTTCATCACTTACCGCCGGCGTAACCCTTAACGGCAAAGGAGGTGTTATCAACACCAAAGGGAAAGAAATAATCCCTTTTCAGTACGAAGAAACCGAATCATTCAAACAAGGGGTAGCCGCCGTGAAGAACAACGGACTTTGGGGATTTATCAATAAGAAAAACGAACTGATAATACCTTGCTTGTACGAGGAGATTGATTGGTATATCAACGGATTTGCCAAAGTAAAACAAAACGGCTTGTGGGGTATGATTACCTATGAGGGTAAAGAAATAATACCTGCCCTTTACGACGATGTGCTTTCTTTTGAGAATGGCTATGCCTCTGTTTTAAAAGATGACAAATGGGGCGTAGTGAACACCGAAGGCACTCTTATATGCGATATGGTATATGATGAGATTCTTGACTTCGACGCAGAAGATGGTTTTGCTGCTGTATGCAAAAATGATAAATGGGGATTCATTAATACTCAAGGTGAAGAGATAACCCCTATACAATATGACGAATGTGAAGCGTTTGTGAATGGCTTTGCTGCGGTGTGTAAAGACGACCTTTGGGGCTTTGTAAATACCGAAGGTAAAGAGGTCTTCCCTCTGGAATACGATGAGGTAGAGGACTTTCACGACGAGAACTTTGCCCTTGCCGCTAAAGGCGATGAGGTATTTGTACTCTTTCACGACGGACACGTAGTACCTTATAAAGAATTAGAAAAGCTGAGCGATGAACGTAAAAATTAAGAACCTATCGACTAACCCTTTACCGGAATACCAAACTCAAGGTGCTGCGGGAGTAGACCTCAGGGCAAACCTTCCTGAAGGGGCTATCACTCTTCAGCCCTTAGAACGTTGCTTAGTGCCTACGGGCTTGTTCTTAGAGTTCCCCGAAGGGTACGAAGCACAAGTACGCCCCCGAAGCGGAATGGCTATCAAGCACGGCATTACTGTTATTAACAGCCCTGGTACTATCGATAGTGACTACAGGGGCGAAGTGAAGGTGCCTATAGTGAACCTATCGAACGAGCCTTTTACTATTGCGCACTCTGAACGTATAGCACAAATGGTATTTGCTAAATACGAAAAAGCTACCTTTGAAGAAGTTACTGAACTCTCTGAAACTGAAAGAGGAGAGAAAGGGTTTGGTAGTACAGGAAAATAAGAGATTGATGAAATATGAGTTACGAACTATCATTTGCGGAACGGGCAAAGTTAGCTATGGAGATACTATCCAAGCAGCCGCCAGTTACCTTAGAGGAAGCACGAGAACAAGCACGCCGTGTGAGGGAACGAGGTACTTCAAAAAAGAAGAAACAGCGCGCCTTAGCGAATGGGTAGAAAGGTTTTTACAAAGATAAAGACACCCTTTATGCAGTGGTAAAGCAGGATTTTATTAAGGAAGATGCTCCCACTTCATTGGAAAAGGTAAAGGCTTTTATGAAGCTAAATGGCTTTGTGAATATTCGTAATAATGACTATCACAACCCTGAATTAGGCATTATTTTAGAAGACCTTCACGAAGAAAATGTCCTTACACGCAAAGGAGCCTTGTTCTTTATTGACACTGTATTTTATATAGACCCTTCTTTTTGGAATTAACAGACTGACTATGAAAAAAATTATCTTACTATTTACAGCTACAATATTGTTAGTGAGCTGTAAAACCCAATACACCGTAAAGCCTGCTGGTAAGGCAAGTGTAGATAAGAAAACCAAAGAAATTATTAACCACCACTTAGCCTCATTCCCCTCTTTTAAAACCCTTAGCGGAAACGTGCAAGTAAGCTATAGTGATGGCGATAAACAACAGAGCTTACCCCTATCATTCCGTATGGAAAAAGATAAGGCAATATGGCTATCGGCACCTCTGGGGGTAGCTAAAGTAATGATTACTCCCGAAAAAGTAGCCTACTATAACCGCTTAGATAACACCTCTTTTAGCGGCGACTTTAGCTATATCAGTAAACTGATAGGAATAGAAGTGGGCTTTACCGAACTGCAGAACTTACTGTTAGGGAATGCTCTCTACACTTTCTCGTATGAAAACGAAGGCATCATTACCCTGCTTAACGAAAATAACAATCGTTATAACGTACAGATAGAAGACGAATCGCCGGTACGGGTAGTATATCGCTTCCTGCCCGAAACTTACAGGGTCGAAACTACCTTAGTACAGCACATAGGTACTACGCAACAGGCAGAGGCTACCTATACCTATCAGCAGGTGGCACAACACATATTGCCGCTCACCCTTCATTTAACCGTTACCAATGAGCAACGCACGGGGCTAATTACTTTAGAGTTCAAAAACCTCAGTGTAGATAAAGAACTGAGCTTCCCTTTTAAAATTCCCGACGGAATGAAACCTATTAATAAGTAAGAGAAAAAGAAATAAGAATGAGGTTTATACTGAAAATAGTATTCTTATTATGGCTGTCCCCCTATATAGTGTGGGGGCAAACTAAGCAAAAGGACTTAGAGCAACGCAAACAGGCACTGTTAGAACAAATAAAGCAGATGTCGGCTTTGCGCCAACAACAAAGTCAGCAGCACCGCAGCACCGTACAACAAATAGAAGCTGCTAATGAAAAAATACTGATGCGTACCCGCCTAATACAAATAACCCAACAACAGGCAAACCTACTTTCAAAAGAAATAACCGACAATGAAAAACAGCTGCACACGCTGCAAAAAGAATTAGAATACCACAAAAGCGAGTACGCCAAAATTATACGCCAAACGTACAAAAGCCAATCGGCACAAAGCCGCTTACTGTTTTTACTTTCGTCCGAGAGTTTTAGCCAAGCCTACAAACGCTTAGCTTATATGAAACAGTACGTGAACTACCGCAAAGAACAAGTAAGCCTCATACAAACAAAAACTCAGCAAATAAAAGACATTAACCAAACCTTAGTAACCCAACGTGACGAGAAGAACAAAGTATTAGCCGAACAACGCCGCGAACAAGCGGTATTACAACAAGAAAAGCGCGAGTTAGAACAATTAGCGGCTAACATACGCACCGTCGAACGAAATTACGAAAGCCAAATACGCGAAAAACAACAACAAGCTACTGCCATCGACCGTGAAATACAACGCCTAATACGTTTGGCTATCATCGAGGCTAATAAGCACAATAGTGCCAAAGCTAACAACAGCGTTAATACCACCGCCGCTACCCCTGCTAATACTCCTGCCAACACCAACACTACCTCCGATAGCAATACCGAAATTACTTTCGTACTTACCCCTGAATCACGCCGTGTAGCTAACAGTTTTGAGGCTAACAAAGGTAACCTGATATGGCCTGTGGCAAAAGGCTATAAATCACAAGGCTTTGGTGTGTATTATGACCCTGTATACCCCGAACTACAACACTATAACAATGGCGTAACCATAGCCACCGAAAAAGGGGCTGAAGCCCGCTGTGTGTTCGAGGGTGAGGTATCGGCTATACAATCCATACCTGGCAGTAATAAAGTAGTACAGGTGCGACACGGTAATTACATCACAATATACTACAACCTTACCGAAGTGTATGTGAAGAAAGGTGATAAAGTAAAAGCCAAAGACTCCCTTGGTAAAATCTTCACTAATGGGCACGGCAAAACTGAGATGAAATTCTTCCTCTACAAAAATACTACAAGGCTCAACCCCGAATTTTGGATACATAAAATGTAAAGAGCATTAAATCAAGATGAACAGAGTTGTTATTACCGGAATGGGAATTTATTCGTGCATAGGCACTACCCTTGCCCAAGTGCGCGAATCACTGTACAAAGGTAAATCGGGCATTATTTTCGACCCCGAACGCAAAGAATATGGCTACCGTTCGGCTCTTACAGGCTATGTGCCTACCCCCGATTTAAAACCTCTGCTGGGCAGGCGTGAACGCATCTCGATGGGGCAAGAAAGTGAGTTTGCTTATATGGCTACCCGTGAAGCCCTTGCTTGTGCTTCTATTGATGCCGATTACTTACAGAAAAACGAAGTAGGCATTCTCTTTGGCAATGACAGTGTAGCCGAATCGGTAATACTTACTAACGATAAAATACGTGAGAAGAAAGATACTATGTTAGTAGGCTCGGGGGCAGTATTTCGCACTATGAATTCTACTGTTACTATGAACCTCTCTACCCTCTTTGGGTTGCGGGGAGTGAATATGAGTATTAGTGCGGCTTGTGCCAGCGGCTCACACGCAGTGGGCTTGGCTTACCTGCTGATACAAAATGGTATGCAAGACTGTATTATCTGCGGTGGCGCTCAAGAAGTGAACAAATACAGTATGGGCAGTTTTGACGGTTTAGGCGTTTTCTCGATGCGTGAAGAAGCCCCTACCCAAGCCTCTCGCCCCTTCGATGCTGCCCGTGACGGCTTAGTGCCCAGCGGAGGTGCCGCTGCCTTAGTGTTAGAAAGCTATGAACACGCCCTACAGCGCGGTGCTACCCCTATAGCCGAAGTAATAGGCTACGGATTTTCGTCTAACGGAGGGCATATATCTACCCCCAATGTAGAAGGGCCTGCCAGAGCTATGGCTCGCGCCCTACAAAACGCCCAAATGCAAGCCTGTGATATAGATTATATTAACGCCCACGCTACTTCAACCCCCATCGGCGATGCTAATGAGGCTAAAGCTATCTACCAGATATTTGGCAGCAAAGTACCCGTAAGTTCTACCAAAGCCCTTACAGGACACGAATGCTGGATGGCAGGTGCCAGTGAAATAGTATATGCTACCCTAATGATGCAACACGACTTCATAGCCCCTAACATTAACTTTGAAAATCCCGACGCCGATAGTCAAAAACTCAATATTATAGCCGAAACAACCCAAACCCCTATCCGTGCTTTCTTAAGCAATTCTTTTGGCTTTGGAGGTACTAATTCGGCACTTATAGTTAAAAAGTAAGAGGTAAGAAATCTGCGGATTTCTTACCTCTTACTTTTTAAGTCTATTTATACACAAAACTAAAGGTCTTGTCCTATATCTCTTCGCCAATAAGCCCCTTCAAAGTGTATCTTACTAATGTTGCTGTATGAACGTTCTAAGGCAGCCTTAAAATCATCGCCTAAGGAGGTTATAGCCAATACACGTCCGCCAGCAGTAAGTAGCTTGCCCTCTTTTAACGCAGTACCTGCGTGATATACCACACTGCCTTCTACCTTCTCGGTACCTGTAATCAGTTTCCCTTTTTGATAGTCTTCAGGATATCCCCCCGATACCATTACTACCGTAGTAGCACTTTGGGGGGTTACTTTTAGCTCTTGTTCAGCCAATGTACCCTCATATAACGATTGGAATAGCGGCACTAAGTCCGTTTCAATGCGAGGTAGCACTGCTTCCGT
Source organism: uncultured Capnocytophaga sp. (assembly GCA_963523735.1). Lineage (GTDB taxonomy): Bacteria > Bacteroidota > Bacteroidia > Flavobacteriales > Flavobacteriaceae > Capnocytophaga. Next base: position 10,011 of record CAUREJ010000044.1, read on the forward strand.
TTCAGGGTCGCCCATACGTACATTGTATTCTATCACATAAGGCTCTCCTTCTACTTTTATCAAGCCTATGAATACAAAACCTTTGTACACAATACCTTCTTTGTGTAACCCCTGTATAGTAGGTTTAACAATACGTTCTTCTATTTTGTGCATCAGTACCTCATCGGCAAAAGGTACTGGCGATACAGCCCCCATACCCCCTGTGTTCAGTCCAGTATCCGCTTCGCCTATGCGCTTATAGTCTTTGGCAGTAGGCAGTATTTTGTAGTCTTTACCATCGGTAAGCACAAAGCAGCTAAGTTCAATACCTTTTAAAAACTCTTCTATTACCACTTTAGTACTTGCTTGCCCAAATTTCTCATCAACCAGCATACGGCGTAGTTCGGCTTGTGCTTCAGCCAAATCATCTAAAATAACAACTCCCTTACCTGCTGCTAAGCCATCGGCTTTCAGTACATACGGCGCTTTCATTGTAGCGAGGAAAGCACAGCCTTCATCTACCGTTTCTTTAGTAAAGCTGGCGTATTTAGCCGTAGGGATATTATGCCGCACCATAAACTCTTTGGCAAACTCTTTACTGCCTTCAAGGATAGCTCCTTTTTTTGAAGGCCCTATTACTCGCACGTGGGCAAGAGCAGGGTCGGAGGCAAAGAAATCATATACCCCTTGTACTAAGGGGTCTTCAGGACCTACCACTACCATACTGATATTTTTTTCAAGTACGAAATCTTTCAGTGCCGCAAAGTTAGTAGGAGCAATAGGCACATTAGTAGCTACGGTGTGAGTTCCCCCATTACCAGGGGCAATGTAAAGTGCCTCGCACAGCGGACTTTGCTGTAGTTTTACGGCAAAGGCGTGTTCACGACCGCCAGAGCCTAATATTAGTATATTCATTTAATCTGCTAATTATCTCATCTGTTAATTTTACAATAAGGAATAGGCTGCATTTTGTGTTGGTTAGCCCTGTTTAGGCGAGTGTAAATCTCAAACACTTCACGCTCTCTGCCGCTAAAGTCATCAGCTTTTTTACCTTCTTCACTTTGTAGCATAGCCCATTCCAGCTCGTCATAAGTAGCTTTTAGCTGGTCTTCATCACTTCGGTCGTCCCCAAACAGACCGTCAGAAGGTTTAGCTTTCAGAATACTTTTCGGGATATGCAAGTATTCGCCCAATTTGTACACCTCACTCTTCATAAGGTCGGCTATAGGACTTACATCTACCCCTCCGTCGCCGTATTTGGTAAAGAAACCTACCCCAAAATCTTCAATCTTATTTCCGGTACCTACTACTATATAGCCTTCAAGTCCGGCGAAATAGTACAGAGTAGTCATACGCAAGCGCGCTCTTGTGTTTGCCAAAGCCATTTCGTAAGTACTTTTGTCGCTCATAGGTATTTGTACTATAAACTGGTCGAATACCGGAGTTAAATCGACCCTGATGTTACTCACATTAGGGTATTTTTCTTTTAAGAAAGCAATATGTTCTTCGGCTCTGCTTACGTGGCTCTCGGCTTGGTGAATAGGCATTTCAAGGCATAGGGTAGGCAGCCCTGTACGGGCGCATAAGGTAGAGACTACTGCCGAGTCCACCCCTCCCGATACGCCTATCACCAAGCCCTTTACCCCTGCTTTTTCAGCGTAAGTTTTTAGCCATTGGGTAATGATATTTGCTATGTTTTCCATATTTCTAACAATATTTTTCAGGCACAAAGGTACAGCTTAATTAGCAAATTAGCAAATCTATTAAAACAAACCCTCTTCCAGCATACTGATATACGCTTTTTCGGTAACAATTACGTGGTCAAAAAGTTTGATATGCAGTATATCGCCCGCTTTTTTTATCTCGTGGGTGAGGGTTATATCCTCTTTACTGGGGGTAATGCTGCCCGAAGGGTGGTTATGCACCGCTATGATGCTTACAGCCCCTTGTTCTAAAGCTATTTTAAAGAGCAAGCGCACATCTACGGTAGTGTGGGTAATGCCCCCCGATGAAAGTCGAGTTTTGTGTATTACCTTATTAGCATTGTTAAGGTATAACACCCAAAATTCCTCGTGAGGCAAGTCGCCTATAAGAGGTTGCATCAAGCTAAAAACGTTATGGGCGCTTTCTATTTTGGGCTGAGGTTCAGGTGTTTCGGCAGCCCGCCGCCTACCCAGTTCAGTAGCAGCCAATAGGGTGATAGCTTTAGCTTCGCCTATCCCTTTAAAGGATTGCAGCTGTTGCAAGCTCTGTTTGCCCAAAGCTGTCAAGCTATTATTCACCGACCCAAGTATGCGTCGGCTTAGTTCCACGGCACTTTCATTAGCCGAGCCCGACCCCAGCAGTATCGCCAGCAGTTCGGCATTGCTAAGGGTAGCTTTGCCTTGGGCTATCATCTTCTCACGCGGTTTATCGGTATCTGCCCAATGTTTTATGGTCATAATTTGTAGTTATCAGTCTTTAGTTATTAGTTATTAGTAATGATAAGGATTGGTGACTTGCCAATACCCATTATTAATTTTTCAGTAAGCTGGTCTATATCATTTTATCGGACATATCGGACACTTACCGGACATTTATCGGACATCATTTTCCCCCTATTGCGTAAAATATATCAGTTTCCTGCGGTAGATACTCAATAACTTTGATTTCGAGATAAATCCGTAGTATTTGCCGTCTTTCACTACCGGCAAGTTCCACGCTCCGGTATGTTGGAATTTGTCCATTACGGAACTCATCTTATCCTTGCCCACTTCAATAGTTGCAGGGGGCTGTTGCATAAGTTCTACGGCAGAAATTTTGTCGTAGTAGTCAGCTTCAAATATCAGGTGGCGTATATCATCTAACAAGATGATACCTTGCAGGGCGCCCGTCTCTCTGTTCACCACAGGGTAAATATTGCGGTTAGAGGTACGCACCACCTCGTACACCACCTCCCGAAGTTTCATATCCGTATATACAGGGGTGAAATTGTGTTCTATTACCTGCTCAAAATCCATAAGGGTAAGTATCGACTGGTCTTTGTTTTGAGAGATAAGTTCCCCTTTGCGTCCTAACTCCATCGTATAAACCGAATACTTGTTAAAGCATTTAGCCACCGAAAACGAAACCGCAGCCGTAAGCATTGCAGGTACTAACAGTGAGTAGCCACCTGTTACTTCGGCTATGAGGAACACAGCTGTAAGGGGTGCGTGTAGTACCCCCGTCATCAGGGCAGTCATACCCACTAAGGTAAAGTTAGGCAAGGCAGCCTTGTAGCCCAGTATCGGAAATTCGTTAATGATGCGCCCCAAGCAGTTACCCATCACCCCGCCCATAAACAGCATAGGCGAGAAAATACCCCCTACCCCTCCGGCGCCAAAGGTAAGTGAAGTAGCCACCACCTTAGCAAAGGTCAGAGCCGCCAATAGTAAGATTACCACCCAAGCGTTATTCAAGTCCCACCCAAAGATATTCGAGCTGAGCGATAGTTCAGGGCGTCCTTCTTTTAGGTGATTGATAATTTCGTGTCCCTCACCGTATAGGGGCGGCATAATGTATATGAGCAAGCCCAACAGCGCACCCCCTACTACAATTTTCAGGTAAGGTTTGCTAAGTTTTTTAAAAGAAGCGTTTATCTTTTCATACACAAAAGTAAAGTAAGCCGACATCAGTCCGCCTATAACCCCCAGCAGAATGTAGAAAGGAATCCCTTTTAATGAAAAAGCCTGTGTGATAGTCATCGGGATAAGCACCTCGCTGCCGAAAAAGAAGTAAGAAGTGAACACCCCGCATAATGAAGAGATGAATAGCGGAATAAGGGAAGAAAGGGTAAGGTCTAAGCCAAAAACCTCAATAGCGAACAGTATAGCCGCTATAGGCACCTTAAAGATAGCCGCCAATGCCGCCGCACAAGCACAAGCCAGCAGCAGCATACGGTTCGACTGGTTAATGTGGAAAAACCTACATATATTAGAGGTAATACCCGCCCCTGTAACCACCATAGGCCCCTCCAACCCTACCGACCCCCCAAAGCCAATAGTAATAGGCGCCGCTAGTAAGCTACCATAAGCCTGATAACGTTTCATCACCCCTTTTTGGTGCGCCACCGCGTGCAATATCGATGGGATACCGTGGTTCACATCGTGCCTAACCACATATTTTTTCACCGCATAGACTATGGCAAAGCCAATAGTAGGGAGGATAAAGTAAAAGCCATAGGTAATAGTTTGCGCCAGCTGCCCATCTAACAACCACTGAATAAAATGAGTAAATGAGCGCATAGCCAAGGCAGCCAATCCAGTAAGAATACCAATAAGACCACTGAGGATAAGTATGAACTGACGTTCGGGAATATGTTTCACCCGCCATATAAGCAAGCGTTTTAGTAGGGGATGCCGAGCATTCATTATAAATGAGTCTTTTAGAACTATCAGGCTGCAAAAGTACAAAACAATTAACAATTAACAAAAAATTAGTCCTTAGTCCTTAGTCTTTAGTCGTTAGGGAAAAACGGCTCAATTCGTCCAACCCCTATCCACTATCCCCTAAAACATTGCGAAAAATGCAAAAATCCCCACCCACACCCCCCTTTTCTTACAAAAACCACAACCTCCTAACAATCAGCCTATTACCTCACCAACGCTACCAAAAGCCTCTCGAAGGCTGAACGAAGGGTGAGCGAAGGCAGGGCGAAGGCAGAACGAAGGGTGAGCGAACAATGAGCGTTAGTTCACTGAACTTCAAGCCTTTAACAACTGTCCCCTCACTTTGCATTATTCGCAACAAAAACCCCAAAACATTGCATTTTCCACAGCCTTTCCCCCTCATTTGCTCATTTTCCTCATTCCTCCATCCTGCCTATTCACTAACCCTTATCCACTATCCACTACCCCTTTGCCCCTCTCCTTTGGAGAGGGGCAAAGGGGCTGAGAACACCTCGGACCTGTCACTGCTCAGCCCTTATTTCATAAGGGATTTTCGCGAATCGATGGCAGGATTTGCATACTACTGACATTTTTCAAAAAAGTGAAAAATGGCAGTCTGAGACATGAAAATGGCAGTCTGAGACAAGTGATGTATGAAAAAACCGCCGTAACTTTGCACCGAAAATTAGTCCTTAGCGAGAAATTAGCAAATTAGCAAATTAGTAAATTAGCAAATTAGCAAATGGAGGGCAAAACAAATCACACTGCCTATCCCCTATCCACTATCCCCTAACCCCTAAAAAACTAACCCCTAAACACAAGCAAAATGAAAAGAATTACCTTCATATTACTCTGCCTGATGGTTCCCTTACTCGGTACCCTCACCGCCCAAGTGCGTAATGACTGGGACGAAATGAAACTTAAAGGCAAAGTAAAAGTATATGCCAAACTTATTTATATAGGTGAAAAACAAAACGGGAAATTAGTTAAAACAGATGCCTTAGACCGTTCCACCGAAAGCCTGCGCACCCACTTTACCCCCGAAGGAATTATCTCTCTTGTCGAGTTTTATAACGATACCGATCTCGATAAACCCGATGGCGTAACAAAATACATCTATAATAAAAAAGGACAATTGGTAGAAAAAGAGTTCACAATTAGGGGAGATGTTATTAAAGAGTTCTACTCCTACAATAAAAAAGGAGATAAAACCCTCCATAGGCGAGAAGACCCTACCGATACTGGAGCTGTAGAATTTAAGTACTTTTACAACTACACCCCGCAGGGGAAAGTAGTAACCTGTCAGCAGCCCTATGGTACAAAAACTATTTCTTACTATAACAAAAAGAACCTTTTGGTAAAAGAAGAAATTTATGACTATGAAGGCTTTCAGAAAGATAGTAACACCTATAATAACAAAGGCTTACTTGTCAAAACAGTTTCTTCTTTTGATCAGCCCGATGAGAAGAAGATTACAACCTATACCTATGACCAGTACGGAAATATAACCTCATTTATCCAAAAATGGAATGAAACCACCTCTTCCGAATTTCATAAGTATACCTATGACAGCAACGGAAATGTTGTAAAAAAAGAGACTAAAAGCATCGTCAAAGATGATGAAAATGAACAGACCACCTCTACTATCACAACCTACACCTATGATGGGCAAGGAAACTTAATCCTTGAACAGACAGAAATCTCTGGTGAATATGCTCGAATAGTCATTACCGAATGCCTGATAGAATACTATTAAGTATTAGTCCTTAGTCTTTAGTAGTTAGTCTTTAGTAGTTAGGGAAAAATTAGCAAATGAAAATCAAACAAATCACACTGCCTAACCCCTATCCACTATCCACTAACCCCTAAAAACCCCTAACACCTAAAAAAAATAAACAAAGATGAAAAGAATCACATTCATTTTGGCAGCCCTAACCCTAATGGCTTGCCAGCAGAACACCCAAAAAAGTAGCCCCTCTGGTGAGGGCGAAAACACCTCCGCCGATGCCGCTCAGCAGCAAGACCAAACCCAAGCCCCTGAGAACGACTGGAGCAAACTCAAACTAAAAGGTAAGGTAAAAACAATTACCGAAATCATTTCTAATGGTATAGAAAAAAACGGACAAATAGTAAAGGACGAGTCCGATGAGTACCAGCCGCTCATTAAGCGCACTTCCTTTAATCAGCAAGGGTTTATCACCCTTACCGAAAAGTTCAACAGCCTACCAATGGTAGACCCCTTTGAAATCGAAAAGTATTTCTATAATGAAAAAGGACAATTGGCAGAAATCATTCGTTCGGAAAAGAAAAAAGAGGTTGCTAAAACTTCTTTCTCATACAATGAGCAAGGAGATAGAACGCTCCAGAGGCTACAACTCTCTGATATCGACCATCCTATCGATACCGAAACTCATTACGAGTACACCTCCGAAGGGAAACAAAAAATATCATCTGAAATAAGAGGCGCCAATTCCGAAAAAATAAAAATAGTATCTCATTACAACAATGAGAATGTTTTAGTAAAAAAAGAAGAGTTCGATGAGAAAGGCACCCGTATTTCGGAAAATATATACACCTATAATGAAAAGGGCTTGCTTGTTAAAGAACTCGATAATAATGACGGTTCATTCATATCCTTTAAGTATGATACTTACGGAAATATAACCTCTATTATTTCAAAGTCCGAAGGTGAAAGTGAAACCCAAACCTATAAGTATCAGTATGACAAGCAAGGGAATATAGTAAAAGAAGAGTTCCAATTGCTCAATGAAGAAGAGGATTATATGAACTACTCTTACACCAAAAACTACACCTACGATGCGCAAGGAAATAAGATTAGTGAGAGTTGCCAAATGGAAAGTCTCTATAAAAGCGAAACCATTTTCACCGAATACCATATAGAGTACTATTAATTAGCAAATTTGCTAATTTACACTAACCCCTAAAATAGTATAATCAACTTTGCCAAAGTTTCAGACCAAGGTTGTAAGGAACATTTTTAACTATCTGAATA
>CAUREJ010000045.1:0-16922 GCA_963523735.1 uncultured Capnocytophaga sp.
AATGCAAAGATAATAAATCTTTTATTTATTCGCAATCTAAATTTGTTTGACTATAGCTGATAAGTAGGCTGTCCAAGCCATTTCTACACAATTGCTTAAATTGTAAACCAAACAATTATCCGTTGAGTGCTTTTTGTTATAACTCCATACTTCTTGAAACAGAACTTTATTAGTATCTTTATTGACAAAAGCAAAACGTATATCAGTACCTTGATAAATAAAGTTTACAACATTATCTGTATAGGTAAAAAATAAATCGGTGGCATCATCAAAACAAACAATATCTTTCCTTATTAAGTTATCTATTTGATTTTTACAGATAAATATACCAAAACCATTGGTTCCTACTATCTCATTTTCATATTTATAAGAGGTAAAAGCATTAGTTATCTTACCAAAAAAAGACAGCTTGATATCTTTATCTTTCAAAGGGCTATTCTTGTGATAGTTGGAAAAACCATACAGCAGTTTTCCTATGTTTTGAGGCAAATAGAAAAACTCCACTTCCTTATCTAATACATTTCCTCTTAAATCATATATAGGAGGAAGAAAATCTGTTATGTTACTCATATTACAAATTGTTTAGTGGTTATCGCTTTAATCTTAATGAAGAACTATGTATATACCCCTTCAACGGGCTTTCTTTCATTCCTGATGTTTCAGACTGTATCTCGAGAACTTGTGCGTCTGTTAGATACTCACCTTTTTTTTCTGTTTTTTCAATTTGACTTACTATTCTATGTATCTCAAACCATTCATCAAAACTTGCTTTTTGTAAATCGGCATATAGTTTCTTTTTATATCTTTCATCGGCATAAGAAGTGGGGCAAGAAACGTAATACCAATTGCCTTTTTTACCAACAATATACACATTGCGGTCTTTGGGAATATTAAAAAGTAACTCCGATTTAGCAGAAGCTCCTTTTCTTAAACTTGCTGTTGCTATTGTTTTGGCAGGAGTCATATCATAGCTTTTGCTATTATTAATGTTAGAGCTATTGCTATAGTTATAGTTACTACTATTATAACTCTCATTGTAAGAATTAGTTTTCTTAGTAGTCGTTCTATGTTCATTTTCTCTACCCCATATCACTCCACAGTGAGGACAACGCATTCCTACTGTTGAATTAATAGAAACTTCTTTCCCACAAGAACCACAACTCTTAGATTGTGTAGTGTAATAACTCTGGCTATAAGCCACCGAACTCATACTGAATGTGCATAATAATAACAATGCTAAAAATACTTTTTTCATTTGTTTATTGGATTTAATGTTTTACTTTTTCTTGTTAGCTAAGCTGAGTAACAGCCCTACTCCCACTACAGCATCTACTATATTCCAAAGAGTACGCCCTAAAGCTACTTTAGCAAAAGGCTGAAACAAGAGCGCTAAAGCTATATATAGTAATATTGCAACATCTATTTCATTATGCTTTTGGTAGGTAACGAATGCCAATATAACAAAACCTATAAAAGCTATAAAACGTACTAATGCATAGTACCCATACGGCATTTTTGCTAAGCATAGCAATAGCAATACTGCCAAAACTACCTTAATAATTTTGTCCATAAATTTGAAAAAATAAATTTAAAAAAGGAGAAGTTCTATTATTAGAAGAGGTTGCACGTACGCAAAGGAAGACACAGCTGCGCTTCCTTTGCGCTATAGGCTAACCTATTCTGTGTTGCTATCGAAAGTTTCCAGTTTTCAGATAACAGAACAAAGCTAACGCCTTTTTGGTAAAATAGTAGAAATAAAAAAAGCGTGAGTAACACTGTTTGTCATCTGAGGTACTGGAATCACCTTGCAACACAAATAGGTTTCACTCACGCCTATAAAGGCGATGAGCATTACCCTTTTGTACTGTGTCGCAACGAAAATTTCCAGTTTTCAGATAACAGAACAAAAGCTAACGCTTCTTATTTTCTATAAATTTTGGGGCAATATTACGACATCTTTTTTGTTTGTGCAAATATTTTTACTACTTTTTTACAATTATTTACAAAAACATTAGTAATCAGAGTGTTAGTTAGTAATAGTTCACAACCCCATCAATTCTTGTCAAGTGCCCTAAAAAGCTATATCCTACAGCTACCCCGAAAGCACCCCCTAACTACAGTGGCTCCATAGTGGCTCCATAGTGGCTCCACACTATAGGAAGAGCGTAGGATAGTTAGGGGGGTAGCGGAGGGATTTTTAGGGTTCGCTTATCCTTCGCTTATCCTTCGCTTATCCTTCGCTCTGACATACTCAGCTGCGCCAGCTCACCGACTATGCTCAAGGCTTAAACAGAAAATCTTTCAGTTGGGGGTAGTATTGGCGGGGCTATAAAAGGCTCAGGTCAAACGCACGAAAACTATTTTACTCCTCTCCAAAACTTAATACTTAAAATGCATCTTTTCCTCGTTTTTGTTGCGAATAATTCAAAAATTACCAACCCCAACTCCCCTTTTTTGCGCAGAACCCCAACACCTTAACAATGAACTCATTACAATAAAAACCTTATCAAAACCAGCTTGGAGTCATCTCGAAGCCCGAGCGAAGGCATACCGAAGGCAGAGCGAAGGTAGTCGGTGAGCTGGCGCAACCGAGTATGTCGCGAACTATAAGCGTTACTTTACTGAATATCAAGCATTTCAATCCTAACCCCTCACTTTGCATTATTCGCAATGAAAATAGCAAAAAGATGATTTTTTGTTATTTTTGAGGTAACTTCAAGGTACCATTGTAATTTTATGCGTTCAACCTCAAAAAACTTCTCAAAAACTTGCAGATTCATTTTTTTGTTGTAATTTAGCCCCAAAATTTTAACAGTAGTATCAACAAAAAATAAACAAATACAATGGGAAAAGGATTTTTTAAGGTACCTAACGCTACCAACGAACCGGTAAAAAGCTATGCCCCTGGCACAGCCGAACGCACTGCCGTGCAAGCTGCCTACAAAGATTTATGGGCTACTGAAATTGATGCGCCTCTGTACATAGGCGGCAAAGCGGTACGCACTGGCGATACTGCCCAAATGTACTGCCCTCACGACCATAAACACCTACTTGGCGTATATCACAAAGCCAATCGCGAACACGTTGATCAAGCTATTGAAGCTGCTTTGGAAGCTAAAAAACAATGGGCTGCCCTTGCGTGGGAAGAACGCGCCGCTATCTTCTTAAAAGCCGCCGACCTTATAGCGGGTCCTTATCGCGCTCGTATGAATGCTGCTACTATGATTGCCCAATCAAAAACAGTACACCAAGCGGAAATTGACTCGGCTTGTGAGCTTATCGACTTCCTCCGCTTTAACGTGCAGTTTATGGCTAATATCTATGCCGACCAACCTAACTCGAGCGAAGGGGTGTGGAACCGTGTGGAATACCGCCCTCTGGAAGGGTTTGTGTACGCTGTAACTCCGTTTAACTTTACCGCTATTTCGGGTAACTTGCCTACCAGCGCTGCCCTTATGGGGAACGTAGTGGTGTGGAAACCAAGTACTTCGCAAATATTCTCGGCTGAAATGATAATGGAAGTACTACAAAAAGCGGGCTTACCTGCGGGGGTGATTAACGTTGTTCACGGCGATGCGGCTATGATTACCGATGCGGTATTGGCAAGCAAAGATTTTGCTGGTATTCACTTCACTGGCTCAACCAACGTGTTCCAAGATATATGGAAAAAGATAGGCAATAATATTCATAACTACCGAACTTACCCCAAAATTGTAGGCGAAACAGGTGGTAAAGACTTTATCATCGCTCACCCTACTGCCGATGCCCAAGAGGTAGCTACGGCTATCAGTCGCGGTGCGTTTGAGTATCAGGGTCAGAAATGTAGTGCTGCCTCACGCGTGTACCTGCCAAAAAGCAAAGCCGATGACATCTTGGCTTTGGTGAAAAAAGATGTGCTATCATTCAAGATGGGCTCACCCGAAAACTTTGAAAACTTCATCACTGCCGTTATTCACGAACATTCATTCGATAAGTTAGCAAGCTATATAGACCAAGCTAAGAAAGATAAAGATGCCGAAATATTAGTAGGCGGAGGCTATGACAAGAGCAAAGGTTATTTTATTGAACCTACGGTAATTGTAACTACTAACCCTAAATACACTACTATGGAAACCGAACTTTTTGGCCCAGTAGTAACCGTGTATGTGTACGACGATGCTAAGTGGACTGAAACCCTACACTTGGTAGATGAAACTTCCGACTATGCCCTTACAGGCGCTGTGTTTGCTACTTGCCGTTACGCTGTAGACGAAGCTGTAAAAATATTGGAAAATGCAGCTGGTAACTTCTATGTGAACGATAAACCTACCGGTGCCGTAGTAGGACAACAACCTTTTGGTGGAGCGCGTGCTTCGGGTACTAATGACAAGGCTGGTTCTGCCCAAAACTTATTGCGCTGGGTATCACCTCGCCTTATCAAAGAAACTTTTGTACCTCCGGTAGATTACAGATACCCCTTTTTAAGTAACAATTAACAATTTTAAAAAATCAACTTTGCCAAAGGTTGTAGCTTGATAAGAAGTTATGAACTTTGGCAAAGTTTATAGTAATAACTTAATATTAATCATTAATCATTTAAAATGGACTGGCTTATTAACTTAATGACCAATCACGAAAGTGTAGCCTACACAGTTATTGTGTACAGTATTGTAATAGCTGTAGGGGTTGCCTTAGGTAAAGTAAAATTTTTTGGCATCTCGTTCGGTATAGCGTGGGTGCTATTTGCAGGGATTGCAATGGCCGAAATGGGGTACACCGTGAACCACCACATTCAGCACTTTATTAAAGAGTTCGGACTTATTCTATTTGTATACACCATTGGTTTACAGGTAGGCCCGAGCTTTTTTGCTGCCTTTAAGAAAGAAGGTATCAAACTCAATTTGTTAGCAGTACTATCGGTAACTACCTGTGTAGCAACCGTTATTGCTATCCACTACATTACCAATACCGATATGGGTACCTTGGTAGGTATAATGTCGGGGGCGGTAACTAATACGCCAGGACTTGGTGCTGCTAATGCGGCATTAGCCGAGAAGTTTGGTGAAAATGCTCCTTCACTCACCACTATGTACGCCGTAGCTTATCCTTTTGGGGTATTGGGTATTATCATTGTAATGCTGGGCTTAAAAAGTATTTTTAAGGTAAACTTAGACGCCGAAAAACGACTTAACTCTCTGCGCCGCTCTAAAGACCAAGTGGTTATTAACCGCTTTGCAGTAAAAGTAACCAACCCTGCCCTATATGGCAAACCGCTAAATGTCATTAAAGACACGCTGCATTTTGATTTTTCTATTTCACGTATCAGCCGAAAAGGCGATGTACTGCTTGCCAGTGACGATACAATCATTGAAGAAAACGATGTAATCTTAGTAGTAGCCAACCAAAAAGAACACGATAAATTCTCAAACCTAATAGGTGAAGGGGTCGTTTTTGACAAGTATTTCCCCGAGGAAAAAGCAATGCGTTACACCTCACACCGTATTAACGTAACCCAAAGGGCTATCTATACAAAAACACTTGCCGAATTAGATGTACGCCGACGCTATGGCGTAAATATCACTCGCGTATTCCGCGCCGGTATTGAGTTCGTGCCTTCGGCTAACACCAAATTACAGTTTGGTGATACTATTACTGTAATAGGCGAGGAAGCTCGGATTCAGCAAGTAGGTAAAGAGTTTGGTAACTCCAAACGCCGTATGCAAACACCTCATATAGCCGAGCTTTTTATGGGTATTACTCTGGGGGTATTATTGGGTAGCATACCTTTTGCTATACCTGGCATCCCTGGTGCGGTACGCTTAGGATTGGCTGGAGGCCCTCTAATTGTAGCTATACTCATAAGCCGTTATGGCGGTAAGTTCTCGGTAACGCACTACGTATCACAGAGTGCTAACCTAATGGTGCGCGAAATAGGTATCGTTCTTTTCCTTGCCAGTGTAGGCTTAGATGAAAAAGCTAATTTTATCGATACTCTTTTGCACGGACAAGGCTTGTACTGGATGGGCTTAGGAGCTCTCATTACCCTCATACCTCTGTTGGTAACCTCATTGGTAGCCCGTATAAAAGGTAAGTTAGACTATTTGGAAATCTGTGGGTTACTCTCCGGAGCTTCAACCGACCCACCAGCATTGGCTTTTGCCAATAATATGTCTAACTCCGAAACTCCTGCCCTTACGTATGCCAGTGTGTATCCGCTCACTACGTTTATGAGGATAATGGTAGCGCAATTATTGATTGTACTTTTTATGTGATGATTAAAAAAAAATGCGTACTTTTGCGCCCTAAAAGTATAATACTATGTTCGGAAACTTAGATATGATGGATATGATGGGCAAGCTGCAAGAGCTTACTGATAAAGCTAATGAAGCACGCAAAAGCCTGAACGATGTGCTTATTGAAGAAACATCGGCTGATGGGAAACTGAAAATAACCCTCACAGGAAATAACTGCTTTAAATCGGTAAGTATTGACGATAGCCTGATGGAAGATAAAGAAGCCTTGGAAGACTATTTAGTAGTTACCTTGAATAAGGCTATTAGTAAAGCTCTTGAAGCTAATAACAACGCATTTGGCTTTATAGATGATATGAAGTTGCCTTTTAACGTATAACACACAAAAAAACACAAAACAAATGGGTAAAATAATTGCTATTGCAAACCAAAAAGGAGGAGTAGGAAAAACTACTACCTCAGTGAATTTGGCTGCCTCATTAGGGGTATTGGAAAAGAAAGTATTACTTATTGATGCCGACCCTCAGGCAAACGCTACTTCGGGCTTAGGCATTAATGTCGATTCAATAGAACACGGTACTTATGAACTGTTAGAGCACACTATGGAAGCTAAAGATATGATTATCCATACCAGCTCACCTAACCTCGACCTTATAGCAGCTCATATTAACTTGGTAGCTATTGAAATTGAATTGGTTGATAAGGAACAACGCGAATTTATGCTTAAAAAAGCCTTAGCTCCTATTAAAGACCTATATGACTATATCTTGATAGACTGTGCGCCCTCATTAGGACTTATCACCCTGAATGCTCTTACAGCTGCCAACTCGGTAATTGTGCCTATACAGTGCGAATACTTTGCTTTGGAAGGATTAGGCAAACTGCTTAATACCATTAAGAGTGTACAGAAAACCTTTAACCCTAACTTGGATATAGAAGGTTTGCTACTTACAATGTACGATGCCCGCTTGCGCCTATCAAACCAAGTGGTAGAAGAAGTGCAAAAACACTTTAGCAATATGGTGTTCAAAACGATCATTCAGCGCAATGTACGCCTTAGTGAAGCTCCTAGCTTTGGTGAAACTATCATCAACTACGATGCTACCAGCAAAGGTGCTGCTAACCACATAAGCTTGGCACAGGAAATTATTGATAAAAACAAAACAGCGTAAATGGCGAAACCTTTAAAAAAACAATCATTAGGAAGAGGCTTATCGGTTATCTTTGGCGATAGCCCCGAAATAGCTATCAACTCAATAGAAGATAAAAACGCCGATAAGATAGTAGGAAATATTATTGAGATAGAGCTCGACCTGATAGAAACAAACCCATTTCAGCCTCGTACCTCATTTAACGAAGAAGAATTGCAAGGCTTGGCATCTTCTATTGAAGAATTAGGAGTGGTGCAGCCTATAACCGTGCGCAAGCTGGAAGGACAAAACAAGTATCAACTCATTTCGGGCGAACGTCGTTTTCGTGCTTCCCGATTGGCAGGATTAAAAACCATACCTGCCTACATTCGTATAGCCGACGATAACGAGTCGCTTACAATGGCATTGGTGGAGAATATTCAGCGTCAGGACTTAGACCCTATCGAGATTGCCCTTTCGTACCAACAGCTTATTGAGCAGGTAAACCTTACCCAAGACCAAATGAGCAAGCGCGTGGGCAAAAAACGCTCCACTATTACTAACTACTTGCGATTGCTAAAGTTAGCTCCTATAGTGCAAACGGGCATACGTGATGGGTTCATTTCTATGGGGCACGGAAGGGCTATCATTGCTATTGATGACCCCGACCAGCAGGCTGAAATATACCAACGTATTGTGGCTGAAAATCTATCAGTACGTGATACTGAAGAACTTGTACGCCGTATGCAAAACCCCGAAGAGCCTACTAATAACGTAGTAAGCATTCAGATACCTAAAAGTACCGTAAAAACCGAACTGCCTACCTATATACGTGAAAATGTAGGAGCTTTCAGTCAGTTTTTTGGAACTAAAGTAGGGGTAAAAATGAGTAAGGACGGTAAAGGAAGTCTTACAATTCCTTTTACTTCCGAAGAAGATTTTAAACGTATTCAACAACTCTTACACACTAATGAATAAGCGTTTTGTTTTCATAATAGGCTTTTTGGGCTGTATGGGTATTTCACAGGCACAAACAGAAGAAGTGACCGAAGTACCCACCGACTCAGTGCAAATAGCCGCTATGCATAACAATGTGAAAGCCATTACGTGGAATACCGACCCCCTATCGCCTGCTAAAGCTGCTTTCTACTCGGCTGTAGTGCCTGGCTTAGGACAGATATATAACAAGAGTTATTGGAAAGTGCCTTTTGTATATGCGGCTATAGGTACACCTGTATATTTTTATATTCGCAACTCAAAGCAGTATGATCGTTACCTCAGCGCCTACAAACGCAGGCAACAAGGCTACACCGATGATGAGTTTTACAGTAATGACCCCAGTAAGCCTCATTTAAATGTAGATGCTTTAAGGAGAGGCATTCAGTTTTATAGGCGCAATAAAGAATTATCGATATTAGTAAGTATAGGTTTATATGCCCTAACAGTTATTGAAGCCAACGTTGATGCGCACCTAAAGCAATTTAACGTAGATGAACGACTTACCATAGAGCCTTTTATTTACACCGACCCGCTTACTAACTCACAATTTGGACTAACCCTTACCTATAAAACAAAGTGGTAAAAAAGAATTATACAAATAATAGGGGCTGCCAAGCGAACGCTTGGCAGCCCCTCCTTTTTTGTGTTAAGCAGCAACTTCAGTAAAAATGAAAAGCTCTTAAAAAGTGTCTTCTATGTCAAGCACAGAAAAATCTATTGAGGATTGAGAAAAGGTATAGGCTAATTTGGTGCGCTTGACCTAAAATCTAAAGTTAAATTACATCCAAAAATTTTCTTTTTCTTGGTTTCGTTTCTCCTCTTTTATCAAACGCTTTGCTTCTTCTTCCGTTACATTATATTGTTTAGATATATCACTGTAATATCGTATTGTTTCAGCTTCACTGCCATCAGGAAGTGTTGTAAATATGTGTATAGGTACTTTTTGAGAAAAGTCAGTAGAACTTCTCGCTTCTAATTCATCACCAACTTTATTAAAAGGGTAAAATCCTTTTGATTTTACATCATTTATATATTTTGTACCTTTAGTTACGTGAAATAAAGTAATCTGTAAATTAAATTTTACGTATGCTTTTTTAGGAGAAAAATAACCTTTAAGACCTAATGGGTTATCTGTAAGTGCAGACCTCCTTGTAGAATTAGTAGGGTTTATTAATTGATCTATCATAATATCTTCAGGGTCAGTGTCTCTGTATTCATAGCTCCAAAGATCATCAGTATTGGTTACCTTTTCATCGTTCTTTGTATTTACATAGCTATCTACTTCAAAGAAATGTTGGTGAATAGGCAGCATTTCTGAAGTTGTAAATTCACTATTCATTCTCTCCCCTTTATAATTGTAATAGATAATCTCTAAGGCATAAACTGTTTTGCCTCCATTTTCTATCATTAATACAGGGTCATTTTCTGTAAGGATTTTGCCAGAATTATCCTTTCGCACCCAATTTTTGCTTATATTATCCAATTCAAAAAAGAATTTTTGTACAGGATTGATAGTGCTTATAGGGTCAGCATGAAACTTTTTGTCATGCAAGTGCCCTTTTCTAATAATAAACTCTACTTTAGCAGGGTCTTCGTGTCCTTTACCTTTTCTTTCATCGGTAGGAGCAGCAGGTTCTTTGCTACAAGCAGTAAAAATAATTGTTAATGCTATAATAGCAAATATAGCTTTAAAAGTGTATGCTATTTTTTTCATTTTGGTGTTTTATTAGTTGTTCTTTAAATATTTGTGAAAATCTTCAGGGCGATTAAATTCTATTGAAATGTTATAGGTTTGTGTTTCATGTTCATAGTTAAGCGTAATTTTTGGAGTGTTTTTAGCCTTACTACTATTTTCTGCCAAAGCATTAGGATTGCGATTCCAATACACAGCAGCACTTCCTAATTCTTCTTTTGATAGAGAATGATAAAATTGTTCTTTTGTAAATTGAGCATAATCATAGTTTTTATCATCGTTAAATCTTCTATATCTATAAGCTCTGCTGGCAAAAGAACTAATGTACTTGTCCAAAAAAGTAATGTTTTCTACTACATTTTTGTTTTTTAAGTCTTCATTAGTGTTATCTACTGGTATCACTACAATGCTCCCTACCCCTTTGTATCTTTCATAAGGGCGAATATCTAAATTGAAAATATCTTCAAAAGAAACTGTTACTTTGTACTTTTTAAAAACTCCTATTTCTTTTTCAGCGTAATAGACTAATTGGGGCTCAAAATCATCTGTCCATTCGTAGGTAATACTTTGAGTATTCATTAGTGTTATAAAAGCATCTTTTGTCATTCCTATACTTTTGTTTAACACACCTAATTGCAAAGTACTAAGTGGCAATACTTCATCTTCAGTGAAATTATGTGTTTTTTGTATTTTCAGGATTTCCTTCACCTGAGTGGTTTTACCTTTTTGGTCAGTTATACTCAATAAAAAGTTATAATTCCCTTCTTTAGCATCTGTTGGAATATAGAAATGCTTGTGAATATTACCTCCTTTTAATCCTTTTAGATTGGGAAAAGTTTCTTCTACTTTAAAAGTAGATTCATTTCCTTGATAAGTGATTTGTAATTTTACTTCTTCAACGCTTTCTTCTGCAGTAAGAAGTGCTTCTATATGTAGTTCATCGCCAATCTCTCCTATTTTAGAATTTTTTTCTCCTAATTCTATATTTTCTATTTTAGGAGGTAATGTATCATTTTTATTGTCTTTAGAGCAAGAAAATGAAAGTATAGCAAGCAATATAACTACACTAACAGTGAATAAGTATGGTATTTTTTTCATTTCTGATGTCTTTTTAAAAGTTATAAATTAATCTCATAAATATATTTCTACCTAAATCGTGGGCATAATACCTAAATCTATTAGTATATTCTTTGTATTCGGTATTAAAAAGGTTTTCGGCAGAAAGCCTTAGCGTAAGTGTTTGGTGTTTGTGTATGGGCAAAGTACCTCCTACACTTGCCTCGAAGAGATGATAGGCATTAGGGGTAGTAGGCACCAATTCTTGCGAAGGCTCAAAACGGGTTTGCTTAGTTACAAAAGTATGCCCTATACTTAGGTCGATATTATTGAAAAACCTTTTAGGAGCTACCTTGTATTCCAACTGCTGACTCACACGAGGTGCAGGAATAAACGGAAAATAACGCTTAGTACGCAATTCATTAGCCATTACTACCGACCCCTTTAGCTGATAATTGAGGTTATCATAGAGCCTGAACATTGCATTAAAATCGGCACCACGGAAGAAAGCATCGGCTTGGGTGTACTGAAAAATAGGGTACACTCCTGAAAACAATGTGCGTGTTTCGCCCGTTGGGTAATCATAAATGTAGTTCTTAATAAGCTGTGCATAAAGGTCGAGCTTTAATGAGCATTCGGGGTTACTATCTCGGTCATAGCTAAGTGATACCACCCATTTAGCTCCTGTTTCTGCTTTTAGCTTCTCATCGCCTAAATCATACGTACCAGCTCCGTGATGTAGCCCACTGCTGTACAACTCATTCACGTGAGGTGCCCGCCAAGCAATACCTATATTGGTTTTTAGGCGCAAATCATAGTTATAATTGCTCATTAGGGGCAAAGCGGTTCCTAAACTATAAGTAAGGTTATGGAAGTTATGTTCGCCCCCATAGCGCTGTGAGTACATATCATAGCCATCGGCATTGAGGTATTTATAATCATAACGCAAACCTGCTTCGAGAAGCAAATTATTCTTTTCGTACTTCTGAATGGCAAATGCCCCATAACTGAGCGAAGCGTAATTAGGAATGACAGGCACCACGCCCGTACCGGGTTGGTTATAGTTATCCTGTTTGTTCAAACTACCGCCTATAGTACTTTTCCAACGGCTGTAGGTGTGTTCCCAATACACATCGAGAGCGTGCGTAGTGAGCTCCATATTCAGTGCTGGTATACGGGTTCTGTCCATACGCCTAAGACTAAATTCCTGCCTAATATCTTTTTGAAAAGCGTATTGAGCAGTGAGTTTCCCTCCAAAGGGCAATAGGTAAAACGCCTTACTTTTCAGCAAGTGGTGTACTACTCTTTGTTTAGGGGCGTTAATACTGTATGAAAACGGATAAGTAGTTAGAGGTTTGCCTATCTCAAAACGAGCGAGCAAATCATCTAAATTACCTATATGCGAGCCATAGAACACGCTGCTTTCATTCTCATATCGGCTATAGAACACTTCGGCAGTGCCTTTCTCCTTTTGCACACCGGTAGCTACTGAAAAGTTAGCTTCACGGGCAGCGGTATTGTTCAGCAAGTAATTGGCTGTACTAATGTCGCCTGAACGTTTTAGGGTTCCTTGTACGCGCCACGCCCATTGGTGCCATTTAGGCACGGAGCTTTCTAACTTTAAGGTAGCAGCGAGCTTACGCCCATTGGTAGCAAATGAAGGAGTGAGTTCACCGTGTAATCCATCACCATAAGGCAGTTTATTGGGTGAAATAATAACAATCCCCCCTAAAGCATCTGCCCCATAACGAACTGCTTCAGCACCTTTTACTACTGTTATTTGGTCGGCGACAGTAGGGTCAATTTCAGGAGCGTGGTCTGCCCCCCATTGTTGTCCTTCTTGGCGCACCTCATTGTTCAGTATTAAAATGCGATTGCTGTGCAAGCCGTGAATTACAGGTTTGGCTATGGTAGCTCCTGTTTGTATCATCGATATGCCTGCAGCATTGCTAAGCACTTTAGCCAGCTCGTTTCCTGAGTTTTCTTGTATTTTATTTTTGCCTATTACCGCTACGGTTTTCACAGGGTTATACACGTTTCCATAACGACTGATAACGATTGTTTCGTCCAACTGTGTGGTTTCTTCTTTCATCGTTACCACATAAGGCTTAGAGGCTGGAATATGTATGGTAGCCTCATAGTTCTGAAAACCTAAATAGCTTACTTTTATAGGGTATTTCCCTTTGTTTATTTTGGGTATAGTTACTTTGCCTTCGAGGTCGGTAAGGTAGTGTTTGCCCATAAAGTGCACTACTGCCCCTGCCAAAGGCAATTGATTTCCGTCTTCTACTTTTAGTTGCAATGACTCCTGCCCATAAGCAAAGGCACAACTAAGCAGCAGAAGATATAATATCTTTTGCATATATTTTTTTAATTAGAAAATTAGCATAGTAGCCAATCAGCCATTATAAGTTTTTACCATTTTTGCTGATTAACCAATAAACGTATTTACTAATTGGTGCGGAGGTCCGCGTAAGAAGATAGCAAAGGCTGTTGGTGTAAAGCCTTTTTCAATAAAGAAGCATATAAAATTGGTACTTTGCTCCCATAAGTGATATACAAAAACGGAAGGGGTAAAGTACTGATGCAATTGTGCAAAAATACAATCGTGGTGCGTATCTACCTTATTAAAGTGTGCCTTATGATGACATTCTTCACCTGTACTAATGGCACATAGCTCTTTACCCGTATAGTGATTATGGAAAAACTCACCTAACGGGAAAGACACTTTTAGCATACACAATAGCAAGCCAAAAGCTAAAAAGCGCATACGTACCTTATTATAATTCATCTGTGTTATTACATAGCATCATTACTAAAAACAGTACGACCTGTATCACCGTCTTTAGTATTCACGAACCATAACTGACCGTTATTTTCGAAAGTAGCTCCTGCAGGAATGGTACCATACCATTTTACAAGATGATTTTGGTAGTTAGGTTTCAAGCTTCTGTTAGCCGCACCTAAAGTATTGGCGTGGTATTCGGTATAATCAATAAACAGCTTATTACCATTAGTAAACTCTTCTTTGTACAAATCAAGTACTTCGGGAATACTCATAGGAGCAGCAAGTGTTAGTTCACCAAAAGTAGGTGTTTTTAGTTGAAATTTCTTAGCATAAACCTTATAATCATAAATATTACGCCCTATAATACGCTCCCAATACACAAAGACATCTGTTTGAGGAGCAAGCTCAGGCTTCAATAAATATAATACAGGTGCTGCCTTGTAGATAGGCTGTGGATAGTCCTTGAGTATTTTGGTAATATCTACCTCATTTTTATTGCCTATTTCGGGATTTCTTATCAGTTCATTTTCCGAAAAATAGGTCAATTTTCTGTTTCCTACTACGGCATAGTGCAGGGCTGCCCCTGATAAGTTTTTAATCACTAAGTGGTCGGCACCTTTTTCACTGTATTCTTTTCGGAGTTTGTTGTTCAAAAACATCTGAGAGCCTCCATAGTCGGTGAATAAGCTATCGTATTTTACCATTACCTGTTCGCCTCCTATCACAAAAGGAGTGTTAAGGGTTTCTTTTTTTACAATATTCCCTCCTGATAAATCTGTATATACAGAATAGCTCACTTCAACCTGTGCGGGACTACCATCGAGGGTATTTACCAGCACGTAATTATGGGCAAAGAGCTTGCTTTTAGTCTCAAGGATTGTTTCGTCATCTTCTTTATTACAGCTCCATTGCAAGCTGAGAAATACCGCTGTAAGAACAGCAAAGTGTAATAATACTTTCTTCATATCGGTATGTGTTTATTTGTTTGATAAATTTAATCAAGTAAGAGTTCAGTTTCAAACAGTTCTTGAAAATGCTTCAAAATACGCTGTTTTACTTCCTCAAGATTCACTGTTTCTTTAGCTAATTCTACATTTAGGGAGGTAACAGCTTTTCCGCGTATACCACAAGGGATAATATTATCAAAGTATCCTAAATCGGTATTTACGTTTAGGGCGAAACCGTGCATAGTTACCCAGCGAGAGCAGCGTACTCCCATAGCACATATTTTACGGGCAAAAGGTGTGCCAACATCTAACCATACGCCAGTTTCACCCTCACTGCGTTCGGCTTTAAGTCCGTAATCGGCAAGGGTGCGGATAATGACCTCTTCCAAAAAGCGCAAATACTTGTGTATATCGGTAAAGAAGTTATCTAAATCGAGAATAGGATAGCCTACTATTTGTCCGGGTCCGTGGTAAGTAATATCCCCTCCCCTATTTATTTTATAAAAAGTAGCCCCTTTCTTTTTAAGCCCTTCCTCATCGATGAGCAAGTTTTCGATATGCCCACTTTTTCCCAAAGTATATACGTGAGGGTGTTCAACAAAAAGAAAGTAGTTAGCAGTAGGGTTTTGGGTATTATGAGTTCTGTTAGCTGTTTTTTGGGCAACTATTTCCTCAAAGAGGCTTTCTTGGTAATCCCACGCCTCTTTATAGTCTTTACGTCCTAATTCTTTAATGATTACTTGTTTGTTCATAAATAGTTTGAATATTTCCTTGTCGTATATCGCCTGTATTATATCCTTTGGTGAACCAGTATTTTCGTTGTTCGGAAGTACCGTGAGTAAAGGAGTCGGGTACTACGTGTCCTTGCATACGTTTTTGTATAGCGTCATCACCCACAGCGTGTGCGGCACTTAGGGCTTCGTCGATATCATCGGCATCTAAGTATTTTTGGTTGTGATGCGCCCAAACGCCTGCGTAAAAGTCGGCTTGTAACTCCTGTGCTACTGACCATTTATTGGCTGCGGCTTCACTAAGTCCGCGTTGTTTTTTGCGCACTTCAGCCGATGTGCCGAGCAACGTTTGTACGTGGTGTCCTACTTCGTGCGCCATTACATAGGCAATAGCAAAATCGCCTCCTTTAGCACCGAAACGCGTTTTAAGTTCCTCGAAAAAAGCCATATCCATATAGAGTTTATAGTCGGCAGGGCAGTAAAAGGGTCCTACTGCCGATGAAGCGGTTCCGCAGCCTGTATTGACATTATCGGTAAAAAGTACCAAAGTAGGTTGTTTGTAAGTACCCAAGCCGTTTTGCTCAAAAACTTGTTCCCAAACATCTTCGGTATCGGCTAAAACGGTAGCGGTAAACTCGCCAATTTTCTTTTGTTCGGGAGTCAATTCGACCCGTTCTACCGTTTGATTGGAGCTACCACCCCCTGCTACTTGGTTCACTACGGAAGCTACCTGCTGACCGGTCTCTCCGCCAAACAATTGGAGTAGCAGCACAATAACGCCTACAATACCCCCGCCAGCTATCAGTCCGCCTTTACCACTGATGCCTCTACGGTCTTCTACATTACTACTTTGTCGTCGTCCTTCCCATTTCATATTTTATACATTTTATATTTTGGGTGCAAAGATAAGAATAATTAGCAAATTAGCAAATTAGCAAATTAGAGAATTAGCAAATGAGAAAATGAGAGGAGTAGAGAGGGGTAGGATTTTGCAGAAAATGTAGTGTTTTGGGGATTTTGTTGCGAATAATGCAAAGTGAGGGGTCGGTAGTAAAACGCTTGATATTCAGTGAAGTAACGCTTATCCTTCGCTCACCCTTCGCTCTGCCTTCGCCCTGCCTTCGCTCGGGCTTCGAGATAGCTCCAAGCTGGTTTTGATAAGGTTTCTGTTGTAATAACCTCATTGTTAAGGAGTTGTAGTTCTTTCCAAAAAAGGGAGTTGGGGTTGGTAATTTTTGCATTATTCGCAAGGAAAATGAGGAAATTAGCAAATGAGGAAATTAGCAAATTAGAAAATTAGAAAATTAGCAAATTAGAAAATTAGCAAATTAGAAAATTAGCAAATTAG
>CAUREJ010000046.1:0-16757 GCA_963523735.1 uncultured Capnocytophaga sp.
AGATAAACGATGCCTTGTATGACAAGCGTCAGTTTTACGGAAACTTCACTTTGTACAGGTAGAAGATAGGAAGTTTATTGTTTAATTTTAAAGCTGCTTGCAAGTAATTGTGAGCAGCTTTTTTTTAGGAAAAGAGTTGTGTTTTTCTTTGAGAGGAAAAGGTCTTTTTATATTTTGTTTTTTCCGTTAAAAAATATTGAAATTTTCTTGGTAGTTTCAAAAAACATTCGTACTTTTGAGCCATAATTTTAGAGCAACTAAAAACTATGATTTATATTGAATTACTAATCGTACTTGTAGCTATATTCATAGGGGCAAGGGTAGGAGGTATCGGGCTCGGTATCTTTGGTATGATAGGCTTAGGTATACTCGTCTTCTGTTTTGGGTTGAAACCAGGTAAAGCTCCTATTGACGTAATGCTTATCATTGTAGCAGTAATTACAGCAGCTGCCACTCTACAAGCTGCAGGAGGCTTGGATTACTTAGTAAAAGTAGCCGAACGGATACTGCGCAAAAACCCTTCAATGATTACTTTTTTAGCACCCGTAGTGTGCTACTTCTTCACTTTATTTTCGGGTACAGGGCATATAGCCTACTCATTGTTACCTATCATCTCTGAAATTGCTACTGATAGCAAAGTTCGCCCAGAACGACCGCTTTCTATTTCGGTAATAGCCTCACAGCAAGCTATTACTGCCAGTCCTATATCGGCAGCTACTGCAGCGCTGCTTTCTGCTGAACTTTTGGGAAGCAAAGGAATTACTTTAGGCAATATCTTAATGGTGTGTATCCCCGCTACTCTTGTAGGCGTAATAGTGGGTGCTATAGCAGTAAGTTTTATGGGAGTGCCTCTTGAAAAAGACCCTGAGTACTTACGCCGTTTGCGCGAAGGGTTGTTAGAAAAAGAAAATCATTCTACTTCACAAATCAGTGCTAAAGACCAACAACGCGCTAAAATCTCTGTGATTATTTTCCTTATAGGGGTACTTTCTATTGTACTTTTCGGCTCTATTGAGAGTTTACGACCTACTTTCTTAGTTGATGGTAAGTTAGAAACGATGGAAATGACTCAGCTTATTGAAATTATAATGATGAGTACTGCAGGGTTAATGCTTATCTTAGCGCGTGCCGATATTAACAAAGCTGTAAAAGGCTCTGTATTTATAGCTGGTATGCAGGCAGTGATAGCTATTTTTGGTATAGCTTGGATGGGCGATACATTTTTTAATGGCAATATTAAGTTTTTTACAGATAATATAGAACAAATAGTAACTCAGTATCCATTCCTTTTTGCAATAGCACTTTTTGTGATGTCTATTCTTTTGTTCAGTCAGGCAGCTACCGTGCGCACCCTTTATCCGTTGGGTATTCTTTTAGGTATTAATCCTATGGCACTTATAGCGATGTTCCCAGCAGTAAATGGTTATTTCTTTATACCTAACTATCCAACTGTAGTGGCAGCTATTAACTTTGACAGGACAGGAACTACACGCATAGGTAAGTACGTACTGAACCACTCATTCCAAATACCAGGTTTTGTAGCTACTATCGTAGCCATTGCCGTAGGGTATTTGATAATAATGTTTATGTAAGAATATAAACCATATTAACAAATAAATAATTATGACATTGATGAAAAAAATTGCCCTTTCATTACTGATGTTGATGACTGTGGCTGTCTTTGCGCAACAAAAGCCAAAGATTCGTATTTTAGCTACTGGCGGTACTATTGCCGGTGTAAGTAAATCAAATACTGAAAGTAACTACAAGGCTGGTGAACTTGGTATTTACCAACTGTTAGATGCTGTGCCCGAAGTGAAAAACTTAGCAGACATCAGTGGGGAGCAAATTGTGAAAATTGGCTCACAAGATATGAATGACCAAGTGTGGCTCACTCTTGCTAAACGTATTAACCAACTGCTAAACAAAGAAGGCTATGACGGTGTGGTTATCACTCACGGTACCGACACTATGGAAGAAACTGCTTACTTCCTAAACCTTACTGTACACAGTAAAAAACCTGTAGTTATGGTAGGTGCTATGCGCCCCGCAACAGGTATGAGTGCCGATGGACCTCTGAACCTTTACAACGCTGTGGCTGTAGCTGCCGATAAGAACGCTATGGCAAGAGGTGTAATGGTATGTATGAACGACATCGTATTAGATGCTAAAGATGTGATTAAAACAAGTACTACTGCCGTTGAAACTTTTAAAGGAGCTAATTATGGCAAATTGGCTTATATTCACAACGGAAAAGTATTCTTTAACCGCACTCCTGAAAACAAACACACTTACCAATCTGTTTTTAATGTAGATAACTTAAAAGAATTGCCTAAGGTGGGTATAGTGTACAGCTATTCTAACGTTTCTGAATTGCCAATGAAAGCTTTTATCGATGCTAAGTTTGACGGTATTGTACACGCTGGTGTAGGTAATGGTAACTTATACCATACAATCTTTGATTTGGCAATTAAAGCTCGTGAAGCAGGTATCCAAGTAGTGCGTTCATCACGTGTGCCTACCGGAGCTACTACCCTTGATGCTGAAGTAGATGATGCTAAATATCAGTTTGTGGCTTCACAAACCCTTAACCCACAAAAAGCACGTGTGCTACTGATGTTAGCTCTTACTAAAACCAAAGATTGGCAACAAATTCAAAAATACTTTAACGAATATTAGTCTGTTAGTCGTCAGTTGTTAGTGTAATTTACAACTAATAACTGACGACTTTCTTTTTAAAGACTATTTTTAAAACAATACCGCTATGAAAAGAATATTAGTTTTGGCAATGAGTCTCCTTACCGGAGGTGTTGCTACCGCACAACAACAAGCATTGCAAGCGCAATTAGACGAGATAGGAAATACAGATGCTTTGTCTTTTTCACAAAGAGCTCAGCAAAGTAGTGAGGAAAATCCTATAGAAAAGAAGTTTAAAATGTACTTTAACTTCCAAAGTAGCTTTGATGCCGAAAAGGCTAAAGGGCAAGATATGACTACTAAGTTTAACGCACGCCAATTGCGTTGGGAAGTACGTGGTGATATTAATGATCGTATTTTTTACCGCCTCCGCCATCGTTTGAACAAAGCGAATGCAGCAACTTCATTGGATAACTTGGCAAAAGCTACTGATATGTTATACGCTGGCTTCCATTTAGATGATAAATGGACTCTTACAGCAGGTAAGATGTGCCAAGCGTGGGGTGGCTTTGAGTTTGACTTAAACCCTATGAATATTTATGAGTATTCGGACTTTATTGAGAATATGGATAACTTTATGTTAGGGGCTATGATTACGTACTCACCTAATGCTAACCACGAGTTTAACTTACAAGTTACTGATGTGAGAAATGATAGTTTTGAGAAGATTTATGGTACTTCTACAGGTATTAAACCGAGCAATGCTCCGCTGTCTTACATCTTTAACTGGAATGGTAATTTGTTTGAAAATGTTATTCAAACGCGTTGGGGTGCAGGTGTGCAAACTGAAGCTGATGGTTATATGAACTCTATGGTAATGTTGGGTACTAAACTTAATTTACCTAAATTCCAAGTGTTTTTAGACTATATGATGGCTAATGAACAATTAGATAGGTTGAAATATACCCCTATGAGTGGTTCTACTCTTGTAAAAGATGCTAAATATAACAGTTTTGTACTAAAAGCTGAGTATCAGCCAGTGCCAGAAGTGAATATTTTTGCACAAGGATTGTACGAAACTGCTAAAAGTAACTTAGCTGGTAATGAACTTACTGGTATTGGTTACTTTGCTGGAGTAGAATATTTGCCATTTAAAGATCAAGATTTGCGTTTCTTCTTGGCTTATATAGGTAGAAGTAGGGAAGTAAATAAAGTAACTGCTGATACTAACCGCGTAAGTATTGGTATGATGTATCGTATTAAAGCGTTTTAATTAGCAGATTAGTAAATTTGGAAATTAGAGAGGCTGTCCGGAAGTGTTCTGGACAGCCTCTTTTTTTATGCTTTGTATTTTAGGGAGGGTTAGAAGGTGAACCAATCATTGCGGGCTTTGAGTACTTGCTCGATGACATCACGGACAGCTCCTTGTCCGCCGTTGCGATGTGAAATGTAATGGGATACGGCTTTTACTTCGGGAACGGCATCTTGGGGACAAGTGGCTAAACCAGAGTGTTTCATAGGTGGAACATCGGGGATATCATCGCCCATATAGAGGATTTGCTCGGGACGCAATCCTTTGCTTTGTTGGTACTCTAAAAAAGTGGCGAGCTTTTCGTGACGGAGCGTATATATATCGGTTACACCGAGATTTTCAAAGCGTTTTTGTACGCCTATATTACCACCCCCAGTGATGATGCATACATTATAGCCTTTGGCTACGGCGGTTTTGAGGGCAAATCCGTCTTTCATATTCATACTGCGGAGGAGGTCGCCGTCATTATCGACGAGGACTTGGGTGTTGGTGAATACTCCGTCGACATCGAATATGAAGGTGGTGATGTCTTTTAGCTTTTCTTTATAATTCTTTTCTTCCATAAGTGTTAATTATTGAATTTGTAATTACTTGATATATTTCTTTTTCTTTATGATGCAAAAGGGATAGGTGACTGGCTATGGTGGAGGTGTCATTACGCCTTGCAGGACCTGTTTGCGCCTGATAAGCGGGTAACTTTTGTAACTTGGCAAAGGTTTCGGCTAATAGGGGTTTTAATATCTCAAAAGGTACTTGCTCTTCTTGACATATTTGCTGGCTTATGTGTACGAGGTGGTTGGTGAAATTATTGAGAAATACGGCTGCTACGTGCAATATTTTGCGTTGGTGGCTGCTTAGGGGGTATATGTGATTGGTGAGCTGTGTGGCTAACTGATGTAATAGCTGGTAATCGGTGGGGTGTTCGGCTTCTAAACAAATGGGTACTTGGGTGAAATCGACAAGGGGTTGCTTGCTCATTGTTTGGAGGGGATAGTATACGCCTCGCCGATTTTTGCTGCTTATGGCGAGCATATCGGTATTGCCAGAGGTGTGTACTACTAATTGATTTTCAAAGGGGAGTGCTGCCGATAAGCTGCTAATGGCATCGTCACTTACGGCAAGAATACATATATCGGCAGGGCGTAAGAGGGTGAGGTCGGTTATTTTTTCGACCTGTAGGGGGGTGAACTCTTCTGAGAAGCCGCTGCGGCTGTAAAGCTGTGTAAGGGTTATCTGTGGGTGTTGGGAGAGGGCTTGGGTTAGCTGGTATGCCATATTGCCGGCTCCTACGATTGAAATGTTCATTTTTGTGATGACTGTTGCAATTGTGAGGGCAAAGATACGAAATAATTAAACATTAGCAATTTTTAGGCGTTAGTCTTTAGTCTTTAGTCGCTAGGAGAAAAACAGGTCAAGATTGTCTAACAAATCTGAAGTCTTGATAGGTAAGGGATAGTGGATAGGCAAATGAGGAAATTAGCAAATGAGGAAATGAGGAAATTGAAGAAAATGCAATGTTTGGGGGTTTTTGTTGCGAATAATACAAAGTGAGGGGATAGAGGTGAAAGGCTTGATATTCAGTGAAGTAACGCTTATCCTTCGCTCACCCTTCGCTCTGCCTTCGGTATGGCTTCGCTCTGTCTTCGATACGGCTATAAGGTGGCTTTGACACTGATTGTAATGTAACAGGTTGATTGTTAGTAGATTATGTTTTTCGCCAAAAAAAGGAGTTGGGGTTGGTGATTTTTGCATTATTCGCAATGTTTTAGTCGTTAGTCTTTAGTCTTTAGTCGCTAGCAGGCGAATGGATACTTGGCGAATGGGTGCTTTTTTTCTTTCTATTTCTTGCTTTTTTCTCTTACTTCAAAAAAAAAGCTAAAAAAGTTTGGAGTTATTAAGTTTTTGTTTTACCTTTGCCGCACCAAAAAAAAGAAACTATTCATTCGTAACCAAAAATTTTTTCATTATATGAATAAGAGCATTTATTGTTTCTTACTACTTGCAATGGCTTTTATTAGCCAAGCGGGTATGGCTCAGATTAAGGTGACTGGTGTAGTTACCGATGAGCAAAAAAGTCCTCTGCCTGGTGTTAGTGTTTTAATTAAAGGCACAACTCACGGGGTGGCTACGGACTTTGATGGTAAATATAGCATTGAGGCTCCTGCTGATGCTGTATTAGAATTTAGTTCAGTAGGCTTTGAGACGGTTACTAAAAAAGTAAACGGGGGGGGTAAAACCCTGATTATCAATGCTTTATTGAAATTCCAAGTGGAAGAACTGACTGATGTAGTAGTGGTTGGATACTCTACTTCTACTAAAAAGTCGCTTGTATCATCAGTTTCTTCTGTTAAGACTTCTGAATTAAAGGAAATTCCTGTAACGAACATTACTCAAGGGTTGGCAGGTCGTTCACCAGGTTTGATTGTGAAAGGTACTTCGGGGCTTGATAACCGCAGTACTATTTCTATTCGAGGGGGCGGCACACCGCTTGTGGTAATTGATGGAGTAATTCGCAACTATGATGACTTCGTAAATCTTCTTCCTGAAGACATCGCTTCTATTTCAATTCTTAAAGATGCTTCGGCTACGGCTGTGTATGGGGCTCGTGCTGCTAATGGTATTTTGCAAATTACTACTATGCGTGGTAAGGAGGGCAAAACTACTATTGAGTACAATCATTCGGTAACTTTCTCTCAGCCTTCATTTCTTCCTGACCGCTTAGACGCCTACAATTGGGCTTTGCAAGATAATATAGCGAAATTGAATGATAATAAGCCTATTACTTATACTGAAGACAAGCTGCAAAAAATTCTTGATGGCTCAGACCAGCTTAATTATCCTAACACTAATTGGAAAAAACTTATTCTTAAAGAATTTGCTGAACAATATCGGCATAATATGCAAATAGCGGGAGGTAGGGAACACAATCGGTATTTGGCTTCGTTGGGGTATATGCACAAGGGGTCATTATACCGCAGTGGTACGCACCATTTGGAAACTATTAACTTCCGTGTAAACCAAGAGTTTGAGATTCCTAATACAGGTATTACAGGTAATACGGCTATTGATGGGTATTTAAAGGAGAATGAACACCCTTATTCATCGACTGCAAGTGGTTATTACCAAGTGTTCAGCCATACATTGGCTAATCATAATGCTCTTACTCCTGCATTGAATAAATACGGATTACCTTACGCTAATACTACTGATAACCCTGTGGCAGAGACTTCACGAGATGCGGGTTATACACGTCAGAATTACAAGCAAGTTAACGGTCAGTTAGGGGTGCAATGGGCAGTTCCTTGGGTAGAGGGGTTAAAGGCGAGAGGTAATTTTAACTATCGTTATTTTGGTTCGCAAAACAAGGAATGGCGCAAGGATGCGGCGCAATATGCTTGGGATAGCAAGATACCATCAGCAGTAGCTAAGCCAGAGCTTAGTAAGACATTAGCTAATTCATATTCATATACTTATCAGGCTTTTGCTGAATATGGTAAAACTTTTGATAGTCACTCGGTAAATGTTCTTGCTGGGTATGAGGCTACTTATGGTTTTGACAGTAATGTATGGCACAAACGTGTGAACTACAACTTTCCTATAGATCAGTTTAACCCAGGACCTAAAGAAGGTATGGACGGTGGTGGCGGCGAAAGTGAATACGGTAGAGCAGGTATAGTAGCCCAGTTAAAATACAACTATGGAGGTAAATACTTTTTGGAAGGTAGTTTGCGTCACGATGCTTCAGACCTTTTCCCGAAAGACCGCCGTTGGGGTACGTTCTTTTCAGGGTCATTAGGTTGGATAGTTTCGGACGAATCATTTATGAAATCACTTAAAGAGAAACACATATTTGACTTGCTTAAATTACGAGCTTCATACGGTGAAGTAGGGTTGGATAGCGGTGTAGGTAGGTTTGCTTATCTTCCTTCATACAACTTAAACAATACGAGCTATGTGATTGACGGTAAATATTATCAAGGTTTTTCGGAAGGGGATATACCTTCACCTGACATTACTTGGTACACTACTAAACAGACTGATATAGGTTTTGATTTTGAATCATTAAATCACCGTTTGTTTGGTTCATTTGATTATTTCTTCTATAAAACTACTGGTTATTTAACAGCTCCTGACCCTTTGCAAGTGGGATATACGGCACCATTAGGTAAATCACTGCCTCAGGTAGCTTCAAACAAAGAACACCGCCGTGCTGGTTATGAAATGCAATTAGGCTGGAAAGATAGTTTTGGTGACTTTAAATACAGTATTTCGGGTAACTTTACTTTCTTTGATCAGCTTTGGGCACAAAACCCAGATGAGGCACTTCAAAACCGTAAGAATCCTTATTTGCGGACTACCCAACAAGTAGGCTATTATGGTACAGGTTTGCGCTCATTGGGTTATTACAACGATGCTAATGATGTGTATAATAGTCCTAAACGCCTTAACTCACATAACCTTACAGGAGGAGATATTAAGTATGAGGATTTTAACGGAGATGGTAAAATAGATGATGCCGATAAGGCTCGTATAGGTAAAAGTAATTTTCCTAGGGCAAACTATGGTATTAACTTAGGATTGAGTTATAAGGCTTTTTCTTTCAATATGTTATTGCAAGGGGCTACTCGTTTTGATATTTACTTAGGTAGTTCGGTTTTGGGACAAAGTGCTAATGCAGGGACAACACCTTTCTACGATTTCCAAACAGATTATTGGACGCCTAATAACACCAACGCTAAATTTCCTCGTTTGGTATCATCACACTCGGTGAATGGTAATAACAATACACAAGGTAGTGACCATTGGCTTATTAACGGGGCTTATGTTCGCCTTAAAGACTTTTCTTTTTCATACGATATAAAGAAAGCCGTTTTGATGGATTGCAAATGGCTGCATTCTATGAAAGTTACGTTTAGTGGTCAGAATTTATTTACTATTTCGGAAGCAACCAAGTACGGTATGGATCCTGAAATAGCTAATAGTGACTTTTTTGGGTATCCTAATGAACGTATGTACTCTTTAGGACTAAATGTTGGACTATAAAAATACAAGTATATGAAAAGATATTTTAGATATATAAGTGCAGTGGCAGCTATGGGCTTGCTTACTGCTTGTAATGAACTGGACACCAAACCTTTTGAAAGTTACGATGAAGATACCGTTTGGGGCACTAAAGAGTCGGCAGAATCTTTTGTGATAAACTCATACAATGGTACTGTTACTAACTACATAGGTTATGCTCATCTGGAGAGTTTGACACCTAATGGTGTTCATAGTGATTTGAATAATTTGGACAATTTTCCTATTGAGCGTTTTGATAGGTTCACAGGTTCGGCTCAGGGCTTAGATGGTTTTTTTAGCAATTTGCGCAACTGTAATATGATTATAGAGAAGTCGCCTACTGAGGCTCTTAAAGCAGAGGGCTACTTATTGCGGGGTCTTTTGTTTTATAATCAAACACGTTGGCAAGGCAGGTTTGTGCCTATTCTTAAGGTTTTGACACCAGAAAGTAAGGAGCAGTTTAAAACACCTTACACCCAAAACCCTACAGAAAGTTATAGGTACATAATGGACGATTTGAACAAGGCTATACAAGGGATGCCAGAAACTTCGGCTCCTGGTAGGGCTAATAAATACGCTGCGCACGCTTTTAGAAGCCGTATAGCATTGCAAGCTTATGCTTATACGGGAGATAACAGCTATTTGGACGTGGCAATAGAATCGGCTAAGGCTATTATTAATTCGGGTAAATATGCGCTTACTGACGCTCAGAACTTTGGTAATATGTTTTTAGAAGCAGGTAAGAACGATAAGGAAATTATCTTGGCACACTATCGCCTTAGCCTCAATACTACTGTAGGTAGTTTCAATGAGATGATACGAGTAGTGCCTAACATTAATAACGATGAGGTGAAAATTGTAGGAGGTAAAAAATTTGCCGATGCAAAAGGACGTTCATTTGAAGGTTGGGCAAGTTATTTTCCTACACAAGACCTTGTAGACCAGTATTTGGTTATAGACCAAAATGATAACACGGCTAAACCTTGGTATGAAACCTCACAATTCACTAACAATGTGGAAGATGGAGATATATCATCACTTACAGAAGGTTCTTTAAACACAGTACGCCATAATGTGCCAGAAAAAGCTGATTTAGGTACTAATGCTAAAGGGAATATCATTACCCGTTATGGCAAAATAAAAGCAGGTGCTACAGAAACGAACATTAGTAACTTAATGTACCAACACCGTGATGCACGTTTTTATGAAACTTTGGTATATGACCAAAGTACTTGGCTTAAAGAAGATGTAGAAACTAATATCTGTGGTAATCTTTGGGCAGGGATACGCGAAGGACAGTCGGATTCATGGTATACTACGGCTTCGGGCTACTATTGGCGCAAAGCGGTAGTGCAGGCAGAACCACGCGTGTACTATAGCAATAAAATAGATTATCACTTTGTTATAGCCAGATTGGGAGAGGTGTATATGAATTTAGCAGAAGCCTACTTACTGAAAGGAGATGTGGCACAAGCTGTAGCAGCCCTTAACAAGACACGTACTACACACGGTAAACTTCCAGCTTCGACAGCCTCGAGTTTGGCAGATGCTTGGAAGGACTATATACGTGAACGCCGTGTAGAAATGGCTTACGAAGGCGACCTTTATTGGAGTTTTTTGCGTTGGGGTAAATATGGTGGTGATGCTAATAATGGAGCGGCAGCAGGTGCTGTAATAGCAGCTCTTAATTCGCCTGTACACAAGATACAAATTACGAAAGACCGCAAGCAGTTTTTTATAGCCCAAATTACCCGCAACGGAGCTTGGGAACGTACTTTTACCACTAAACGTTACTTAATGCCAATTCCGCAAGGAATATTAGACCAACGCGCTGCGAGTGGTATTAACGATACTCAGAACCCTGATTGGTAATTAACCTTTAAAACAATAACAAGATGAAAAAATACATATATCTATTGTTCGTAATCATTGCAACAAGCACTACATCGTGCCTAAAAAGCAATTTAGAAGAACTGCCTGCTTTTGAAGAAAACGATATTACTGGCGTTGATAGAGTAGAATACCGCTACGTAAGTGATGAGTTATCAAAAGCGAGTAATCAGCCTATAGTGAAGTACGTGAACCTTAATATCACTAAAAAAGAAATTGATAAAACAGCGAAGACTGTGAAAATAGAAGTTAAGGTGCCTGCTGCTAATACAGCTTTCTCGGCTGCTGAACGCGAGAAAGTAGCTAAAAGTAACTTGGCTGTAATAGTTTCGGTTTCAACCGCTGCTCGTGTATTTCCGGTAGGGAATGCCCCTAGATTAGGGGTGCCAGGTAACTGGGAAAACGCTCATCAATACAGCGTAGAGGCTGCTAATGGCAATACTGCCCAATGGAGTATTCAAATAACTACCCTTACTAAATAGATTAAGCATAACTATTAATTGTTAAAAACTTTTACTTGAAACTTTCAACTGCCCGAGAAGCTACGGTTTTTTGGGCAGTTGTTTTTTTATTCCAGAATTTTCAAAAATTATTTGTACTTTTGCCGCCTGATTTTAATTGCTACTAATCTCTAAACAACTGAAGAACTATGGCTATAATAATAACAGATGATTGTATTAACTGTGGGGCGTGTGAACCAGAATGCCCTAATAACGCAATCTATGAAGGGGCTGACGATTGGCGCTACTCGGACGGTACGACTCTGAAAGGGCGTGTAGTGTTGCCCAGCGGATTGGAGGTGGATGCTGATGAGCCGCAAAAACCTTTGAGTGATGAATTTTACTTTATCGTGGCTGATAAATGTACTGAATGTATTGGTTTTCACGATGAACCGCAGTGTGCGGCTGTATGCCCTGTGGATTGCTGTGTGCCTGATGAAGCACACCAAGAAACGGAAGAGGATTTGTGGGCTAAAAAACGTTTTATTCACAACGAATAATTTGGTTAAACGCCTGCTGTTTGGCACGAGTTTTGAACTTCATAAAGTGTAGAACTAAAAAAATAACTTTATGAAAAAGAATGTATCTTTGTTGCTGTTGGCGGCTTTGCTGTTGGCAGCGTGTGGCAATCGTGATGGTTACTACAATTCGGGCAGAACTTTGCAAAAAATGCCTGCCCCTATGGCTAACGAGGAACAGGCATACGTGCTTGAAGAGGCAGAGGCGGCAGGGGAAATGGCTGAAATTCAGGATTATATTATAGAGCCTTCGGCTAATAACGAGACTTATAAGGAAATTACCGAAAATAAGTTTGTGACTGTGGCTCAGCAGCCAGTGACTACTTTTTCGGTGGATGTGGATAGGGCGTCATACGCTAATATACGCCGTATGATAGGTTACGGACAGCTGCCTCCGGCTGATGCGGTTCGCATTGAGGAGATGGTGAATTACTTTGATTATGACTACCCTGCTCCTGAAGAGGGGGCAGCCTCACCTCTGCGTGTGAGTCCGGAGCTTGCTACTGCACCTTGGAACCCTAAAAATTTATTACTTCGGATAGGGTTACAAGCTAAACAGATAGATTTGGCTAAGGTGCCTTCTTCAAATATTGTCTTCTTGATAGATGTATCGGGCTCGATGTATGAGCCTAATAAATTACCATTATTAAAATCGTCGTTTAAGATGCTTCTTACGCAGCTTAAACCTACTGACCGTGTGGCGATAGTGACTTATGCCAGCGGTACGCGTGTGGCTTTGACTTCAACAGCTGTAAAGGATAAAGAAAAGATAGAAAAGGTATTGGACGGGTTACAGGCAGGAGGCTCGACTTGGGGTAGTAGGGGCATTCAGCTGGCTTATAAAGAGGCAGAAAGGAATTTTATAAAAGGAGGTAATAACCGTATTATTTTGGCTACTGATGGCGATTTTAATGTGGGAATTGACAATGCAAAGGATTTGGAGAAATTTATTGAAGAGAAGCGTGAAAGCGGTATTTATATGTCGGTTTTAGGTTTTGGTATGGGTAATTACCGCGATGATATGGCTGAAACTATAGCTGATAAAGGCAATGGTAACTATGCGTATATTGATGATATTACTGAGGCTAAGAAGGTACTGGTGAATGAGTTTTCGGGTACTTTATTCACTGTTGCTAAAGATGTGAAATTGCAGCTTGAGTTTAACCCTAAATATGTGAAGGAGTATAAGCTGATAGGTTATGAGAACCGTATGCTTGCTAATGAGGATTTTACTGACGATAAGAAGGATGCGGGTGAGATAGGGGCTGGGCATACGGTAACGGCTTTTTATGAATTAGTGCCTGCCGATGGGAAAATGAGTAAATCATATCGGTATCAGACCCAAACACTGAACGAAAAGGGTGAGGGTAATGAGATTGGTTTTTTGAAAATACGTTATAAAGACCCTAAGGTGAAAGATACGAAGAGTGTAGAGGTTACTGAGCCTTTGGTGTTTGAGAAAAAGGATTTGAAAGATACCTCAGTAGACTTTAGGTTTGCTGCCAGCGTGGCTGAATTTGGTATTTTGTTGCGCAATAATAGCAATAAGGCACAGGCAAGCTACGGACAAGTGTTGGAATTAGCTAATGGAGCAATTGGTAAGGACGAGGAGGGGTATAGAAAAGAATTTGTGCGCTTGGTAAAAAGTGCTGAATTATTAGCAAAATAATCGGGAAAAAGTATTATCTTTGCACCCAATTCAAAATATATAATAAAAAGTGCAAACAGAAACGAATGAATTATACCGCTTTGTAGCTGCTGGTGATTGGACTAACTCTTTATCGGACAGCGAAATAATAGAACTTTTAGTAGATACAGACTTCTCACGAGAGCAGACTGATGAGGGGCGTGATTATTGTTATTTTCTGCATAAATACAGTAAGGTAGATGATGATACTACATCGGACTACGCACTGATGGCTTATAGTTTGACTCAGCCAGAGAACTTGGAACGCGCCTCGATGTATGATATGGTGCTGGAGGAGAATGAGTTTTTTAACATTCATCGCATTAGTGTGTACCGCAATGGGGAACTGATAGATAAGACGGGTGATACTACTATTAAGGTTTTGGATAATGAAAGCAATAGTAATAGGGGGATTATAAGCAGTTCTAAAAAGCTGAATTTCTCGATTAAAGACCTTCATCTTGACGATATTTTAGTTTTGGAGGATACTCGTACTAAGGTGTTTACAGAGAAGGAATTTTTGCGCAAAGACTTTACGAAATATATTTATGTAACTCCGGATACGTATTGGGCTTATGGGAAATATCACTTTAAGTTTATCAATAACCGCAATAAGCGCGTGGCTTATAAAAATGTGTTTTTCCGCGATGAAGAAGGTAATGTGTTGCCCAGCGAAGTGAAATATTTGGAACAGGGAGAGGCTTTTGAGGTGTTAAAGAATGACTATATTAACCCTGTAGACCCTAATCGTGAGATATTTCCGTTTGTAGATTTGGCTACTGATAGCACTTGGAAGGAGCTTTCGAACTATATTTATCCGCTATACGAGGAGGTTTTTAAAGCTCAGCTTACTGATTTTGCTCCTGATTTGGTAGCGAAATTAGATGCTATGGCTACTCTGGACGAGAAATTACAGTATGCTATTGAGTTTGTACAAAACAACATTTACTACGTGTACAATGCCGATGAGATGAATGGACATAAGCCACAGGCTCCGGCGATTACTTACCAGAATAAGCAGGGTGATTGCAAGGCTAAATGTGTGCTGCTGAAAGCGGTGCTTAACTACATAGGGGTGGAATCGTCGGTGGTATTGGTGAACTACAATTCGGACTTTTATCTGAAATATTACTTGCCTTCATTACTGTCATTCAATCACGTAATTGTGAAAATAAACTATGAGGGTAAGGAGTATTTTATTGATGCTACGGCTCGTAATGAATATGGGAAATTGGAAAGACGTGCGGTACTTTCATTCTGCTATTTTATGGATATTTTGCCAGACCAAGAGTTGCAAAAACGTACGCCTATTAAATACGATCATTTCTGCATAGATGAAAAAATAGACTTGGAGGTTAAAGAAGGGAAGGGCAAGATAGAACTGCTTAGTACTTACCGCTATAACCGTGCAAACTCGATGCGCAACTACTTTAAATCGAGCAATAAAAATGAGCGTATGGACAACTGGAACAGCTCATTGTACTATGCTTTGAACTATGTGAATGACCGCAAAGGTAAGGACTTTAGAGATATTTTTAAAGATGCTACTTTGCAGATAGTAAAAGACGATAAGACAGAAAACGAGATTGTAGTGAAATACGAAGCTACTATTGAACAGCCTTATTTTGTTGATCCTGAGGGTAAACGCTTCTTGATGTATTTTGACGGTAGTGTTATTAAAAATGGTATTCGAGAACACCAACATAGCGATGCGAGCTTTTGGCATAATTACGACAGTGAGCGTTATGAGATAAGCTTGAAAACCGATGAGAATATCAATACTAAGGAGAAGTACACAGTGCAGGAATGCGATATAGAAAATGAGTATTTTACCCATAAAACTAAGAAGTTTATCACTAAAAACTCGGGTAAGGTAATAGTGGAGTATAATCCTTTGGTGAATGTGGAGATTCCGTTAGATAAATTAGAACCTGTACGCGAAGATTACCATATTATGGCTGATAGCAATTTTGGTATTGGCATTGATATAGTAGAAAAAGGACTCCTTAACTCGTTAAAACGATTGTTTAAATAATGTGTATTCCACCCATTGAGACACAACAGGCGGCTGATATAAGGTTGTTTCAGGAAGAAAAATTGCGAGAACTACTGAAATATCTGAATGAGAAATCGGCTTTTTATCGGGAGCTTTTTAGGAAGCATTCTATTTGTATTGATGATATTCGTACACTTGCTGACTTACAAAAAATACCTACTACTGATAAAGATGATTTGCAACGTGAGAACGATGCTTTTCTGTGTGTGCCTAAAACGGCTATAGTGGATTATGCTACTACATCGGGTACACTGGGTAAGCCTGTGACTTTTGGGCTTACCGATAAGGATCTTGATAGATTGGCATATAATGAAGCAATTTCACTATCGTGTGCTGGTATTGGGAGGGGTGATATAGTGCAGCTGATGACTACCATCGATAGGCGTTTTATGGCGGGCTTGGCTTACTTTTTAGGAGTTAGAAAGTTGGGCGCAAGCATTATTAGGGTAGGGGCTGGAATACCTGAACTGCAATGGGATTCGATTCTGTTATACAAGCCTACTTATTTGATAGCTGTTCCGTCGTTTGTACTAAAGATGATAGAGTACGCCGAGAGGACTGGTATTGACTACAAACAATCGTCGGTAAAAGGGATAGTGTGTATAGGAGAGGCTTTGCGCAATCAGGATTTTACGCCTACCCTCTTGGCTGAGAAGATAGCTGAGAAGTGGGAAGGGGTGCGGCTGTACTCGACTTACGCTTCGACAGAGATGAGTACTACTTTTACTGAATGTGAGTACCAGCAAGGGGGACATCAGCACCCTGAACTTATTATTACAGAGGTATTAGACGATGAAGGTAACCTTGTGCCTGATGGACAAAGTGGTGAGCTTACTATTACTACTTTGGGGGTAGAGGGAATGCCTCTGTTGCGTTTTCGCACGGGGGATATAGTGGCTATGCACACTGAAAAATGCGCTTGTGGTAGAGAAACTCCACGTGTGAGTCCTGTGCTGGGGCGTAAGCAGCAGATGATAAAGTACAAAGGAACAACTCTTTATCCGCCAGCCTTGATGGATTTACTTACTAACTTTGAGGCAATAGAGAACTATATTATTGAAATTAACACTAATGATATACTTACTGATGAAATACT
>CAUREJ010000047.1:0-16671 GCA_963523735.1 uncultured Capnocytophaga sp.
CATACTTATACCCTGGTGTGCCGCCAGTAGCCCATACTTTTATCTTGGCATTAGCGCGACAAGTGAGCCTTTCTATTACTCTTACAGTGGGTTGTATTGCCGTTGGTTCTCCTATAGTATAGCCTACTGTTGAGAGACAGTTGGCACTATTGGCATCTTGCACTTGCAGGCTACCGCTTTGGGTTGCCGACAAGCCGGTTACAGTAAAGACGCCTTGTGCATCGATAGTGGTGCTTGTCCAAGTAAGGGTGCTGGTATGGGTAGGTATTACCGC
The DNA here is from genome assembly GCA_963523735.1 of uncultured Capnocytophaga sp. Taxonomy (GTDB): domain Bacteria; phylum Bacteroidota; class Bacteroidia; order Flavobacteriales; family Flavobacteriaceae; genus Capnocytophaga. The sequence goes on from CAUREJ010000047.1 coordinate 275, forward strand.
ATACTTCACACTATTTGATGGGGCGTTAATTACGCGGATGCGCAATACTCCGTCCGAGCCGCCTATACAGCTCACATTCTTCACCGCACCATATCGCTCTACCCGCATTTCCTTATTGGCTTGAACCGTGATAAGCTCTTGGACTTTTAACTCACAATAGGCGGTTGCTTGTTGTGCTTTTACATTGTCGATAGCGTAATCATTCCCTAACCTTGCGTGTGATGAAGCGCCTGCCGCTATGATATGTATCTGTACCTTGCCATCGGTAAAGGCTGCTAAATCGGCTGGGGTGAATGTAGCACTTAAATTCTTCCAACCAGCGCCGCTATTAACTGCGCCTACTGACTTGCTTATCATTCCTAAGCCATTGGTTCGGCTTATGCCTATATTAAAGCGTGGCGCTGCTACTGACGCAGAACTTATTAAGTTCACTGCATCAAAGCTTATGGTAAGCTCGGTGTCCAAGCCTACTCCGCTAACTATTTTCTTATAGGCTACCTCATTGCCGCCTCCGTTACCTGCTACTGCTAAATAACGCCCTCCTGAGGGGTCAGTTGGAACTGTCCAAGCTGCCTTGGCTGGCGCTTGCTTGGTTACCATATACTGACCGTCTTGCAGGTTGGTGCCATCACTGCTGCATACTAATGTGGTACTATCCGATGGCATACAAGCATTTTCATCGGAACTACCAAAGTCTTCATTAAAGAGTACATTGGGGGTGGTTTGGGTATTTAAAGGACGGTAGTACACCGTAAGGGTATGTACCCCTGGTGCTAATGTCCTATTTATAGTATCTCCACTAAGGGTTTGGGAAGCACTGCCGTCCAAACTATACTGATAGGTGTGTGATGCCGATGCGCTTACTGTTATAGTTACCGAACCGTATCCATTATCACAACGGTACTCTATAGGGCTTACGCTAAGGGTAGGCTGAGCGGTGTCCTCTACCGTTATAGGTATCACCACACGGCAGTCGTTCTTATCTTTTACATAGATATTGGTATTTCCGCTAACGTATCCTATAGGGGTGCTTACATAGCTGTTTTCACCATCGAAGCTGTATTGGTAGGGGGTAGTACCGCCTGATACGTTGTTCACCGCTACTTTATACTGATGATTTTCACTATCACAAGAGCGGTCGGCTACTACGCCTGCATACGCCCTAAGCGGTGCTTGTGGGGCTTTTATCTCTATAGGTTTCTTAACGTATACGCACAAGCTAGCACCTACCTGTGAGCGCATCTCGACCTCATAAGTACCTGCTGGCAAGCCTGTGAACAAGCCGCCTGCACTGGTGCGGTAAGGGGTAGCACTCAAGCGGGTACCATCACTCTTGAGCTGGTACAAGTTAATAGTTCGTTGCACATTCTGTTGCCCTGCTGGGAAGGTTACGTTTATATGACCGCTATTGGGACTGCTCTCGCAAGTTATCTCTTGGGTGGCTGTTACCGTAAAGTTATGCGGACTTGGGGGAACTATGGTCACTTTATTGGATACTGCAAAGGCTCCGTTTTGCTGGTCGCCTAACAGAAACTCATACTCACCAATGCGTGTAATAGGGTATTCTATATCTGCATACTGCTCCGCAGCCGTTTGTTGGGCTATAGCCGGACTACCTATGGCAGTTAGCTCATCGGCATACTGCTTTTGTCCGTCAATAGTCCATATATAAAAACGATAAGTAGGCGCTCCGGCTTTGGCTTGCAAGCGTATTTGGGCTATATTACAATAGCCTTGCTTAAAGCCGCGGAAGGTGGCTGTAAACTCACGTTGGGTCTTCTTCTCGATAGTTACCGTATCTTCATACTGACAGCCTTCTATCTGTGGTGAGGTTATCTTAAAACGATAAGTGCCTTCCGTAAGGTTATCTATCGTAAAACGATTCGTGTTTTGATTTATTGTCCGTTTTAAGGTGCTGCCTTCGTAAATCTCTATCTTGTAATTCACTCCACTAGCACTCATATTATAAGCTACTGATCCCATCTCAAAATCACTGCGGTGTTTTACCTCGCCTCGCGTGCCTTGCAAAGAACCGGTAATGATTTGGAAATAAAAACTTGTATCACAACCCGAATTGGTAAGCTTTAAGCGGTATAAGCCTGCGGTGTTAAAGCTATACGCGCGGTCGGTGCTGAAGGTTGTCCAGCAGTCATCGCTGGTAACTCGGCAATCGGCATCCGTTACTTGGTTCTGGCAGGCTGTGTTAAACAATTGCCACTCAAATGGGGTGTTTTGATAGGGTACCGTAAGCTGCTTTGACCCGCCTTGACATAAATAGAACTGGCTTGTCCAACTGCCATCGGAAGAACATACGACTCCTATATTCTGGGCTTGCGCGCGGATAGGGTCGGTAGTAATACTTACCGTTTGGTAGTTGATGGTCTCGGTTACCGTTAGCGGGGTGCCACCACAAGAGATGGTCTTCACTACTCGGTACACGCCTGGTGCCGTAGGGGCATATTGCTGTCCGGTTCCTACCAAAGTGCCATTGGCATCGTACCACTGGTAGGTGGTGAATCCGCCTACTGCCCTAAAAGTCATAGCACCCGTACCGCAAGACATCTCTTGACGCTCACAGCCTGAAGTATCGATAGTGGCACTAATAGCTCCTGCATCGGTAATCGATGATAAAGGACAGGCATCGGGACCGCCCTTATAAGAGACGGTGTACTCCGTAGGGGCGTAGTTCTGGCAAGCACTAAACAAGGTGGTGCAATCACCTTCTATTTTTAAAGGTATGTAAATAACGCGCTCGGGATCGCCTTTTAGCAGCGTAGAACGGCTGTTATTTGCCCCTATGCTGAACTCATAGGTCTTATTGGCTGCCGTATAACTCTTAGTAGGATATGGCTTTTGCCAAGTGTTATCGCCCGCACCAGTGACTATAGCCTCGCCCGAAGGAACTACCGTGGTGGCATCGGGAAGCTTTACTCTAAATGTGGCTTCCTTAATGTCCTCCGAGCCTTCGTTCTTATACCTTAACTCATAGTAAAACTGCTGGTTAGGTTGTAACTGCGTAATAGTATTGCCCGAGGCATTAGGGGCATCGGTGTAACGATGCTTGGTGCCGAGTTTTAAACCATTAGGCTTTACCGTTACCGTAAAAGAACAAGAGTTGGTGTTGCCCGAAGCATCGGTAAAGGTATAGGTTATGGTAGTAGTGGTGCCTACCGCAAATACACTACCAGGGGTATGGGTGGTTACACTGGTTACTTCGCCCAAACAAGAAGGTATAGCCTGAGGGGCTGCCCACCATACTACAGCATCACAACGCCCTACCGTAGCGGTAACTGTAATATCGGAAGGACAGTTCACTATAGTAGGTTTATCGGAAGGAGGCATTACCACCGTAGCTGTTTTGGTATACCAATCGTTATTGGTACAACCTATACCAGGCTTAATGCGGTATTCACCCATATAAGTAGTAGTTTTATCGATAGGTTCAGAGAAACCATTTCCTACTTTATAAGGGGCAGTGGTTGTTTTATTGCCGTTTTCATCTAACTTAAACCAACGTATATCGAAAATACTTTCGGGTATGCCCAACAACTGTACCGTTGCTACATTCCCTTTACAGAAAGGCACGGGGCGGTCGATAACCAAAGTAGGGTCAAAGACATCGGAAACATCTAAGCTGATGTACTTAGGTATAGTTTGGCAAACGTGTTTGGTTTCTATCAAATAATGTTTACCAGGTGCTAAGCCATCAAATACGTGACTGTACTTATTATCACTCTCCTGATAGGTTTTTGTTTTAATAGGATTAGGAGTAGTAGTTTGGGTAGAGGTAGCACTTGGTCTTTCATAAAGGTTAAAGGTAAGCGGGAATTTCACTGCCTGCCCAGTAACATCGGCTGATATCATATAAGTATTAGTGCCGCGATCGCAGACTAAGGTACTAAGTGTTGGATTAATAGGTTCAATAGGTTTAACCTCTATATCCTTTTCAAACTCGGTTATAGGCAGTCCTGGTTCCGACACTCCTATATAAAACCACGTTTTATTGGTATGATAGCCAGTACTATGAAGTCCTCCGGAATTAATCAGTTTAAGTTTGTATTTCCCTGGCTGCAAATTGAGAAATGAGCCGTTAAAAGGATTGGTATTCCGAATGATAGGCTGCCCTAAAGTACCATTGTCATTATATTTTTGCAAAGAAATAGTAAGGTTCGTATTTGTAAAGCCCCCTGTGCTTTTGTATACCATTTCGGCTACATTACAATCTTTTTTGAAAGATAGTTCTTCAGCCTCATATTCCGTTTTTAAGAGGTCGTACTCGCGAGTAGTAGTACGCCCACAAGCATCGGTTACCTTTATACGGTAGCGCCCTGCTGGCAAGTTGGTATAGCCCATTGGTATCCAGTTACTACTTGTAGTGTTAAACGTTTGGGTGAGGGTAAGCGGGAAGGTAATAGTACGACTTTGTGCTGCCGTTAAATGCCCTACTTGAGGGGTATAGGTTATAGTTTTAGTACCATCGGCAGGTTCTACCTCCAAGTTTAAGGGACTTATAAATTGGTTTGAAAGAAACCGTATCATAAAAGCCCCTGTGCCCTCGTGTATACCGTAAAGCGGATTATAATAATCCCATATCTTTTCAATAGAAGGGAGAGATGGGTTAGGATAAAATATTCTAATTACTCTTGAACAAGTTTCAAAACAGTTATTGGTATTTTTATAAGTGAGTCTATAATATCCTTCGCCTACATTATCTAAATAAATACGTTGGTGAGTCCACCGTGCTTGTCCAGGGGCAGCGGTAGCGGCATCGGTCATAGGTACGGGTGTCCAAGGTCCAGTGAGCGAAGCACCTTTTTCAAGGGTAAAGTGCTCCATTTTTGCGTGTTGCAAATTCCTCTGGTCAGTCCAATATACAGCATATTTATAAGTACCTCCTTCTGTAACATTAGGCATATATCGGTATTGCCAATAAGGGATACTATAAAAAAGACTTAACTGTTTAGTAGTACCTGTAGAACAGCCGGCAGGAATACCCACATTATAAGACCCATTAGCAATGCTTAATACATTTTGGGCACAGGTAGGAGGGGTTATTTGATCGTCAATACGTACTGTTTCTTTGATAGTATTTTGCCCACCTTTGATAGTAAGCTCTATCACATCGCCTTTTTGGATAATATAATCTTTTATATAATAGCGATTATTGTCAAAAGTACTTGAAATATCAATTACTTTACCTACTTTAGAAGGAGTTGGAGAACTTATAAAACGCGCTACAGCAGTACCAGGCAATCTAAAATAATTAAGTATAGCGCTATGATTAGGAGCACCTTGCCATAAAAGCAAATTATCTTCTACCCTTCTGATTACAAAAGAAGCTTTGTAGCTATCGCAAGTAGTATCGCTCATTGTAATCTCTCGGTAATCATTCATCTTAATATTAAGACACTCGGGTGTTTGTATTAAAGCTGGTATTTGTATAGGAAGACTGCGTGTTTCACCACAGCCATCACCATTAGTAGTTACGTCTTTAATCTGCACTCTTATTTTCATACCTGCAGTAAGGGGGTGTGCAGCAGTACCACGCACCTCGATAAAGTTACTGCCTGTAGGTCGGGGAAACCTTTGGGTAGGTAGCCCTATCGGATTACCTCCTTCATTGAGTATAGTAACATCAAAGGGGCCTCTACCACCGGTAGGGATACGAAAACGAGCCCCTCCTTGTTTGTTACAAGTAGGAGCTAAGCCTTCTAAGCCCTGTATATTCATAAGAGGATAGCTATTGGCAACTACTACCGAACGCTGAACTATAGCCCCTGTATCGCCATCACGCACTATCACTGTATAAGTACCTTTCTCTAAATTACCTGAGGTAAATTCGGCAGTAGTACCTGCAGGTGCTGGATAGGGTTCCATTTTATGAACTTCATCTTTCCCTTTTCCTGTAACTTGCACTATAAATTTACCACTTGAAGGTTTACAAGCAGCAGGATAAGGGGCTTTATCCTTAGCGGTAACCTTGATAGCATTATCGGCAAAACAAGAACCAGGGATAACCGTTGTATTCACCTCAATACACTCTGTTTGAGCCCAAGCGAGCCCAGAAAAGATTAAAAATGTAATTGCTGTAAGAAACTTTTTCATCGTCTTTTTATTCTTAAGTTGTATGTAGCAGTTGTGAAATTTGTTTTTTATAACGCACATACAATTAACGCACAAAAGTACTGCTTTTTTTTGAGGTGGCAAAAGTTTTTATGTATTTTTTTTAAGTTTTAACAGGTAATACAGTGCGCAATAAACTTGTTATCAGTAGGTTATGTGTTAGGGGATAGGGGTTAGTGGATAGGCAGGGTGGAAAAATGAGGAAAATGAGGGGTTTGGGGGATTTTGTTGCGAATAACGCAAAGTGAGGGGACGGAGGTGAAATGCTTGGTATTCAGTGAAGTAACGCTTATTCTTCGCTCACCCTTCGCTCTGCCTTCGCCCTGCCTTCGAGATGGCTTCGAAGTAGCTTTGAGAGGCTTTTGGGAGCGTTGGTGAGGTAATGGGCTGATTGTTAGGGGGTTGTGGTTTTATCCTCAAAAGGGAGTGCGAGTGGGGGATTTTTGCATTATTCGCAATGAAAATAAGGAAATTAGCAAATTTGGGAATTAGCAAATTAGCAAATGAGAAAATTAGCAAATTTGCTAATTGCTAAGTAGGCGATTTGTTAAAAATGTTAATTATTACTTGTTATTATTAATTGTTTTGTACCTTTGCCGTGAATTATGAGCATATTACATTTAGCTTATTATTGTTATTAATGGAAACCCCTATATTACAATTAAAAGATGTATCTGTATTTCAGAAGAATAACCTTATCCTTTCCGATGTAAATTTAAGCATTGGCAAAGGTGAATTGGTGTACCTTATCGGCAGAACAGGTACAGGAAAAAGTTCACTTATCAAACTGCTGTACGGTGATTTACCGCTGATACAAGGACAAGGCAAAGTGGTGGGATTCAACCTAAAAAAACTTAATGATGATAAAATACCTTTACTGCGACGCAAACTAGGGGTAGTATTTCAGGATTTTAAACTACTTAGTGACCGTAATGTGTATGACAACCTTGCTTTTGTGCTGAAAGCTACTGGCTGGACTGATAAAGCTAAGATTAAACAACGCATAGGTGAGGTATTGACTAAGGTTAAAATGGAAACAAAAGACTTTAAGTTTCCGCACGAACTTTCGGGAGGAGAACAGCAGCGGGTGGCTATAGCACGCGCCTTGCTGAACAACCCTGAATTGATTTTAGCCGATGAACCTACTGGTAACTTAGACCCTGAAACAAGTGTGGAAGTAATGCAGGTACTGAAAGAAATTAACGCTTCTGGACGCACGATTTTAATGGCTACTCACGATTATGCACTGATACTTAAATTCCCATCTAAAACACTTAAATGCGATGGTGAAAAGATTTTTGAAGTAGTGCAACGAAGGGTGTAGGGAATTAGCAAATTAGGGAATTAGCAAATTAGGGAATTAGCAAATTAGGGAATTAGCAAATTAGAGAATTAGCAAATTAGCAAATTAGGAAATTAGAGAATTAGGAAATTAGGAAATTAGGAAATTAGAGAATTAGATTACAAATTAAAAATATAATGGCGATAAAAATACTTGCCAATGACGGCATTTCGGAAGCTGGGAAAGAGGCTTTAGAAAAAGAGGGCTTTGAGGTGCTTACTACCAAAGTAGCTCAGAACCAGTTAATTGATTACATTAACAAACACGCTATCGAGGTACTATTGGTACGCTCGGCTACACAAGTGCGCAAAGATATTATTGACGGATGCCCTACCCTAAAACTTATAGGCAGGGGCGGTGTGGGTATGGATAACATTGATGTAGAGTACGCTAAAAGCAAAAACTTACAAGTTATTAACACCCCTGCGTCGTCGGCTAACTCGGTAGCGGAATTAGTATTTGCCCACCTTTTCACGGGGGTGCGCTTTTTGCACAACGCTAACCGCGATATGCCTTTGGAAGGCGATACTCAGTTTAACGAACTGAAAAAAAGATATACTAACGGACAGGAATTGCGCGGCAAAACAATTGGTATCATAGGCTTTGGACGCAGCGGACAAGCCGTAGCAAGGATAGCTATAGGATTGGGTATGAAGGTATTGGCTTACGACCCCAAAGTAACCGAAGCTGCTGTTCAGCTTTCGTTCTTTGACGGGCAAACTCTAACTTTCGGCATAAAAACCGTTAGCAAAGAAGAAGTGCTTAGCAATGCAGACTTCATCACGCTAAATAACAGTCCGCAAGAAGGAGGTTACGTGTTAGATGCCCCAGAGTTTGCCCTAATGAAAGAGGGTGTAGGGGTGATAAACTTAGCTCGTGGAGGAGCCTTGAACGAAGTGGAATTACTGCACGCTATGGAACACGAGAAGGTGGCTTTTGCTGGTTTAGACGTTTTTGAAAACGAACCCGAACCCGCAATACAAGTGCTTATGCACGACCAAATATCACTTACCCCACACATAGGGGCAGCAACCATAGAGGCACAAGACCGCATAGGCGATGAGCTGGCGACACAAATAGTAACTTTATTAAAATAAGCATATTATGGCAGGAATTTCAGATTTATTAGGAGGCGACAATCTCCAACAATTAGTAAGTGGCTTAAGTGAAAAAACAGGCATCTCGGCTGATAAAGTAAGCACAGTAGTGGATTCACTTAAATCGATGTTGGGCAATGCCGACAGCTCGGACATTCTTAACAAACTTACTGGGGAGGGGCAAAGTAGCACCCTTAACGCTATTAGCGAAAAGACAGGAGTTTCACTGAGTAATGTAACCGATATATTCCAAAATCTATCGCCTATGATTAGCAATTTATTTTCGGGCAAAGGAGGCAGTATTGGTGATATACTTACCTCTTTCCTTGATAAAAACAAAGATGGCAACGTAATGGACGACATTATGGGAGGCATTGGCAACCTTTTTGGAAAATAAGAAAGCTTAGAACTATTAAATAGCATCAAATTATCCGTTTTACAAATATTACTTTGGCAAAGTTTTTGTGCTTTGCTAAAGTAATATTTTTGTTTGCACAGATGGATACTGACGAATACTTTATGCAAAGGGCTTTGGACGAAGCTCAGTTGGCTTTTGACGAAGATGAAATACCTGTAGGGGCTATAATTACTTTTGACAACCGGATTATTGCCCGCGCTCATAACCTTACCCAACGGCTGAACGATGTAACCGCTCACGCCGAGATGCAGGCTATTACCATAGCAGCCCACTACTTGGGTGGTAAATACCTTACTGGCTGCACTATGTACCTTACCTTAGAGCCTTGTGCTATGTGTGCAGGTGCCTTGTATTGGAGCCAGCTAAGCCGATTAGTGTACGCTGCTGCCGATACACATAGGGGCTATACTGTTATGGGGGGACAACTACACCCTAAAACCGAAATTACTACGGGCGTATTAGCCACTGAAGCGGGCTTATTACTTAAAGACTTCTTTGCACAAAAACGACGATGATGAGGGCTTTTGTTTTTATATTATACTTCTTTTTGGCACTACCTTGGGGTTTTGCCCAAGAGGTTGATACTGTAAAAACAAAAGATGTAATCATAAAACCTATATCGGAAGAACGCACTGCTAAAAACAAAACGCTATACCAACGGCTGCGCAACTACTTGCGCTCACACAAGCTCACTAAAAACCTTGACGACCTTATCCTTATCGAGGACAATAGCTCTCCCCCTTCTGGAGTTGCCTCTGCTACCCCCTCCCCTCCTACCCCTGAAAAGACTTCGTTTCAGGGGAAAATTATCCGTACTATTACTATCACTACCTTAGACCCCTTTGGTTTTGACGAAAAAGACCCAAGCAAACAGCCTAATAACCGCTGGGAACGCTATGGCAATGCGCTACACGTAAAAACACGTGAGGGTACTGTAAGAAGACAACTGCTTTTTAAAAAACACACTGCTTTAGACACCCTTTTGCTGAGTGAAAGTGAGCGTTTGCTCAGGAACCAACGGTACGTTCGCCGAGCGCAAATAGAAGTAATACCGGTAAACGAACTATCGGACTCGGTTGATGTGCGGGTGAATGTGCTTGACGCTTGGACTATGTACTTTGACGGTGACCTGACAAACAGGCGCGGGTGGACACGCATTAGTGAACGCAACCTTTTTGGCTTAGGACACGAAGCATCGGTTACCTATCAGCAATTTTTTTCGGGATTGGCTGATAATGGTAGGGGCGTTAGCTACGCTATTCGGAATATTCGGAATTCATACATTAACGTACGAGCGGCTTATTACAATGATTACGACCATTATTTTACCAAATCTATCTATATTAACCGACCGCTGTACTCGCCTTTAGCGCGCTGGTCGGGTAACTTATCATATTATGAAGACCGCGATGAACGTACTGAACGCGGACTTCACGACAAACCTGAACACTTTTCGGACGGATATAGACCTACTTATCTAAACAAGTCGTTCAACGCCTTTGGCAGCTGGGTAACCCCTCTGAAAAAGGGAAATGACAAGCGTATAAACAATTTTATAGTAGGCATAAACTTCCGAAACACAAGTTTTTACCGCAATAGCCCCGAAAATCCTGATACAGATGCTTACTTCGGGAACGAAAATCTGTTACTCACACAGTTCAGCCTAAACAGTAATAGTTTCGCAAAAGACAAATACATTTTTCGCAATGGCGATATTGAAGACGTGAGTTTAGGGCACTCGGTATTTCTTACTTCGGGAATGGTATGGCGCTATGGACGTTTGTTGCCTTATCTATCGGTAGGCGCCTCAAACGCTTATTACAGCAAAAAACGGTATCATTCGATAGGCTTAGAAATGGGAAGTTTTATAGTAGATGGGCAGCTAAAAGAAGTGGTTATTAAAGGAGATACCACTCATTTCACAAGACTCTTCGGCATTGGAGGGTGGCACTTTAGGGAGTTTTTACGGGCTTCCTTTGTAATTGGGATAAATGAGTTTGTGTATCAGCCTAAACGAATAAGCTTAAATGAACCTTATGGTATCGCAGGTTTCCACAGCGATACAGTGGAGGGTAGCAGGAAACTATTACTAACCTCTCAGACCCAGATTTACGCCCCTTTCCAACTGATAGGCTTTCGTATTAGTCCGTTTTTTTCGGCTGATTTAGGTTTTATAGGACAAGGAAAATTAGCATTGGCTAAGCCTGATCTATACTCTAAATTCTCGGTAGGTTTTTACATCACTAATGACTACTTGCCTTTTGGGGCAATACAGTTTTCATTTGCTTACTATCCTATTATTCCTGATGTAGGCAAAAATATTTTTAAAATAACAGGCGACACTAATGATGATTTTAGGCTTAGAAGTTTTAGCCAACGCATACCAGGGGTTATTCCTTTCCGATAAGGCAGTTATCACTCGCTAATCATTAGCAAACAAAGCTGCCCCATACAAAATATAAGTTAAAGACAAACACCCCCAACTGAAAAGCTGACAGCTAAATTCTGACAAAGTGGCAGGAAAACACTTTTTTATCAATTGTAAATTGTAATTTGATAATTATTTTATATCTTTGCACGTTTTTTGATAAGAACAATATATTATAACTGTAAAAACATTTAGAACATTGAATAAAGAAATTTCATCAAATCAGCTCATTACTAATATCATTGCTGGTATTGAAAAGGTAAAAGGAACAGACATTAGCATTCTTGATTTGCGTGAGGTAGAAAATACCGTATGCGACTATTTTATTATTTGCAGTGGGGGAAGCAACACCCAAGTAGCAGCTATTTCGGGAGCCATACAAAAAGTTGTAAGCCAAGCAGAAGGACATTTGCACCCTTGGCACGTAGAGGGAGAAGCTAATGCCGAATGGGTGCTTATTGACTACGTAGATGTGGTGGTGCATATTTTCCAACCCCGCATTCGCGAACACTATGACCTTGAAGGCTTATGGGGCGATGCGAAAATCATTAACATAGAAACTCAATATTAAATATGGCAGAAAATAACAACAAAAATAAGTTTTCAGCTTATTGGCTCTACGCTGTTTTGCTGGCAATTCTGTTAGGCTTTCAATATTACTCGGGACCTAACTTGTGGTGGCAGCCCAAGGAGATTCCGCAAGCGAAGTTTGAGGAATACCTTAGCAAAGGAGATGTAGCTAAGATTATTATTCTTAACAAGAAAGAAGCTACCATATACCTTACCCCTGAAGCTCTTAAAAAAGAAGAGCATAAAGAGGTACGCCCGACAAATAATTCGACAGGACGAAATAGCAATGAGCAAGTAGCCCAATACCGCTTTGAGTTGGGAGACCTGAGCAACTTCGAGAACCGTTTTGACCAAATAGTAAAGGAAAACAAGCTAAATACTACCCGAGAAAACAAGAGTCAGCAGAATTTTCTTTCGGATTTGCTGATTTCTCTTCTTCCTATAGCCCTTATCATAGGCGTATGGATATTTGTTATGCGCCGTATGGCTGGCGGGGGTGGGCCTGGTGGCATTTTTAGCATAGGTAAAAGTAAAGCACGTATGTTCGACGAGAAGAAAGAAACACGTGTTACTTTCCAAGATGTAGCAGGCTTAGAAGGAGCTAAAGAAGAGGTACAAGAAATAGTAGATTTCCTTAAAAATCCAGATAAATACACCTCATTAGGAGGAAAAATACCACGTGGCGCCTTATTAGTAGGACCTCCTGGTACCGGTAAAACACTTCTTGCCAAAGCAGTAGCCGGCGAGGCACAAGTGCCATTCTTCTCTCTTTCGGGTTCCGACTTTGTAGAAATGTTTGTGGGGGTAGGTGCCTCACGTGTACGCGACCTATTTAAACAAGCTAAGGAGAAAGCCCCTGCTATCATCTTCATAGATGAGATTGATGCGATAGGACGTGCCCGCGGTAAAAACGTAATGACAGGTGCTAATGACGAGCGTGAAAACACACTGAACCAGCTGCTTACCGAGATGGACGGTTTTGGCACCCATACCAATGTAATTGTGTTGGCGGCAACAAACCGTGCCGATATTTTAGATAAAGCCTTGATGCGCGCAGGTAGGTTTGACCGACAAATATATGTTGAACTGCCTAACTTAACTGAACGTAAACAGATATTCCAAGTTCACCTAAAACCGATAAAAACTGCTGAAACATTAGATATTGATTTTCTTGCTAAACAAACACCAGGTTTTTCGGGTGCTGATATTGCTAACGTGTGTAACGAAGCCGCCCTAATAGCTGCCCGAAAAGGAAAAACTGCTGTGAGTAAGCAAGAATTTTTAGATGCCGTAGATAGAATAGTAGGTGGTTTGGAAAAGAAAAACAAAATACTTACCCCTGAAGAACGCAAAGCTATAGCTTTCCACGAGGCGGGACACGCTACCGTGAGCTGGCTTTTACAATACGCCGCCCCCTTAGTGAAAGTTACTATTGTACCTCGCGGACAATCATTGGGGGCTGCTTGGTACTTACCCGAAGAGCGACAAATAGTACGCACTGAACAAATATTAGATGAAATGTGTGCTGCCCTTGGAGGACGTGCTGCCGAAAAAGTGATATTCGATAAAATTTCGACAGGTGCCCTTAGTGACCTTGAGAAAGTTACTAAGCAAGCACGCGCTATGGTAACTATCTATGGACTAAACGACAAGATAGGTAACCTTACTTATTACGATTCAGCCCAAGCTGACTATGGTTTTACCAAGCCTTATAGCGAACGTACTGCACACCTTATAGATGAAGAGATTTCAAAAATCATTGAGGAACAGTACCAACGCGCTATTAGCATTCTTAGTGAAAATAAAGAAAAACTCACTGCTTTGGCTAATCTGTTGTTAGACAGAGAAGTAATATTCCGCGATGACTTAGAGAATATTTTTGGCAAACGCAAATACAAAGATGCTCATTCGGCTGAAGAAGATGATCAGAACAAAGCCTTAGCAGCTATTAACAATAAGCCTGCTGAAGAAGATAATACCCCTGAGGTTGTGTAATGAAAATAACAGCTCAAATAAAAGAACCTATAAGGCAAGAGATGGAACTCTTTGAACAGAAGTTTCAAGGAGCTATGACATCAAAGGTAGCACTGCTGAACCGTATTACCTACTATATAGTGAATAGGAAAGGCAAGCAAATGCGCCCTATGTTCGTGTTCTTGGTAGCTAAAATGGTATCGGGAGGGCAGGTAAATGAACGTACCTATCGCGGCGCTTCGGTTATTGAACTTATTCATACTGCTACCCTTGTACACGACGATGTGGTGGACGACAGTAATAAACGACGCGGATTCTTTTCAATCAATGCTTTGTGGAAAAACAAAATAGCTGTATTGGTAGGTGATTATTTGCTATCAAAGGGGTTGTTACTATCTATAGACAACAGTGATTTCGACCTGCTGCGCATCATATCGGTAGCTGTACGCGAAATGAGTGAAGGCGAGCTATTGCAAATGGAAAAAGCCCGTAGGTTAGACATTGTAGAAGAGGTGTATTACGAGGTAATTCGGCAGAAAACAGCTACCCTTATAGCTGCTTGTTGCGCTATGGGTGCCTGTTCAGTACAGCCAGAAAAAAGTGAGCTTATTGAGAAAATGCGCCTTTTTGGAGAATATATAGGTATGGCTTTCCAAATAAAAGACGACCTTTTTGACTATACCGACGAAGCTATAGGAAAACCCACAGGTATTGATATTAAGGAACAAAAAATGACCCTACCTCTTATTTACGTACTGAACACTTGCAGTAAAGAGGAAAAAGAATGGCTTATCAACTCAGTAAAAAATCACAATAAAGACAAGAAACGTGTGAAAGAGGTGATAAGCTTTGTAAAGACCCATAAAGGATTAGAGTACGCTACTGCTAAGATGAAAGAATTTCAGCAAAAAGCGCTTGCTATTTTAGATGATTTTCCTTCTTCTGACTATAAAGAAGCGCTTACCTTAATGGTAAACTATGTGATTGACAGACACATTTAGATTTATATTTTCTAAGACTAACAATGCAAAACGAGGCTGCTCTATTCGGAGCGCCTCGTTTTTATATTATTTCTAAATATTATTTTGTTTATTTCTAAATAATATGTACTTTTGCACCGTCGAATCAAAAAATAAACGATATTATGAAATTAAAATTTTTAGCTCCTGCCTTAGTAGCAGGAATGATGGTACTTACAACTTCTTGTAGTAAGGATGACAAAAAAGATGAAGCTCCAGTAAAAAATGGTAAAGAAGCTACTGTAGATGCTTCAGGAACTGAATGGAAATACTTTTCTTTTTCTTCTGGAAAAGAAGTATCGGTAGCGAGCTCTACTACCAGCTTAGATTGGGATATTGCTTTCAACCGTTACTATGTAAGATTAAATGGCGGTGCATCGGGAGAAGGTAAAGCAGAAGCTTTAAAAACTGATAAAACTCAGTGGAATGAGGTAAAAGAAGCTCCTACCACAGGCTACAGCAAAGATGAAAAAGGTACTATGCAACTTGGTATGCCTCCTGAACCTGTAGAAGGTACCTTCTGCAAAATAATTTCAGGAGGAATGAAAGGTAAGAATAATACAGGCTATGTTACTTATAGCCCCCAAGCAATGCAAAGTGGTGGAAGTCCGTATGAAATTTACAAATATGTATATGTTTTAAAAGCTGCCAATGGTGATTTTGTAAAAGTGCAGTTCACCGACTATCTAAATGACAAAAATAAAGGAGGACATCCTAAGTTTAACTATATAGTTAGCAAAAATGGTAAGTTCTGAAGCTGAAAAATAGCTTAAGAAAATAGAGCAAACGCACGAAATTACTACAGAAGAGAAAGTAGAGAATTTCGTGCGTTTGATTTGTTAAGAGCCTATCATTCGTACAAGAGTTCTTTTTTAGATTTTTTTTCAAACATTATTTTGCATATTTCTAAATAAGTTGTATCTTTGCGCCGTCAAATTAAAAAATAAACGATTTATGAAATTTAATTTTTTAGCTCCTGCCTTAGTAGCAGGAATGATGGTACTTACAACTTCTTGTAAGAAAGATGAAGAACCTACTCCTCAAGCTTCAAGTGTTAAAGAAGTAAAGGAATTGAACGCATCATCACAAACTG
Organism: uncultured Capnocytophaga sp.; assembly: GCA_963523735.1. Classification (GTDB taxonomy): domain Bacteria; phylum Bacteroidota; class Bacteroidia; order Flavobacteriales; family Flavobacteriaceae; genus Capnocytophaga. The sequence goes on from CAUREJ010000047.1 coordinate 16,339, forward strand.
AATGGACGTACTTTTCTTTCTCGGAAGGAAAACAAGTAGCTGTTACTAATCCACGTACTAGTAATAATTGGGACATAGCTTTCAATCGTTATAATGTAAAAACTAACGGAGGGACTTCGGGAGTTGGTGGAGTAGAAGTAGTGAACACTGGCAGCAAAGATTTTGATGCTGTTACCCAATATCCAGGTGCTGGTTACCAAAAAGATGAAGAAGTTACAACCCCTGGGAAACCAAAAGAAGGGCAAAGCACCCCTACCACTACAACTAATTCAGTTAACAAAGCTATTACAGGTACTGTAATGAATCCTGACCCTAAAGGTTTCTACAATTATG
>CAUREJ010000048.1:0-16045 GCA_963523735.1 uncultured Capnocytophaga sp.
CCCCTGAAAAAGACTTAAAACGTATGCTAGAAGAGGCTCAAAAATCACCTCCTGCAGGCTCCTATCAGCTATCCTTATTTTAGAAGAGGGGCTTAGAAAATAAAAAAGTACTACTCATCCTTGTATTTTCAGGGCTTGAGCAGCACTTTTTATGTCTTTTTGATTTTTACCGGACAGTAATACTTCTTAATAAGAAACGAGGCTTTTTAGCCTCGTTTTTTTTATTAGGAATTAACTGCTTCTTTTAACTGTGTTAGAGCTTGTTTTACTACACTTCGGGGGCAAGCTAAGTTAATACGCATATAGCCTGTCCCTTCTTCTCCGTAAATACTGCCGTCATTTAGGGCTAAGTGTGCCTTATCGGTACATAGGGCTACAATTTCCTTTTGGTTGAGGTGTAATGCGCTGAAATCAATGAAAACTAAATAAGAGGCTTGGGGTACTATCACTTTTAGCTGTGGTATGTTTTCTTTGATATAGGCTACTACTTCATCTATATTTCCTTGTACATAACTGAGCATTTGCTGTAGCCATTCTTCACCCTTTGTATAAGCTGCTACTACGGTATTAAAAGCAAATACGTTTCCTGCTGCTAATTCATTCCCCTCGACATAGTTTTCAAAACGGCGCCGTAAGGTATGGTTGGCTATTACGGCGTAGGAGGTGGCTAAGCCTGCCATATTAAAGGCTTTGCTGGGAGAGGCAAATACTACTGAGTTTTGCGCAGCTTCTTGGCTTACAGTAGCAAACGGAATGTGTTCATACGGAGGCAGGGTAAGGTCGGCGTGGATTTCGTCGGCTATTACGATTACGTTATTCTGAGCGCATATAGTTGCTACTTTTTGCAGTTCTTCACGAGTCCATACACGTCCGCCTGGGTTATGAGGGTGACAGAATAGGAATAACTTACAGCCTTTTATCTTCTCTTCAAGCCTATTGAAGTTAATGTGATATTGCCCGTCTTTCAGTTCTAACGGACAGTTCACTAACTCACGGTGGTTGTTCCGAACTACTTGTGCAAAAGGATTGTACACGGGTTGCTGAATCATTACCCTTTCACCGCGTTCGGTAAAGGCTTGTACTGCCATTGCTAAGGCAGGAACTACCCCCGGTACGAATGAAATCATCTCTTTGGTAATTGACCATTGGTGCCTGCGGGCTTGCCAACTGATGATGGCTTCATACCAACTTTCGGGCTTGGCAGTGTAACCAAACACTTCGCATTCCATACGTTTTTTCATCACTTCTACGATGAAAGGAGGTGTTTTTAAATCCATATCGGCTACCCACATTGGTAGCAAATCGGTACGTCCCCAACGAGGGGCTAATGCCTCTAACTTCAAGGCATCGGTGTGTTTTCTGCAAACTACTTCGTCAAAATTGTAATTCATTAGTCGTTAGTCTTTAGTTGTTAGTCTTTAGTGTTGTTAGAAAGCTTCTAAAAATTGTTTGGGTGTTAGTATTGAAATATCGTTTACTTCAAAGTCTTTTCAATACTATCTAAAAGTGCATTTATATCTCGATTCTTTCTTTTTTTTGGGAAAAGTTCTTCCTGAATGTATAGACTTGTCAGTTGTTTTTCAATATAATTTAAAAGGTCTATACCATTCTCTTGAGCATAAGATTGTGCTTTTTTCCAAATAGTAGGGTCTATTGCTTTTGCTAACGTTTCCATATTGTTGTTTTTTAATTAACTCTGACAATATTAGCTCCTAAAGCTTTGAGTCGTCCGTCTATATCTTCATAACCTCTGTCTATCTGCTCTATGTTGTAGATGGTTGAAGTGCCTTTGGCTGATAGGGCTGCGATGAGCAAGGCTATACCAGCACGTATATCGGGTGAGGTCATTAGGGTGGCGCGCAAAGGAGATTTGAAATCATTGCCAATAACGGTTGCGCGGTGTGGGTCGCAAAGTATGATTTTGGCTCCCATATCTATCAGCTTATCGATAAAGAATAGTCGGCTTTCAAACATTTTTTGGTGTATGAGTACCTCGCCACGTGCTTGGGTGGCTACTACAAGTACTATACTTAATAGGTCGGGGGTGAAACCAGGCCAAGGGGCATCGGCTACGGTAAGGATAGACCCATCAATATAATTCTGAATTTCATAGCCATTGGTATGGGCTGGGATATAAATATCATCGTTTCTCTTCTCAAAACTAATACCTAATTTTTGGAAGATGGTAGGTATGATGCCTAAGTGTTCCCACCCGACGTTTTTAATGGTAATTTCGCTTCGGGTCATAGCTGCTAACCCTATCCAGCTTCCTATTTCGATCATATCGGGAAGGATGGTATGGGTGCAACCATTTAAGTGTTTTACGCCATTGATAGTGATAAGGTTAGAGCCTATGCCTTGTATATCGGCACCCATAGCGTTCAGCATACGGCATAGCTGCTGTACGTAGGGTTCACAAGCGGCGTTATAGATGGTGGTGGTGCCTTCGGCTAATACGGCTGCCATAATGATGTTAGAGGTTCCTGTTACTGAGGCTTCTTCTAAAAGCATATAGGCACCGCGTAGTTTTTCGGCTACGACGCTGTAAGTAAAGTTGTTTTGGTCATACTCGAAATGGGCTCCTAATTTGATAAAACCATCGAAGTGGGTATCAAGACGGCGGCGACCTATTTTATCGCCTCCGGGTTTGGGTATGTATCCTACTCCGAAACGGGTTAGCAAGGGTCCTACTATCATTATAGAGCCTCTTAGTGCTTGCCCTTCGGTGTGGAAGGATTCTGATTTTAGGTAATCGATATTCACTTCGTCGGCTTGAAAGCTGTAGGAGCCTTTGCCTACTTTTTGTATTTTGACTCCTAAATTCTCGAGCAGTGAAATGAGTTTGTTCACGTCCTGAATATCAGGGATATTGTGAATGGTAACCTTCTGGTCGGTAAGTAACACAGCACAGAGCACCTGTAGGGCTTCGTTTTTAGCTCCTTGCGGAGTAATTTCACCTTTGAGAGGGGTACCTCCTTCTATCTTAAATACGGCCATTGTTTTTCTTGTTAAATTTGTTATTAAATGATTTTTTATTTTGTTGGTGTTGTTGGTGTTGATGCTGCTGAGGTGCTTGGTTTCGGCGTGTTAGGTTCATCTTAGTGCGTATGAGGGCTTGGCTGTCCGAAAGGTCTTCTTTTCGTTTTCGGAGGTCAATTTCGCCATTGCTCAGCTCATAGAGGTGTTGGAAAACGATGCTATCATCTACGGCTTCTTTGTTCCAAGTGAGGAAGCTTTTCTTCATGTGGTTGGCTATAGAGTACTCTAAGGCTTCGCGCAAGTCGTCTTTTTTCCAAGTAAGGCAGGTGTTAATAAGGCGTAAGATGATATTGCCGTAAAATCGGTATTTTAGTTGGTGCTGAGGGTATTGTAAGCGGTCGGGCTGCTTGTGCAGGGTTGTACGGGTAGGTTTTTCATAGGGGGAATCGACATCTAACTGAAAGTCGGACATTATAAAGAGCTGATCCCAGAGTTTGTGTTGGAAGTCGGGCACATCGCGTAGGTGAGGGAATAGGTTTCCCATCACGGCAATGATACTTCGAGCGGTGCGGTTTCGTTCATTACGGTCTTCCAACAACACTGCTTTTTCAATCATTTTTTGTATGTGTCTTCCGTACTCAGGGATGTACAATGGCGGGCGTTCGGTATTGTATTCTAAAGTCGTCATAGTGATAATATTCCTTCTATTTTTCCTGCTTCTTTATAAAATTCAATTACCTCATCGGGGTTTTTCAAGCTAACATTTACCGAAACGCCTGTGTATTTGTCACTTGATGAGGGGCGGGTTGTAATTTCGGCATCAGTATCTTTGAAAACTTCTTTCAGTTGTGCTAATTTAGCCTCGCTTGTAGGGATAATGAACTTGTAAAGATAGCGGGTTGGGAATGAAGTTGTTTCTAAAAGTTCATTTTTAAGTCGAGTATAAAACTCTTGTAATTCTTGTTCTGATTTCATTGTATGAATGTTTGCCGCAAAGGTACAAAATATTTTTCAATTAACAATTAAGAATTACAATTAATAGTTGTTAGTCCTTAGTTATTTCTGTTCCGAAGCTATTTCGAAGCGACAGTGGCTTCACAGTGGCTCAAGACTATAAGATAAGTATAGGATAGGTGTAGGGGCGCTGTAGGGAGGGTGTAGGGATTTTTTAGGTTTCTGCATTTGGGGCGAAAAATAGAAAAATATGCTATTTTTAGGCAGTTTAGCAGAAATGGGAGATTTGATTTTGGTACGCTTATCCTTCGCTCATAGTTCGCTCATAGTTCGCTTATCCTTCGCTGAAAGCTTAAACAGAAAAAATTTCTGTTTCGGGGATGTCAAGTTTCAGGTGTTAGGTTTGTTCGGCGATTTGCCAATCGCCCCTGCTAAAGACTAAGACTAATTCTTGCTAATTGATAATTATTTTGTACCTTTGCCCCGATAAATTAACACCTTAAAAATGACTCTTACAACCTCTTATCACACCCCTGTATTACTGCACCAAAGCGTTGATGCTCTGGTAACTAACCCTGACGGTACTTATGTTGATGTTACCTTTGGAGGCGGGGGGCACTCTCGTGAAATACTCAGTCGGTTAAGTCCTCAGGGGCGTCTTTATGCGTTCGACCAAGATGCCGATGCCCAAAACAATACCATTGCCGATGAGCGTTTTACGCTTATCCAACAAAATTTTAAATACTTACGGCAGTACCTCCGTTTCTATGGCGTTACCGAAGTAGATGGGGTATTGGGTGATTTTGGGGTGTCGTCACATCAGTTTGATGTAGCCGAACGAGGTTTTTCTACTCGTTTTGAAGGGGCTTTGGATATGCGTATGAACCAAAAAGCTCCTCTTACAGCACAGCAAGTAGTGAATGAGTACGATGAACAAGCTTTAGCCGACCTTCTTTACCGTTATGGCGAACTGAAAAATGCTCGCGCTATAGCCCGCACCATAGTGGCTTGCAGGCAAAACAACCCTATTACCTTGGGCAGTGAACTGCAAGCGGCTTTGCAACCTCTTCTGCCTAAATTTAAAGAAAATAAAATATTAGCACAGATATACCAAGCTATTCGCATTGAGGTAAACGGCGAAATAGAGGCTCTTGAGAGTTTCCTTTTGCAGCTGCCTGCTGTAGTGAAAGTAGGCGGACGTATTAGCCTTATCAGTTACCATTCGTTAGAAGACCGTGCTGTGAAACGCTTCATACGCGATGGGCAGCTTGAGGGAACGCCTGAAAAAGATTGGTATGGTAATATTAGTGTCCCTTTTAAGAAAGTAGGAGGACTTATTACCCCTTCTGAAACCGAAATAGCGCAAAACAACAGGGCGCGAAGTGCTAAATTACGCATTGCAGAACGTATTTGATTATGGGAACAGCTACTAAAGAAATAAGCAATATACTTCGAGGAAAATTCTTGGTGGAGGGGCGAGAAGCAGCACGCAATTGGATTTTTATATGCTTTTTGTTTGCCTTAGGGGTTGTGATGATTGCAAGCTCTCACATTGTAGATGATAAAGTGCACCAAATAGCGGTTCTGAACGAACAAGTGAACGAACTCAAAAGTGAGTTTGTTGATGTGCGCTCACGCCTACAACGCGTGCGCTTAGAGTCGGCTATCTTAGAGCAGCTTGAAAGCAGAGGACTTAAGCAACCTCAAAAACCACCTAAGAAGATAAAAGTCATTGTTTCAGACTAAGAAATGAATAAAAACGATAAGAAAATAACAGCCCGCACTTACGTAGTAGCAGTGATAATGCTGCTGCTTATATTCGTAATTGCAGGGAAATTAGTTAAAATACAAATAGAAGGTGATGAGTACCGCGCTAAGGTAGATGAAACTACTTTGCGCGAGGCTGATATTGCTCCTAATCAAGGAAACCTCTATTCGGACGACGGTAGTTTGCTGGCTACTTCTGTTACCCGTTATGACATTCGTTGGGACTCACAGGCACACACGAAAATGCACGAAGCGATGAAGAAAGACCTCAAACCTCTGTCGGATTCTCTCTCGAAAATGTTTGGGAAATCAAGCTCTTACTACCAAAATATGTTTCGGAAAGAGTACAGCCTTAAAAACCGCTATATGCTTGTTGCCTCTAACTTAGGGTATAGTGAGTACGTGCGTATTAAAAAGTTTCCTCTTTTTAACAGAGGTCCTTATAAAGGGGGAATTATTGTTGAGAGAAAGGTGAAAAGAGAGTACCCTTTAGGGGGGATTGCCCATCGTAGTATAGGGTATGCTCGTACCGATGAAACAGGATATACTACCCGCGTGGGTCTTGAAGGGGCTTATGCCAATTACCTGCTGGGTACCCACGGAAGGCGTATGGAACAAAAAATAGCCAAAGGACAATGGAAATTAGCCAGCGGTTTTAACATCATCGAACCTCAAGATGGATATGATGTAGTATCGACTATTAATATCAACATTCAAGATATAGCCCACCACGCCCTCCTTACCCAACTGAAAAAATACAAAGCCCAACACGGCTGCGTGATAGTAATGGAAGTAAGTACAGGCGAGATAAAGGCTATTTCAAATCTTGAACTCAATGCTAAAAACAACACTTATTCCGAGCGCTATAACTTTGCTATTGGCGAGGCTCACGAACCTGGTTCTATTTTTAAACTGATGACGGTGGTAGCCGCTATGGAAACTCGTAATATCGATTCTACTTTTGTAGTTGATATTAAAGACCGCAAACAACAGTACTATGACCGTACTTTCGAGGACTCACAGCACCGTTTTTCAGGTCGTATTAGTATTAACAAAGCTTTTTCAGTCTCCTCTAACATTGGTATGACCGAGCTGGTGCATACCTTGTACAACAAGTCGGCTTCCGACTTTACTAATAAGCTGTTGGATATGAACCTCAATCAGCAATTAGGTTTGCCAATAATGGGCGAAGGAGAGCCTTTTATACCTACCCCCCGTGAGAAGATATGGAGCGGGGTAACGCTCGAGTCGATGTCTATAGGCTATGCTGTGAAAATCACCCCTCTGCAAAGTTTAGCTTTCTACAATGCCATAGCTAATGATGGGGTAATGGTAAAACCCCGCTTGATAAAAGAAGTAAGAGAGTGGAATAAAACTATTGAGAAATTTAACGTAGAGATTATCAATAAAAAAATATGCTCTAAGCAAACGGCAGCCTTTGCTAAAGGAATGCTTGCCGACGTAGTACAACGTTCTTACGGTAGCGCACACCGCTTGTATTCGTCCGATTTTTCTATGGCAGGCAAAACAGGTACTGCACGTAAAAACTACGCCAATACCGACAAAAGTAAACTCAGTTATATTTCATCATTTGCAGGCTTCTTCCCTGTTGAAAATCCTAAGTATTCGTGCATAGTAGTCATTCACGAACCCGACAGAAGTGTGGGGATTTACGGAGCCGACGTGTCGGGACCGGTGTTTAAAAGCATAGCGCATAAAATATATACCAATTCACTGCTGATGGATACGGTGGAAGAAGTAGATGAAGTATCGGAGGCTACTGCTAAAAGTTACCAGAATTATTACGACAAAGCGGCTAAGTACAAAACTATTATGCCCGACCTTACCGGTATGACGGCTATGGATGCTATAGCACTTTTAGAGAATATGGGGTTACGGGTTCGTTTTTCAGGACAAGGTAAAGTAACAGCTCAGTCTGTACCTAAAAACACAAAAGTAGCACGTAATACCACAGTAGTATTAGAATTAACGAATTAGAAATATGAACTTAAAAACGTTACTTAAAGACCTCACTATAAAAACTTTCTTAAACGAAGAAGATAAGAATATCACTTCTGTTTGTTTCGACTCTCGCAAGGTGGAAGAAGGGAGTATGTTTGTAGCTATTGCAGGTACCCTTTCCGATGGGCATAACTTTATTGATAAGGCTATAGAACAAGGGGCTACTGCGGTAGTGTGTGAAACCCTACCCAAGGATATAGCTCCTGCTGTGAGTTACCTGCAAGTAGAAAATAGCCATAAAGCATTAGCACTGATAGCAGCTAATTTTTACGAAAATCCGTCGGAACAACTTACTTTAGTAGGGGTAACAGGTACCAATGGTAAAACTACTATCGCTACGCTGCTTTACCAGTTGTTTGGCAAAGCGGGGTATAAAACAGGCTTGCTTTCTACCGTTGCTGTATATGTTGATAAAGAACGTTTTGAAGCTACCCACACTACTCCCGACCCGCTCCAACTGAATCACTACCTTCACCTGATGGTAAAACAAGGAGTGCAGTACTGCTTTATGGAAGTTAGCTCTCACGGTATCGACCAACATCGTACTGAGGGGTTGCACTTTGCAGGAGGTATCTTTACTAACCTCACTCGTGACCACTTAGATTATCACAAAACTTTTGCAGCCTACCGTGATGTAAAGAAACGTTTTTTTGATAGCCTTCCCTCTTCAGCCTTTGCCTTAGTAAATAGTGATGATAAAAATGGGGCTTTTATGCTTCAAAATACGAAAGCCCAGAAGAAAACTTATGCCCTTAAAACCCACGCCGACTATAAAGCGTACATCATTGAAAGCCGCTTCGATGGCTTACAGTTGCGTATGGGGCAACACGAAGTATGGGTAAAGCTCATCGGTGAGTTCAATGCTTATAACCTTTTGGCTGTGTATGCTACCGCTGTCCTCTTAGGTATGGATGAGGTAGAGGCTCTTACCCTTATCAGTGCTATCGAGCCAGTAGCAGGGCGTTTTCAGTATGCAGTTTCGGCTACAGGAGTTATCACCATTGTTGATTACGCCCATACCCCCGATGCCCTTGAAAATGTGCTGAAAACGATTAATGATATTCGTACCCACAATGAAAATCTCACTACTGTAGTGGGCTGCGGTGGTAATCGTGATAAAGGTAAGCGTCCTATGATGGCTGATATAGCCACTAGGCTTAGTGATAATGTAATACTTACATCGGATAACCCACGTAATGAAGTTCCTGAGACAATTTTAGCTGAAATGGAACAAGGAGTACAGCCCCAACATTTTCATAAAGTACAAACTATTACCGACCGCCGACAAGCTATACAGTCGGTGTGTAAGAATGCGCAAAAAGGCGATATAATTCTTGTAGCAGGAAAAGGACACGAAACATATCAGGAAATACAAGGAGTAAAACACCCCTTCGACGATTTTAAAATAGTAAAAGAATACTTGGAGTTATATAAAAAGTAAGAAGAAACACTTGTAACACTTTTAAACATATCAGTGTTAAAATCGTGTTAATTGTGTAGAGAGGAGGTAGCAAAACCAATTATAAATTGTAACTTTGCAACTCAAAAGCTACTTGTAGCTATTCAGTATTTAAAGTTAAAAAATCTAACTCCTCAATATACAATAGTATGAAAAGGTTTTTACTATTACAATGTTTCTTTTTAGCAATTATTTTTGCCGCTACAGCACAGAGTGTATCCTTCAATTCTTTTTACCAAACAACGGTAAAAGGTGATATGATAGTGGTGGGTAACTCTATGCTGAATGCAGGAACAGCCCGTCCTGCCAACACTCCTTATACGGGTAGTCATGGTGCCAATCAGCATATCGATTTGAACTATACCGATATTGATAATGACCCTGCTACTTTTAACTCTAGTTCGGCTACTGTGCCCGAACCTGCTTCTTCTTGTGGTAAGAGGGTGGTAAAAGCTTATTTGTATTGGGCGGCAGCCTTTTCCGAGGAAAGGGTAATAAACCAAACAAACCCTAAGTTAGAACGCGCTAAATTTAAGAATATAAAGTTTAAAGTTGATGATGGTGTTTATAATGATTTAGTAGGGACACCTATCCACGTGCAAGGTACTCAAGGGGGTATAAATGTACAAAAACAATATATATACCGTGCCGAAGTAACCCAATATCTTACAAACATAGGCGGGACTTATACAGTAGCTAATATGCAAGCTGCTTATGGTAAAGATACCCAAGGCGGTGGTTATGCTGCTGGGTGGAATTTGGTAATTGTATATGAAGATTTAGCTCGTGAAAACCGTCATATCACTCTTTTTGATGGTTTTGCAACCGTAGGTAATAATACTGTAGCTATCGGTGTTAATGGTTTTAAAACAGTACCTACGGGGCCCGTAAAGGCTAAGATAGGCTTTGCTGCTTTGGAAGGCGAAATAGGTGGCGTTGATGATAAACTACTAATTAATGACCAAGAGATTTCGGTTCCAGGTCGCCCAAGTAACAATTTTTTTCAAAGTAAAATAACCGATGAAAACGGTAATAATATGAACCGTAACCCTGCCTCGCCTAATTTGTTTGGTTTTGATGCGGGTGTTTTTAACTTACCTAATAATGGCAATACTACTTTAGCCAATAACGCTACTTCGGCTACTATTAAAGCTACCTCTGTAAATGATTATTACTTTCCGTTCTTCTTTGCTTTTAATGTAGAGGTGATGGCTCCAAAAATAGTAATAGAGAAAAGACTTCGTGATTCTTACAACAATGATATTACAGGGGCTACTAATGTTACTCCTGGTACTTCACTAATGTATTTTATTAAATATAAAAATATTGGGAATGACGATGCAAAAGATGTAGTTATAGTAGATAAACTGCCTAAAGAATTTTCTTTTCAAAATATTGCAGTTAACTATGCTGCAGGCTACAAATTAATAAAAATAGAAGATGGAGTAGTAACTGTTACAGTAGATGATGATGTGGTAAAAAAAGGAGGAGTAGGCGGGCAATTTGCAATCACATTAAGTTTGGGAAACAATTGTACCGAGTTTCGTGACCCTTGTTCAAATGTAATACAAAATACAGCTACAGCTTATTATAAAGGTTCAATAAATAGTACAACACAATACGAAACAAGGAGTTCAAATGTGCCATTTACTGCTAATCCTTGTGGAGGTACAGAATCTCCTACTAGTTTTGCTCTTAATGTTGATTTCTTGCAATGTGCTTATAAAGAAGAAGTAAAGCTCTGTCAGCCTACGGCTAATTTAGTAGCTGCTGCAGGTTTTGATGCTTATAGTTGGACTACTATTAGCGGTACTACCAATATTACAGGTAATAATCGTACGCTTGCTGTGTCGGCTCCTGGTATTTATCGAGTGGCTAAATCAAAAGCAGGCTGCGCTACGATGTATGAAGTATACACTGTGTTGGCTAATGAGAATGATGAAAAACATCCTATTGAGGATATGATTACCTCTAAAGAGCTCAGTGGAGAAGTGTATGTTTGCGGTTCCGATGGGCGTAAATATCCACAGGTGTATTTGTGTGGTAAAAATGCTTCGGTAAGATTTAAAATAACAAATACAGAAGCTAAACAATATGTATGGGAAAAGTTAATAGGTAATCGTACTGGTGATATAAATTGCCCTCCAACCAATACTTCTTGGGGAGGGGCTCGAACAACCAATAGTACTACTACTGAAGAAACATTTACCGAAGCAGGTGAATACCGCCTTACTATTACTTTTAATGGTAATTGTGTATCAACCTATTACTTCCGCATCACCAAAAGTGAATTAGATGCTAAAATAGAGTATACTGATATAGTATGTAATACTTCTGGTAAAATTATTGTAAAAAATGTACCGAGCGGCTATCAGTTTGCCTTAATGCAAGAGGCAACTACTATTACTAACTACCAAAACAGCAATGAATTTGTCATTGCAAATCCTGGTATTTATAAGGTACTTATAAAACAAAATATTACTCAAGCAGGGGTAATACCTTGTGTTTATGAGTTTACAAATATTTCTATCCAAAAAAGAGAACCTAAACTTACAGTAACCACTGCCAATCCAACTTGTAGTGGGGCACGTGGTAGTATGTTCATACAGCTCTCCGACCCTCCTTATAATCCTTTTACCTATGTGGTAAGGAAGAATAATAGTGCGGGGGAGGTGATAGTTAGTTACACTTCATCGGGCACTACTACTAATACCACAAATGTTAATTTTACTAACTATTTTAATGCAGGTACTTATTTTGTTGAAGTGAAAAACAACTATGGTTGTAATATTTCAAAAGGAGGTATTGTAATTACAGCACCAAAAGAACTAAAAGCTGAAGCTACAGTGCTAAAACCTATTATGGATTGTCAGCCAGGGGTTATTCGCGTTAAGGCTTCAGGAGGCACTAAAGGTAATTCTTATGCTTTTATTGATAGTAATCTAACAACCTACTATAATCATAGTGCTGATTATTACGATTTTACAGTAACAACTCCTGGTAACTATCAGTATGCAGTTACCGATGCCAATGGCTGTAACACGGTAACTACCCTTGTGAGAATAGACCGTTTGCAACCTCCTACAGCACCTAATCCTACTGTTAAGTTATACGACTGTGGAGCAAAGGCTAAAGTAGTTTTTGCAGAACCTGTTAGTACAGTGTCATATACCTATGAATATAGACTTGATAGCAGCCATCCGTATCAGTCAGGGCGTGAAATAGAGGTAAATCCAGGTGATATTTACGTGAGTGTTTCTATGCGTTATACTTATAACGGTACAACCTCGTGTGAACTTCTATTTTCGGATATGATGATACCAACCTATGGTGCAAGTAACCTTATAGCCTCGGCAAGGGTAGCACAATTGGTGGGATGCGGTGATAATATAGGAGAAACTGGTAAAGCCCTAGTACAATTTACTAATGTACAAGGAGGACAACAGCCCTATATGTATAATTTTGGTGATGGTAATTGGACTACTACTAGCCAAATGTGGTTGCCACCTGGAGATTATAACCTTTCGGTAAAAGATGCTATAGAATGTATGCGTCAAGGACTTAAAGTAAAGGTACAAGATCGGATACCAGAACCTATTTTTGGTACTACAAATATACTTTATAATTGTGAAGGAAAGGGTACAGTAACTATTACTAATAACAAACCAGGTTATGCTTATACCTATTCGATAAATGGAGGTGCTGAAACTACTGATAATGTACTGCGAGATAAAGCTCCAGGTACTTATACCATAACTGTTAAATACAGGGATAATAGTCCGCTTGCAACAGGATTGCTTATCAAAGAAGATTTTGGTGTAGGTGAAGATGGTTGTAGTCCTAATGTGTCTACTGCTATTACTTGTGTACCTAATATGGGACCTAACCCAGGACGTTATGTTATAGGATCCAATAGTTCTGTTTTTATACAGTCACACCTTGGTATGTGGACAAATGCTAATGACCACACTAATCCAAGCAATAGGAAATCAAGAATGTTATTGATTGATATTGGGAATGTAGGAAATGGTGATGTGTTGTATCATAAAACGGTAGATATAGACCCTGGTAACAAGATTAAGTACGAAATGTATGTAATGAACCTTGAAAGGTCAATACATCATAATGCCTTACCTGATATTAAAATATTTTTGGTAAATCCTGATAATAATACTGTAATAGACCAGAAAGATTATGGTACTATTTCAAGGTCTTCACATCCTAATGATTGGAAAAAATTTGCAGGTGAACTTAACCCTGGTAACTTAAGTAAGGTACGTATTGAAATCCGTACAAAGAGTTGGGCAGGGGCAGGTTGCGATATGGCGTTAGACGATATCTTGGTATATCAAGACCCCAAAGCGTGTCCGTTTACCTATACAACTACTATTACTATACCTTCTGATAAAGCCTTTGGTGTTATTACAAGTACTGAGCAAATTACTCAAGGAAAATGTTCAGGTGATAATGGACAGTATAAGATAAAGCTCAAAAACCTTGTGAATAATCAGTATTATTGGGCTGTAACTGGCTATAACGGAGGTAACTTTAATGCTTCAACTCCAGGTGATGATACATTTGTATGGAATGGCAGAGCAGGTAATTATACTGTACGTTTCCGTGGCGAGCGCAACAATACTAACTGTGAAATTGTGAGAAATTTCACTATTACTGAGCCTTCACCATTGCAAGTTAGCATTACACAACCCGATGGCGACCATACTCTAGGATGTTTACCTGTAGCTACCCAGCCACATATTATAGCAGCTTCGGGTGGGGTGAAACCTTATACTTTTACTATTTATCGCAATAGTACAATTACAGTTACAACTCAAACTTTAGGAGTTACCCAAAGTTCTTTTAACTATAACTTTACTCAATTAGGTGATTACAAAATTAGTGTGACTGATGCTAATGGTTGTACTATGGTAGCAGCTAATAATTGGAAAATATATCCTCCTAAAACTCTTACTCTTACAGGTACTACTAATGCCAATAATAACTATTGTGTAGAAGGAGCTACTTTAGGAAAAGTAGAGGTAAAAGTGGGTACTATTACCATTCCAGCTAACCAGCCTGGTACTTATAATAACGCTCCTTACACCTTTAAGCGCAATGGCGCGGTAGTAGCCAACAATGTTAGTGCTTCTACATATACATTCCAGAATTTAGCAGTAGGGGTTCACACCTTTACGGTAGTCGATAAGTACGGATGTGAAGCTACTTATAGTACCGAGATAAAGAACAAGCTTACTAATAATGGTAGTATAGCTCCTACTATCGAGAAAGAGATTACTTGCCACCCAGGTAATCAACAGGCACGCCTTACCTTTAAGATAAAAGATGGTTATGCACCGTATAAATATGTAGTGAAGAAAGACGGAGTTCAAGTACAAGGAGCTACCAATGTACCGGCTAATCTTACTATAGAGTACCTTACTATGGCAGCAGGTAGTTATGTGTTTGAAGTAACCGACAGCAAAGGCTGTACGCTTACCTCACAAGCTACTGTTTTGGCAGCACGGATAGAGCCAGCAGCCACCTTTACAGTAACGAATGTAAACTGTCACGGAGCTAATGACGGTACCCTATCAATAACTATTACAGCAGGTAAAGCACCTTACTATATCAAGTTAGATGGCGGAGCCGAAGTGCTTGTCAATGGTAATAAACATCGCTTTACAGGAGTAACAGCAGGAGCGCATACATTTGTAGTGCGTGATAGCAACCAGTGTACTAAGCAATATCCATTAACTATAGCTTCTCCAACAGCCCCATTAAGAGGTTTTGCAGTAGTTTCAGAACTGATAGGTTGCGGACAAGGAGCTAATAAGGACAAAGCCAAAGTACGCTTCACTAACGTAAGTGGCGGTTGGGGAGACTATCGTTACAAGTATGATGGTGATTACAGTGCTAATAGTGAAGGTTGGCTACCGGTGGGTACACATACGGTAACCATAAAAGATAAGGGCGGTTGTGAATACCCAATAAGTGTTACAATACCAGCACGTATAACGCCTCCTACAGGCACTACCTACACCGTTACAACTTATGATTGTGAGGGTAAAGGTACCGTAGTATTTACAGGTACGCCTACTACCTATAATTATAAATACACTATCAATGGACAAACAGTTACAGGTAGAACCGCTACAGTTACCAACTTAGCACCAGGAAGCTATACCGTAACTATTGAGTATACCGATGGAGCACCATTAGCTTCAAGTATATTGATAGATGAGGACTTTGGTTCAGGACCAGATACTTGTAGTGATAATGTTTCATCAGCATTTACTTGTTCTCCTAATGGTTCTCAAGGAACAGCTCCGGGTCGTTATGTGATAATGAATAGGAATTCGCCTTATTTACCTATGGGAGGATTCCCAAGTATATGGATTAAGCCTAATGATCATACATCAGGAGGTACAGATCCTAATGGTCGTTATTTCTTTATAGATATAGGGAATGTAGGTACAGGAGATGTTTTGTATGAGAAACGAGTAGATGGTATTATTAATAATAGACTTATTAAGTATGAGTTATATCTTCAAAACTTGTTTTTGCCTAACAAAGGGGCTGCACTTCCGAATGTAGAAATTCGTTTGGTTACTTTAGGAGGAGTTACTATTGATTCTAAGCAATCAGGGCCTATAGCAGATAATACTGATCCTAATAATTGGATACGTTTTGCAGGAGAATTAGACCCTGGTAATAATAGTTCAATAAAGATTCAAATACGAACCAATGCTTGGGCTAATTGGGGCTGTGACTTTGTAATGGACGACATCAAGGTATACCAAGTGCCAAAATCTTGTCCTCAGCATATAGTTAAAACGGTTATTATACCACAAGACAAGAAGTTCA
>CAUREJ010000049.1:0-15779 GCA_963523735.1 uncultured Capnocytophaga sp.
TTTTATGAAAAAAAAAGTTGATAAAAAACTTGCATATTAACATAGTTCGTTAGTCAATAGGTCAAACGTACGAACTTTGCAAATAGGAAGGGGAATGCGAGGAAAAAGTTATTTTTCTGTCTTTTGGAGGAAAAACAGAAAAATATACTATTTTTGGGTGGATTGACAGAAATAGGAAGTTTGGTAATAGAGGGCACATACTCAGCTGCGCCAGCTCGCTGACTTTCCTTCGCTCATAGTTCGCTTATAGTTCGCTCTGACATACTCAGCTGCGCCAGCTCGCTGACTATGCTTAAGGCTCAAACAGAAAATTTTTCTGTTGGGGTATAGATAAAAATTTCGTGCGTTTGATCTACTATCACAATGCTTTCCCTATAGCTATCCTACGCTTGTTCTATGGTGTGGAGCCACTGTGGAGCCACTGTCGCTTCGGTGTGGCTTCGGTGGTGGAATTGGCAATGGCTACATAATTGTTCATTATTCATTGTTAATTGATAATTATTTTATACCTTTGCAAAATGAAACTAAGGTAATAGATAGCTATTACCTCTTACCTAAAAATTATGGATCAAAGAAAGAAAGAAGAAGCACTACATTATCACGAGTTTCCACAACCTGGTAAAATAGCGATAGTGCCTACTAAAAAACACGCTACACAACACGATTTAGCTCTGGCTTACTCACCCGGAGTAGCCGAACCTTGCTTGGCAATAGCCGAGGATAAAGCTAACGCTTATAAATATACCGCTAAGAGTAACCTTGTGGCAGTAATATCCAACGGTACTGCTGTATTAGGCTTGGGGGATATAGGTGCCGACGCTTCTAAACCTGTAATGGAAGGGAAAGGTCTCCTTTTTAAAATATTTGCAGGTATCGATGTGTTTGACATTGAGGTAGATGCTACCGATATTGATAAGTTTGTAGAAACTGTAAAGGCTATTGCTCCTACTTTTGGAGGGATTAACTTAGAGGATATTAAAGCTCCTGAGGCTTTTGAAATAGAACGCCGACTAAAGGAAGAACTTGATATACCTGTAATGCACGACGACCAACACGGTACGGCTATCATCTCGGCAGCGGCTCTTATTAACGCTCTCGAAATTGTAGGGAAAGATATAGCTAAGGCTCAGATAGTAGTGAATGGGGCAGGGGCAGCTGCTATTTCTTGCACTCGCCTATACGTGGCTTTAGGGGCGAATCCTGAAAATATTGTAATGTGTGATAGCAAAGGTGTTATCCGCAAAGATGCTCCTAACCTTACGGCTCAGAAAGCTGAATTTGCTACCGACAGGAATCTTCATACCCTTGAAGAAGCGGTGAAAGGTGCTGATGTGTTTATAGGCTTGTCTAAAGGTGATGTGCTTACCCCTGAGATGTTGCTCTCGATGAACAAGGACGCTATTGTGTTTGCTATGGCAAACCCTACTCCTGAAATTGATTACGATTTGGCGTTGAAAACTCGTAAAGACATTATTATGGCTACGGGTCGTTCGGACTTTCCTAATCAGGTGAATAACGTACTTGGATTCCCTTACATTTTCCGCGGTGCCCTTGATGTGCGCGCTACTAAAATTAACGAGGAGATGAAATTGGCTGCCGTACGCGCTATTGCCGACCTTGCTAAAAAACCGGTACCACAACAAGTAAACTTAGTGTACGGTGGTGAGAACCTTATCTTTGGTCGTAATTATATTATCCCTAAACCGTTTGACCCTCGTCTTATTTACGAAGTACCGCCTGCCGTAGCTAAAGCCGCTATAGACTCGGGCGTGGCTCAGAAACCTATTACTAACTGGGAGGCGTACAAAGGTGAACTAATGGATAGAATAGGGGTAGGTAGCAAAGAAATACGCTTATTGCAAGACCGTGCTAAACGCAACCCTAAACGCGTAGTATTTGCCGAAGCTGACCAATTGGAAGTGCTTAAAGCGGCACAACGCATCTATGAAGATGGTATCGGCATACCTGTTCTGTTGGGTAATAAAGATGTTATCAAAGCGCTTAAATACGAAATAGGGTTTAATGGCAGGGTAGATGTTATCGACCCTAAAAGCGATGCTGAACGCGGCAGACGCGAGCAGTTTGTTCAACACTACTGGAAACTTCGCGAACGCAGAGGGGTAACTTATGAAGTGGCTGAACGACTAATGCGTGAACGCAATTACTTCGGTACGATGTTGGTTGAGACCGGTCAGGCAGACGCTATGATTACGGGATACTCACACGCTTACCCTAATGCTATACGTCCGGTACTTGAAATTATTGAAAAACAAGAGGGGATAGAACGGTTAGCAGCTACCAGCATAATGCTTAGCAAACAAGGTCCTATATTCTTATCGGATGCTACTATTAACATCGACCCTACGGCTGCGGATTTAGCTAATATAGCCCTGCTAACAGCTCGTGCAGTGAAGTTCTTCGGGTTAGAGCCTTCAGTAGCTATGTTGTCGTACTCTAATTTTGGTTCGGCAGTATCGGAAAGTACTCTAAAAGTGCGTGAGGCAGTGGCATACTTGCACAAGCATCACCCTGATTTGGTAGTTGATGGTGAAATTCAAGCCGATTTCGCCCTAAATCCTGATAAAATAGCTAAAAATTATCCGTTCTCTAAGCTTAATAACGGCAAAGGAGCCAATGTATTGGTATTCCCTAACCTTGAGGCGGCTAACATTAGCTACAAACTCCTCAAGGAAACCCAACATTTGGATACTATAGGGCCTGTAATATTAGGATTGAGCAAGCCTATACATATTACAACCATAGGTTCTACCGTTGATGAAATGGTGAATTTAGCTACCCTTGCGGTTATCGATGCACAAGGTTAGTAAAGATACAATACAAATTGTTTTAATCTAACTATAACACTTTGCTAAGGGTAATACCACTGGCAAAGTGTTATTGTTTTTGTATGTTAGCGAATAATTTGTAATTTTGCAGCGGAAAAAGTAAAATAAAGCCTTATGAAAACACTTATCAAAAACGCTATTATTGTAAATGAAAACACTCTCTTTCAGGGCGACCTCCTGATAGAAGGAGAACGCATTGCTAAAATAGATACTCATATTACTCCGAAAGGGAACTATACCCTTGTTGATGCTGAAGGTAAATACTTATTGCCTGGTGTTATAGACGACCAAGTGCACTTTCGTGAACCTGGACTTACTCATAAGGCAACCATAGCTACCGAAAGTAGGGCTGCTGTGGCAGGAGGGGTGACTACCTTCTTTGAACAGCCTAATACAGTACCCCAAACGGTAACTATCCCCCTCTTAGAAGAGAAATTTGCCATAGCTGCCCAAACATCGGCGGCTAACTACTCTTTCTTCTTAGGCGGTACAAACGATAATCTGGAAGAGCTGAAACGCTTAGACCCTAAAGCTTGTGCAGGGGTAAAACTCTTCTTGGGCTCATCAACCGGTAATATGCTGGTGGATAACGAAAAGACTATCGAGGCTATTTTTAGCAATGTGGATATGGTTATAGCTGCCCACTGTGAAGATGAGGCTACCATACGGCATAATTTAGCCCGCTACCAAGCCGAATACGGCGAGGATATTCCTATAGCTATGCACCCCTATATACGCAGTGCTGAGGCTTGTTACCTATCTTCATCACGTGCTATTGCCTTAGCACAGAAAACAGGAGCTCGCCTGCACGTGTTTCACCTATCGACAGCGCAAGAAACAGAGCTTTTCCGCAATGATATTCCGCTGGAAGAAAAGAAAATTACGGCTGAGGTATGTGTACACCATCTGTGGTTTGCCGAAGAGGATTACGCTACCAAAGGGGCTTTTATCAAGTGGAATCCGGCAGTAAAAACAGCTGCCGACCGCGCTGCCCTCTGGACAGCCCTCTTGGACGACCGCCTTGATGTTATAGCTACCGACCACGCCCCTCATACCTTAGAAGAAAAATCACACAAAGGCTATACTAACATTCCTTCGGGAGCTCCGTTAGTACAACACTCACTTGTAGCAATGCTTGAAAAAGCTCATAAAGGTACTATCTCTATCAAAAAAATAGTTGAGAAAATGTGCCATAACCCTGCTATCCTTTTTGAAATAAAACACCGCGGTTACCTGCGTGAAGGCTATTACGCCGACTTAGTATTAGTGGATATGGATACCCAATTGACAGTGCAGAAACAGAACTTACTTTATAAATGCGGTTGGAGTCCGTTAGAGGGGCAATTGTTCCACAGCAAGATAGTAAGCACTTATGTAAATGGTAGTTTGGCTTATCACAACGGGAAGATTATAGAACCTAACAAAGGGCAACGTGTAACATTTAGGAGATAAAACAATGAAAAAAATCAGTTATATTGTACTATTGTCACTAATACTGGCTGCGTGTAGGCAGAATATAGTGCCAAAACCTAAGAACTTTATCAATAAAGATCAGATGGAAAGTCTTTTATATGATTTGGCACTGCTCGAAACGATGGAGAACTCCCAAACCTCTTTGCTCGATTCCCTGCAGTTTAAGCCTAAGGAGTTTATCTATCAAAAGTACCATATCGATAGCATTTCTCTGTCCGAGAATATGGTGTATTACGCTTCTTTCCCCAAAGAGTACGACACTATAGTGCACCGAGTGGAAAAGCGACTCAAAGCCCAGCGCGATAGCGTGAGCAAAGCTCTTTCAATGCCCCCAAAGTCTTTGGAAGAACCTTTAGAACAGCCATTGGAGGAAGCTCCTTTGGAAGAATAGCAATAATCTTTATATCAATACCCTTATTTTGGAATCCCTACCCTTACAACATAGCTATATCAGCTGGATATTCCCTGCTTTCTTGCTCATTTTTGGTCTTTTTGCCTTCTTACGAGTGTTTTATCCCAAACACTTTGCCGACTATATACGCTTGTTGGTAAACGACAAGTACATCATTATTTACGGCAAAAAAGAACGTAAACTACACTTATTTACAGCTGTGCTATACCTATTGCAATGCCTCAGTATAGCTCTTTTGGCATATATAGCCCTGCAACATTGGGGTATGACGCAGCTTTTTACTGATAAATATATGTTCTTAGAAGTGGTATGTATCGTCACAGTTATTTTACTACTTAAGGTTGTAATACAGCAGTGGATAAGCAGTCTGTTCGACCTTTCTGACTTCAGCAAAGATTACATTTTTACTCGGATAGCCTACTCTACCTATGCAGCAATGCTGATGTTGCTCTTCCTTTTTGTGGGAATATACACCTTTGGGGTGGCAAATTCCTTTATCTATATGCTTGTAATAATACTACTGATAATCAATATGTTAAGCTGGGTAAAAATTATTAAGAGCAATCAAAAAGAAATAAAACCCTACTTATTCTATTTTATTTTGTATCTTTGCGCCCTTGAAATAGCACCCTATATATATCTCATTTACGCTGGAAAGCACCTGCTGAATGCCTAATGATAGGAGGGACGAATGGCAATTCGCCTTATAAAAGCAAGTAAGAGATTTTTTAGGAAGTGTAAAGAATAATAAGTATGAAAGTAAAAACAATATTAGTTTCACAACCAGAACCAAAGCCCGAAAACTCACCTTATACTCAGATTATTGAAAATCACAATGTAAAGGTAGATTTCGTGCCTTTTATTAAGGTAGAAGGAATGACAGCTAAGGACATTCGTATGCAAAAGATAGACCTTACTAAGTTCACGGCTATTATCCTTACCAGTAGGAAGTCGGTAGACCATTATTTTCGTATTGCCGACGAAATGCGCTTTAAAGTACCCGATACGATGAAGTACTTCTGCCAGTCCGAAGCTATAGCTTTTTACTTGCAGAAGTATATTACTTACCGCAAACGCAAAATATATGTGGGTAAAAAGGAATTCAATGACTTGTTGCCCATACTGAAGAAGTACAAAGATGAAAAATTTCTTTTTCCCGGTTCTGACACTCCTAAACCAGAGGCATCGGCGGCTCTTGATGCTCTGAAAATAAAATGGGAGCGTGTGGTGTTTTACCGCACCGTATACTGCGACATTTCCTCATTAAAACAAAACAAATACGATATACTTACATTCTTTTCGCCAGCAGGGATTGAGGCTCTTTTCAAGAGTTTCCCCGATTTTACACAGCAAAAAACTAAGATAGCTGTTTATGGTGATGCTACCCTTAAAGCAGCTGAAGAAGCGGGCTTGACAATAGATATTAAGGCGCCATCGCCCGAGAGCCCCTCGATGACAGTGGCTCTCGACCATTATTTATTGAAAACAAATGCTAAAAAGTAATAAGAAAAATTTGGCGATATAAAATTTATTGCCTATCTTTGCCAAAAATTTTACAATAAAGAAATAGTGTGAGAATTGCAGTCATTGGTACCGGTTATGTGGGGTTAGTGTCGGGCACTTGTTTTGCCGAAGTGGGTAACAAGGTAACTTGTGTAGATGTAAATGCCGAGAAAATAGCTAAACTCAAGCAAGGGGTCATTCCTATTTACGAACCTGGCTTGGAAGAAATGGTGCTGAGCAATGTAGCTCATAATACTCTTTTCTTTACTACTGACCTTGCCGAGGCTGTTAAAGACGCCGAAATAGCTT
The DNA here is from genome assembly GCA_963523735.1 of uncultured Capnocytophaga sp. Lineage (GTDB taxonomy): Bacteria > Bacteroidota > Bacteroidia > Flavobacteriales > Flavobacteriaceae > Capnocytophaga. The sequence goes on from CAUREJ010000049.1 coordinate 6,544, forward strand.
TTATAGCAGTAGGTACTCCTATGGGCGATGACGGTTCAGCCGACCTCCAGTACGTGCTATCGGTAGCACAAGGTATAGGAGAGGCTATGCAAGGAGAGTTGATAATAGTAGATAAATCGACCGTACCTATAGGCACTGCTGATAAAGTACGTGATACAGTACAAGCGGCTTTGAACAAACGAGGGGTAACACATAGATTTCACGTGGTGTCAAACCCTGAGTTTCTGAAAGAAGGTAAGGCTATTCAGGATTTTTTAAAACCTGACCGTGTAGTGATAGGAGCCGATAGCGAGTATGCTTTCCAGAAAATGAAAGCTCTTTACGCCTCTTTTTTCCTACAGCACGAACGCTTTATCACTATGGATATACGTTCTGCTGAAATGACTAAGTACGCAGCTAATGCAATGCTGGCTACTAAAATTTCATTTATGAATGAAATTGCTAACATCTGTGAACGTGTAGGAGCTGATGTGAATAAGGTGCGTATAGGAGTAGGTTCCGACAGCCGAATAGGCTATAGCTTTATTTATCCTGGTTGTGGCTACGGAGGCTCTTGCTTCCCTAAAGATGTATTAGCCCTTAAAAAGTTAGCTGAAGAGGTAGATTATAAAGCAGAACTCATAGAGGCGGTTGATAATGTGAATAACCGACAAAAGTACGTTATAGCCCAAAAGGTTATAAAAAAATATGGAGAAGACCTTGCCGGAAAAACCTTTGCTGTGTGGGGGCTTTCTTTTAAACCTGAGACTGATGATATGCGCGAAGCTCCCGCTATCTATATCATTAAAGAATTAGTAAAACGAGGAGCTACCATACAAGCCTACGATCCTAAAGCAGTGCACGAGGCAAAGATATGCTACCTAAAAGATATACCCGTAACTTATGTAGATAGTAAATACGAAGCCCTAAAAGGAGCTGATGCCTTGCTACTACTTACCGAATGGAAAGAGTTTCGCGTTCCTGACTTTGACGAAATAGCAAGACTACTAAAGGAAAAGGTAATCTTTGATGGTAGAAATCAGTATAATGCTTTTGCATTGCCAACAAAAGGTTGGGAATACGTGCAGGTGGGGGTGTAAAAAAATAAATTACTATGTTGAACATCGAAAAATTCATAGCAAAAAACGTTACTAAGCGTTCAGAGAGTATGTTTAAGCACGATTTGCTTACACATCATTCTGAACTTGCCCAAGCTATTGAGGGGAAAAGTGTCTTAGTAATAGGAGGAGCAGGTTCTATTGGAAGTTCCTATATCAGAGCCTTGTTACCTTTTAAACCTAAAACTTTGGTAGTGGTAGATATTAGTGAGAATGGGCTTACAGAACTCACACGTGAGTTGCGCAGTACTTCTACTTTTGTGGTGCCTGCCGACTATGTAACCTACCCTATGAATTATGCCGATGATACTTTTGTAAAAATGTTTAAAGCACGTGGAGGTTTTGATATAGTGGCTAACTTTTCGGCTCACAAACACGTGCGTTCAGAAAAAGATAAATATTCAGTAGAAGCATTACTAAAGAATAATGTAGTAAATGCCAAAAAGTTCTTAGACTTATTATGTGACTATCCTCCTGAACACTTCTTTTGTGTATCGACTGACAAAGCTGCTAACCCTGTAAATATAATGGGAGGTAGCAAAAAGATAATGGAAGATATGATAATGGCTTATGCTCATAAGTTCCCCGTAACTACAGCACGCTTTGCTAATGTAGCCTTCTCCAATGGCTCGTTGCCAGCAGGTTTTTTAGAGCGTATTGCTAAAAACCAACCGCTATCAGCCCCTTCGGATGTGACTCGCTACTTTGTGTCGCCTGAAGAAAGCGGACAAATTTGCTTGATGGCTTGTATATTAGGAATAACCGGACAGATATACTTTCCTAAACTAAAGAAAGAACAAGTACTCACTTTCTCGGAAATAGCTATCCAACTGCTTGAAGATTTAGGTTATACACCTCTTGAATGTGAAAGTGAGGCAGAAGCTATTGTCAAGGCTGAAAACAGAACTGAAACAGATAAACAATATCCTGTTTATTTCTCAAAAAGTGATACCACAGGTGAGAAACCTTATGAAGAGTTTTATACTGAAGGAGAACAAGTTGCACTAGATAGATACGCCTCATTAGGAGTTATCAGTTTGCAATCCTTTAAGAAAATAACTGAAATAGAAAGTTTTATAGATAAACTAACCCAACTATTTAATAACCCTGCTACTGAGAAAAAAGACATTACTTCATTGATGAAGGTATTCTTAGTAAACTTTGACCATCAAGAAACAGGGCGGTATTTAGATAGCAAAATGTAATATTGATGAGAAAAATTTCAACTTTGACAAAGTTTTAGACTTTGTCAAAGTATTATAGACAAATTGAATATGAATATCGCTGAAACCATATCATTTATACGTGACCTTTACGGCGAAAAAGAGGCTTTTATTCCATTACACGCCCCTACTTTTGCAGGTAACGAAAAAAAATATTTAGAAGAGTGTATTGATACTACTTTCGTATCGAGTGTAGGAAAGTTTGTAGACCTTTTTGAACAAAAGGTAGCTGAATACACTGGTACAAAACACGCTGTAGTATGTGTGAATGGTACCAATGCTCTTCATATAGCCTTAAAGCTTAGTGGGGTGGAAGCAGGCGATGAAGTTATCACTCAACCTCTCACTTTTATAGCCACTACCAATGCAATTGTATATGCAGGAGCAGTGCCTGTATTTATAGATGTAGATAGAGATACTATGGGGCTTTCGCCTACTTCTTTAGAGCGTTTTTTACAAACAAATGCTGAACTACGAGGTAACGAATGCTACCATAAGCAAACAGGTAGACGCATCAAAGCGTGTATGCCAATGCATACTTTTGGGCACGCTTGTCGTATAGAAGAAATTATAACTATTTGCGAACGTTATCATATAGAAGTAGTAGAAGATGCTGCTGAGGCTATAGGTAGTTATTATAAAGGCAAGCATTTGGGTACTTATGCTAAAATAGGAGGTATCTCTTTCAACGGTAATAAAACTATTACTACAGGTGGTGGCGGTATGATACTCACCAATGATGAGGCTATAGGTAAACACGCTAAGCACCTCACTACTCAAGCTAAAGTGCCACACGCTTGGGAGTTTGTACACGACGAAATAGGTTATAACTATCGTATGCCTAATATTAATGCTGCCTTAGGGGTAGCCCAGTTAGAGCAGTTAGATGGCTTTTTAGCTAACAAAAGAGCTACAACTGAGGCCTATAAAGCTTATTTTGATAAGCAAGGTATTACCTTTTTTACTGAGCGTGAATATGAAAAGTGCAACTATTGGCTTAATGCTATTGTTTTAAAAGATGAAAAAGAGCGTGATGCTTTCCTTACAGAAAGTAATGCTAAGGGAGTAATGACTCGCCCTATATGGCAGTTAATGAACCGCTTACCAATGTTTAAAGATTGCCCTAAAGCAGACCTTAGCAACGCCGAGTGGCTAGAGGCAAGAGTAGTGAATATACCTAGTGGAGTGAGATGAAAAAAGAAAAACCTAATATCATCCTTGTAGGAGGCGGTGGACATTGCGTTTCGGTGATAGATGTGATTGAACAAGAAGGAAAATATCACATCAAGGGAATTATTGACACCAAGGAGCATATAGGGAAGGAGGTATTGGGATATAAAATCATAGGCACTGATGATGATTTAGAAGATTTATATCTGAGCTGTCCAAATGCTATTATATCAGTAGGACAAATAAAAGATAGTATTTTGAGAAAGCGTTTGTTTCAGAGATTGAAAGCAATAGGCTATAATTTACCTATAATTATTTCACCTTTGGCATATGTATCAAAACATTCTACTATAGAAGAAGGTACAATTATAATGCATCGTGCTTTAGTAAATGCAGGAGCTAAGATAGGAAAAAATTGTATTATCAATACTAAAGCTAATATTGAACATGGAGTACAAATAGAAGACTTTTGCCATATATCTACAGCTACAGTGGTTAATGGAGATAGCATAATAGGTAAAAGTACTTTTATAGGAAGTAATGCTACTATTTCCAATGGAATAACTATTGCACCTAATAGTATTATATCAGCAGGAGAATTTGTAAAAAGATGAAAAAAACACTTATTATAGCCGAAGCGGGCGTTAATCATAATGGCGATATTGCCAAAGCTAAAGCCCTTATTGATAAAGGAGCAGAAGCAGGAGTTGACTATGTTAAATTTCAGACCTTTAAAGCTGCTAACTTAGTAACTAAACAAGCAAAACGCGCGGCTTATCAAGATAAAAACACTCAAGACAACGACTCTCAGTATGAAATGCTTAAAAAATTAGAGCTTTCGCAAGCTGTTCATCAAGAGTTGATTGACTATTGTGCCAAAAAAGGTGTACAATTTCTTTCTACTGGATTTGATGTAGAGTCATTGGAATTTTTGGCTCAATTAGGAATTACAATAGCTAAAGTTCCTTCAGGAGAGATTACTAATTTGCCCTATTTAAGAAACGTGGCGAGTCTTTTTCCAGAGGTAATACTTTCTACAGGGATGGCTACCATAGAAGAGATAAAAGACGCAGTAAAAGTACTTACAGGTAATGGGGTAGACAAAAACAAAATTACAGTATTGCATTGTAACACAGAGTATCCTACCCCAATGGAGGATGTAAACCTACGGGCAATGCTCCATATTCAGCAAGAATTAGGGGTAGCTGTAGGTTATTCTGATCATACTTTAGGAATAGAAGTTCCTATAGCAGCTGTAGCCTTAGGAGCTACAGTTATTGAAAAACATTTTACTTTAGACAAAACTTTGCCAGGTCCTGATCATAAAGCATCTCTTGAACCTGATGAACTAAAAGCTATGGTAACAGCTATACGCAATATAGAAAAAGCGGTAGGAGGTTCAGGCTTAAAAGAAGTATCAGCATCAGAAGCTAAAAATAAGCCTATTGCTAGGAAGAGTATAGTAGCAAGTAAGTTTATAAGAAAAGGAGATTTGCTTACAGAAGAAAATATTACTGTAAAACGCCCTGGTACAGGAATCTCTCCTATGCAATGGGATGAGGTAATAGGTAAAACAGCTAAAAAAGACTTTGAAGAAGATGATTTGATTGAGGTATGAGAAAAATTTGTGTCATAACAGGAACAAGAGCTGAGTTTGGATTGTTGAGACCTCTGATAGCTCTTATTGCTAAGGATGAAGATTTGCAATTGCAGCTTATTGCTACAGGGATGCATCTTTCTCCTGAGTTTGGTTATACCTTAGACGAAATAATAGAAACAGGCTTTGTAGTAGATAAAAAAGTAGAGTGTTTGCTATCCTCAGATACTTCAGTAGGTATTTCAAAAACTATTGCCTTAGCAATTTCAGGCTTTGCTGATGCTCTTGAGGCACTACATCCCGATTTAGTGGTAGTTTTAGGCGATAGAACAGAAATATTAGGAGCAGTGATAGCAGCAGGAATGGCTAATATACCTATAGCCCACTTGCACGGCGGTGAAACGACAGAAGGAGCTTATGATGAGGCTATTAGACATAGTATTACTAAGTTTAGTCATTTACATTTCACCTCTACTGAAGCCTATCGCAAGCGAGTAATACAGTTAGGAGAGCAGCCTGATAGGGTATTTAATGTAGGAGCAATAGGGCTAGATGCGATAAAAAAACTAAAATTACTAAATAAGGAGGAATTTGAAAATTCTATTGGTTTTAAGCTCAAAAAAAGGAATGCACTCATTACTTATCACCCTGTAACTCTTGAAAAAGAAGCTCCTATAAAAACTTTTGAAAATATATTGCAAGCCTTAGATGAGTTGTCTGAAACGGGGCTTATCTTCACACATGCTAACTCTGATAAGAATGGACGAGTGATTAATAAGATGATTACTGAATATGTAGATATTCATAAAGAAAAAGCAGTAGCATTTAAGTCTTTAGGGCAGTTGCGTTACCTTTCAGCCCTACAGTTTGTAAATTTTGTAATAGGTAATTCTTCTTCAGGAATGACAGAAGTACCCGCTTTTTGTATTCCTACTATCAATATAGGCGATAGACAGAAAGGACGTATTAATTGTGAAAGTGTAATTAATAGTACTAACTCTTTGGAGGATATTGAAAAAAGTATTACTTTTGCCCTTGATAAACAGTTTAGAGAAACAATACAACAGCAAGAAATGTTATATGGCAATGCTACAGCTGCTGAAAAGATTTTTAAAGTAATAAAAGAGCATCCTATTATTACTTTAAAAAAATCATTTTATGATATAAGTTATTAATACATTAACAAATGAGGACAGATATTTTAATACATAAGGATAAAAACTTAGTAGAAGGGCTCCGACAGTTAAATCAGTTAAGAGGTATGAGTCGACTGATTCTCTTTGTTGTAGATGATAATAAGAAAGTTGTAGGTTCGGTTACAGATGGTGATATACGTAGGTCTATTATAGCTGAACAAAACTTACAGAAAACTTTAGGAGAAATCTCAAATCCAGACTTCAAACGGCTATACCAAAAAGACACATACCAAAGTTTTGAAAAATTCAGAAAGTCTGATATAAAAATTTTACCTATCCTTAATGAAGAAGGAAAGATGGTAGATTTGATAGACTTGGAATATACAGAGGCTCAACTTCCTTTGGAAGCGGTAATAATGGCAGGTGGTCGGGGGAAGCGCTTAAGTCCGCTAACGGATACAATTCCTAAGCCGATGCTTAAGCTGGGGAGTAAGCCTATCATAGAACACAATATAGACCGATTGATTAGTTTCGGGATTAAGAAAATCTATATATCGGTAAAATATCTTGGTGAGCAGATAGTGGATTACTTGGGTGATGGCAGCCAAAAGGGGATTACTATAGAATATGTATGGGAAGATGAACCTCTGGGTACAGCAGGTGCTTTGGCACTGATAAATAGCCTAAATACAGAGCATATTTTGCTTATGAACAGTGATTTGTTTACGAATGTAAACTTCGAGGCGCTATACCTAAAACTTATTAATGAAGAGGCAGATATGGCGGTAGCTTCTACTGAGTACAAAGTAGATATACCTTATGCCGTTTTTGAAACTAAAGGAGGAAGGGTAACTAGTTTTAAAGAAAAACCGAGTTTTATATACCACTCTAATGCAGGTATCTATATATTGAAACGCTCATTAATTTCTAAAATAGAAAAAGGTAAGTATTGCGACATTACTGATGTAATGGAGCAATTGGTAGCCGAAGGAGGTAAATTAGTCTACGACCCTATTATAGGCTATTGGATAGATATTGGTAAGACCGTAGACTATGAGCACGCACAAGAATTTATTAAACATTTAGAGCATTAAGTAATGTATAATAATAAAAAAATATTAGCTATTATCCCTGCACGAGGGGGTAGTAAAGGGTTGCCTGGTAAAAATATAAAGCCGCTATGTGGTAAACCTTTAATTGGATGGACCATAGAACAAGCCCAAGCAAGCAAGTATATTGATGAGGTATTTGTATCGACTGACAGCAGTGAAATAGCTGCTGTAGCAGAGGGTTTTGGAATAAAAGTGCCTTTTCTGAGACCTGCTGAATTAGCAACTGATAGTTCACCTTCCTCGGTATTTGTTCTACATACAATTGATTATTATAGAGGTAAGGGACAAGAGTTCGATTATATATTGTTATTAGAACCTACTTCGCCTTTAAGAAAAAAAGGAGATATAGATAATTGTATTGTCCTTTTGGAAGGAGATAGTGTAGGAGTGGTAAGTTTAGGAGAGGTGCATACAGAACATCCTTTTATAATAAAAAAAATAGAAGATAATAGAATAACTCCCTTTATAGAAGATACTAAAAAAGTTACCCAAAGGCAAGAATTATCAAAAGCATATTTTCCTTATGGAGTATGTTATTTGGTGAAGACAAGTTACTTTGAGAAAGAAAAACTCTTCTATAGTGAGCATTCAATACCTTACTTTATAGAGAGATGGCAAAATTATGAAATAGATGATATATATGATTTTTTGTGTATAGAGGCTATTTTGAATTATATAAAAAATAATGTAATATGAAATTTTTAGTAATTGGTTTGGGTTCAATGGGTAAAAGACGCGTAAGATGTCTTCAAGCCCTACATCATACAGATATAGTAGGATTTGATCCTAGAGAAGATAGAAGGGAGGAAGCTGCTAACAAGTATCAGATAGCTACTATAGACTCCTTGGAGTCACAAGATTTGTCTGTTTTTGATGCGTTTATCATCTCTACTCCCCCTAATTTGCATACCTACTATGCAAAAATAGCTATTGATTATAATAAGCCTACTTTTATAGAGGCAAGTGTTATTCTTGATGAAGTAAAAGAAATGTTTGCTTATAACCAGAATAACACTTTTATAGCACCTTCTTGTACGCTTCGTTTTCATCCTATTATAAAGGATATTACTAAGATTATAAAAAGTGGAGAATATGGAAAAGTCACAAATTTCTCATATCATTCAGGTCAGTATTTACCAGATTGGCATCCTTGGGAAGGAGTAAATGACTTTTATGTTTCAAAACGCATTATGGGTGGAGGAAGAGAAATAGTGCCTTTTGAGTTAACTTGGATAGTAGATACATTAGGTTGGCCTATTTTAGCTAAGGGACTTTTTGAAAAAACAATTGATTTTGGTTGTGAAATAGAAGACTCTTATGCTTTTACTTTAAAATATGCAGATAAGATAGGGACAGTTCTTGTAGATGTAGCTTCTCGATATGCAGTTAGAAACTTAATAATTAATCTTGAAACAGCTCAAATACAATGGAAATGGGATGAGTCTGCATTCCACTTATTTGAAGTAAAGAATGGTAGGTGGGTGCATTTTGAGCAACCTCAATTTGAATCTGCTTCAGGGTATAATAAGAATATTGGAGAGAAAATGTATATTGATGAAGTGGATAGTTTTATAAAGGGGATTGAAGATCCTAAGTTCTATCCTAACACAGTTCAAGATGATATAAAAGTACTAGAATTATTAAATCAAATAGAAAAATCAGATGGAGGGTTTTAAAATGAATTATAGCGAACGTTTAAATAATATAATACCAGGAGGGTGTCATACATATAGTAGGGGTGATGACCAATACCCTGAGAATGCTCCTCAAATATTTGAAAGAGGAGAAGGAGCTTACCTTTACACTCCCGATGGAAAAGAATTTCTAGACTATGGTATGGCTTTACGAGCTATTACTTTAGGCTATGGTGAAAAAAGAGTTGCTAATGCTGCTATTGAGCA
>CAUREJ010000050.1:0-15602 GCA_963523735.1 uncultured Capnocytophaga sp.
AATTAGCAAATGAGGAAATTAGCAAATGAGGAAATTAGCAAATGAGGAAATGAGGGAATTTTCGATTGATAATTGAGAATTGTTACTTGTTAATTGAAAATTATTTTGTACCTTTGTGCGATGAATTAGCCTTAATGGCTTATAAGATTGCAACTATGATTAAAGAAAAAGATTTAGATGCCTTGATTAACAAAGTTGATGAGGTGGTTGATAAACAATTCGACTTCATCAAAGAAATGAAAGGTATTAAACAAGCTATATGGCAAATGAAAGCGGAGACTAATATTCTTGTAGAAGAAAAGTCTCCGATAACACAAGTAGCGGCTGTGGGTGAAGAAAAAGCTCCGATAGTAGAAGAAGTAGCGGCTGTGGGAGAAGAAGAAATGTCTCCGATAATGGAAGAAGTAGCAGCTGTGGGAGAAAAAGAAATGTCTCCGATAGTAGAAGAAGTAGCGGCTGTGGGAGAAGAGGAAAAGTCTCTGATAGCAGAAGCAGTGGCTGTGGGAGAAGAAAAAGCTCCAATAACAGAAGTAGCGGCTGTGGAAGAAGAAAAGGCTCCGATAATAGAAGAAGCAGCGACTGTGGGAGAAGAAAAAGCTCCGATAGTAGAAGAAGCAGCGGCTGTAGGAGAGGAAGAAATGTCTCCGATAATGGAAGTAGCAGCAGCTGTGGGAGAAGAAAAAGCTCCGATAGCAGAAGCTACAGCGGCTATTGGGGGAAAGGTTTTTGATTGGGAGAAGAAAGCTGCTAAAGAGAGGGTTTTCAGTACCGATACGCCTAAAAACTGGGATTGGGAGCGTTTTATTGGCGAAAATCTGCTTAGCAAAATAGGGATTGCTATTGTGCTTATTGGGGTGTTTATAGGGGTTAAATACTCGATAGACCATAATCTTATCAGTCCGGAAATGCGCTTGGCATTGGGTTATGCTATGGGGGTTGGCTTGTTTGTTACGGGTGCTTTCCTCAAGAAAAATTACAAGAACTTTAGCGCCATCTTGGTGAGTGGTGCTATGGCTATTTTCTACTTTGTGACTTTTATTGCTTACTCGGTATTTGAGTTTTTCCCGCAAGGGTTTACTTTTGTGCTGATGTTCTTATTTACGGCTTTTACGGTATTGGCTTCATTGAGTTACAACCAAGTGGCTATTGCTTTGATTGGCTTGGTGGGTAGTTACGCTATTCCGTTCTTACTTAGCAATAACTCGGGACGGGTGGATATTCTTTTTGCTTATACGGCTATCATTAACATTGGGGTGCTGATACTTTCGTTTTACAAGCAATGGATGCAGCTGTTTGTATCGGCTTTCTTCTTTACGTGGATACTGCTATTAGTTATGTTTGCGGATAGTTCTTACACTTATAGACAGGAGCATTTTACTGCTTATATGAGTTTTAACGTGGTTACTTTCTTGACTTTCTACGGCTCATTTATAGCTCAGAAAATAAAGCAGGTAAAAACTCTTATCAGTACTGATGTGGCAGTATTTTTGCTTAACAGTTTGCTTTTTTACGGCATAGGAGGGGCTTTGATTGAGTCGGTGTACGATAGCAATAGTGCGTTGGCGGTATTTACGCTTGCTAATGCGCTGTTCCACCTTGGTGTGGCTTACTACTTCCACCGTTGTAAAGAGGATTATAACGTACTGAAGTATTTGATTTTAGTATTGGCTTTGTCGTTCGCTACATTGGTTATTCCGATACAGTTCAAGGGTTCGTGGGTTACGTTGTTCTGGAGTGCTGAAGCGGCTTTGTTGTTTGTTTTTGGCAGGTTGAAAGGGTTGCCTGTTTTTGAGCGTATAAGTTATGCGGTAACGTTTTTGGCTACGGGGAATATGCTGATAGATTGGGCAGAACACAGCTATAGTATTTACGACCTTGACTTGTTAGCTTTTCATATAACTCCTTTTGCGAATGCGCTGTTTATCAATGCACTACTGTATTGCTTGGCAATGGGTGCGATGCTATATGTACACCAAAAACGGGAAGGTGGCGGCAGCTACGCTCAGGCTATTACTTTCTTTTTGAATGTGTTTTTTGTAGGTGGTTTGTTCTACACTTTCTTGCGTGAAATAGGGGTTGCCTTGGATATGCAGTTCTTGCGAGAACCTAACTTTACTGATACTTATAGGCTGGTACAGATACAGGACTTATCGTTGTTTAAAAAGGTGGCTTATATAAGTTACAGCTTAGTGTTTGTGGCGGGTTATAGTATGCTGAATATCAGATTCTTTAAGAATAAACCTATCGGTGAAATACAAATGGTTTTAAGCTATATACTATCGGGGGTGTTTATTCTTTTCGGTCTGTACTACTTTAGTGAATTAAGGGGTCGTTACATTAATGCTGCTGCTGAAGGTGAGGTGCGTTCCTTGTGGTTTTTAAGTGTGCGCTATGTGGGTATTATAGCTTTTGGGCTGTTGTGCTACTCTGTTTACAGATTGCAGCTATTTTTGAATACTTGGACTCGGAACCAGCGATACCTTGAGCTGTTACTGCACTTATCGGTGTTATGGGTGGGCAGCAGTGAGCTTTTGCACTGGACGGAGCTATACGAATCGACTTCTAACTACAAACTTGGACTTACTATTCTGTGGGGGGCTTATGCTATCTTACTGATAGTTATGGGATTATTACAGAAGAAGAAATACTTACGTCTATCGGGTATTACGCTTATCAGCTTTAGTATTTTAAAATTGTTTGTATACGATACTACTCATTTGGATACGCTGCGCAAAACGATTGTGTTTGTAGTATTGGGCTTGCTGATATTAATTGCTTCATTCCTTTACAATAAATTCACTAAGAATGAGGAGGTGAAAAAGGAGGAAGTTGGAAATAATGAGCCATCATAGTGGTTTTGTTTTTATATTTAATTAGGACTTTATATGTTTGAGGGTGTTTTACAAAAGATGCTTACCGAATGGGCTGACCCTATACGGTATTACTTACCTATGGAGGGGGATTTTGTGCTGATGAATGGGCTTATTGGGAGGGATATTACACTGCGGTTTGTTGGGTTTAGGTGTATGAATTGCGGTTTGAACAAGCCTATCTACCGTCAGGGATATTGTAAGGAGTGTTTTTTTGAGGTGCCACAAACAGCAGACTGGGTGATGCACCCTGAGCTTAGCAAGGCGCACCTTGACATTGAGGAGCGTGACTTGGAATATGAACAGCAGGTGCAACTGCAGCCTCATTATGTGTACTTGGCAAACTCGGGCGAAGTGAAGGTGGGGGTTACTCGGAAATCACAGGCGCCTACGAGGTGGATTGACCAAGGGGCTCACGAGGCTTTGATTCTAGCTGAAGTGCCTAACCGTTACTTGGCTGGGGTGGCTGAAGTGGCTTTGAAGGAAAAGATTGCTGATAAGACAAATTGGAGAAAAATGCTGACGAACCAGATTCATCAGGTGGATTTGCTACGTGTGAAACTGGAGGTGAGGGAGTTTGTTCCGGAAGAGGTGCAGCCTTATATTACAGAGGATATTACGCCTTTGCACATTCATTTTCCTGTGGAAAAATACCCTACCCAAGTACGGAGCTTGCAACTGCTACAAACGCCTACCTATAAAGGTAAACTAATGGGAATTAAAGGGCAATACCTTTTGTTTGAAGATAATACGGTGCTGAATGTGCGAGGGAATGAGGGACACATTGTTCAATTGACAATTGACAATTAGGAAATTAGGAAATTAGGAAATTAGCAAATTAGGAAATTAGGAAATTAGCAGATTGGGTGATTAGGTAATTAAAAAAAACTTTGTCGGAGTCAGGGACTTTGACAAAGTTTTTTGTTTTGCTGTTACCTGATGAAGACGAGGGTGTTTTCTTTGGAGTGTTGTTCTGAAAAGGAGTAACCATCGGTATTGAAGCCTTTGAGGTCGTGGATAGATGTGATGTTATTCTGAGCAATATAACGCACCATATAGCCGCGTGCTTTCTTGGCATAAAAACTGATGATTTTGAGGGTATCGCCTTTGTAATCTTTGAAAACGGGGGTGATGACGGGTACTTTGAGTTGGCTGCTATCGATGGCTTTGAAATACTCGTCGCTGGCGAGATTGATGAAGAGTTCGCCTTCTTGGAGTTCGTTATTAAGGGCTTGGGTGATTTTGTTTCGCCAAAAAGCATAGAGATTGGCGGCATTGCCAACAGGGAGTTTGATACCCATTTCGAGTCGGTAAGGCAGGATAAGGTCTAATGGTTTTAGGAGTCCGTAGAGTCCTGAGAGAATACGGAGGGATTGTTGTAACTTATCGATTTGAGGGGTGGTAAGGGAGTAGGCGTTCAGTCCTTCGTACACATCGCCATTATAGGCGAAGAGAGCTGGGCGTGCCTTGCTTGTAGTAAGGGGGGTGTGAAGCTGTTGGTGGCGTTGCCAGTTGAGATTGGCTAACTTGGCAGAGATGCTCATAAGGGAAGAGAGCTGTGCGGGATTGAGCTGCTGAAGGACAGTGGCTACCTGCTCTGTTTCGGCAGGAAAGATAGGTAGTGTGTGGGCGGTGGTAGGTAATGGGGTGGTTTCATTAATGGTTTTTGCGGGTGAAATGACGATTTTCATAGTAATAAATAATTAATGGGGCAAAATTACAAAACAATTAATAATTAGCAAATTTGGGGATTAGCGAATAAATTCTTAACTTTGCAGCAAATAATGAGAAAATAAGGCTTTTCTTTGTTTTGATAAATGGGCAAGGCAGCTGGAAAAGAGAAGATAGGAGTTAAAAAGTAACTGATTCAATTTATCACCACGCTTGGTGATGGTTTGTATCTGATTGAAAAATAGATAGATATGAAAACTACCAATATGGATATAGCAGATGTTTTTCAACAGCTTTTAAGTAGCATAGAAAATGAGGTTGTAGAGTTTAAGGAAGCAAAGAATGATTTTGATAGCTCTAAATTAGGAAAGTACTTTTCTGCAATATCGAATGAAGCAAATTTGAAGCGAAAAGCATACGGTTGGCTTATTTTTGGAGTAGAAGATAAAAAACATCAAATAGTAGGAACACTCTATAGAAATAGTGCTAAAAGTTTAGAAAGCGTAAAAGGGGAAATTAGTAGGAAGACAACAGAACAAATCTCTTTTATTGAAATTTATGAGCTTGAACAGGAGGGTAAAAGAGTGCTTATGTTTCAGATACCGGCTGCCCCGAGGGGTATTCCTATTGCTTTTGGTGGGCATTATTACGCTCGTAATGGTGAGGAATTAGTACCTTTGCATATCGAAAAAATAGAACGTATTAGAAAACAGTTGGTTTTGGAAGATTGGAGTGCTGAGGTAATAGAAGGGGCTACCATAAGTGATTTAAATCCTACGGCTATAGCTTTGGCTCGTAATAACTTTAAGAATAAGTATCCTGATATGGCTGAAGAGGTAGAGGTATGGGACGATATTACTTTTTTGAATAAAGCTAAAATTACTATTAAGGGGAAAATCACTCGTACAGCTCTTATTTTATTAGGAGAAAGTGAAGCTGAGCATTTTTTAAGTCCGGCAGACATTAAAATTCGTTGGAAATTAGTAAATCGGGACAATGAGGACTTGGATTATGAAATTTTTGAGATGCCATTATTACTTTCAGTAGAAAAAGCTTTTGCTAAAGTGCGCAATCTGAAATATCGCTATTTGCAAGATGGGACTATTTTTCCGACAGAAGTAACTCAATATGAGCCTTTTTCTATACGAGAGGCTTTGAATAATTGTATTGCCCATCAGGACTATACTAAGGCGGCACGTATTAACCTTATAGAATTTGAAGATCGCCTTGTATTTACCAATTACGGTACTTTTATACCTGAGAGTGTAGAAAAAGTAGTATTAGAAGATGCACCTGAAGAGACTTATCGCAATCCGTTTTTGGCAAGAGCTATGTTTAACCTGAAAATGGTAGATACAGTAGGAGGCGGTATCAAAAAGATGTTTAACTACCAGCGAGCTCGTTTTTTTCCTATGCCTGAATATGATATATCGGGAGGAAAGGTAAAAATGACTCTTATAGGAAAGGTTTTGGATGTGAATTACGCGCAACGGTTAGCACAAGACCCAGAACTTACTATTGAAGAGATAATAATGCTGGATAAAGTTCAGAAACACAAGAAGCTTAGTCTTTCAGAAGAGAAATATTTAAAGAAAAAGCACTTGATAGAAGGACGAAAACCTAACTTTTTTATTTGCAAAGAAATCTCTCAGAAAACAGGACAAAAAGCTGACTATTCTAAAAATAAAGGAATGGATAAGCAATATTATTTGGATTTTATACTAAACGCTATTAAAGATCACGGCAATATGAGTAGGGCGGATATTGACAAATTACTTTGGGATAAACTGCCTGATATTTTAGACGAGAAACAGAAGAAGAACAAAATCAATAACTTGTTATCTCAGCTTAAGAAAGATTTGAAAATTAAGAATATAGGATCTCTAAAAAACTCTATTTGGGTTATACACATATAAAATAACGGTATTTCTTTTAATAAATTGCAGTTAGTTTTTTTCAATTAATTAAAAGAATAATTAAAAGAAAGTTTGTAAGTATTTGTTTATCAGAGAGTTCCTTTTAATAAATTGTACTTAGTTTTTTTCATTTAATTAAAAGAACTAAGAGAGGTTATAAAAAATAAATTGACAAATTAACATTATGAAATATATCATTACCCTTATGGGATTATTTAGCTTTTTTAATACACACGCACAAATAGAGCGTGTAGAACCGCCGTTTTGGTGGGAAGGTATGCAGTACTCACAAGTACAAGTGCTGCTATATGGAAAAAATATCAGTAAGTACAGGGTGGAGAGCGATTTGCCTATCACTAACGTACTGAAAACTGATAACCCTAATTATCTGTTTGTTACTGTTGATACAAAGGATAAAAAGGCGGGGAATTACCCTATTTTTCTTTTGGATAAGAATAAAAAGGTGGGCAATGTACGCTATGAGCTAAAAGCACGACGTGAGAGCTCGGCTTACCGCAAGGGCTTTGACAGTAGCGATATGGTGTACTTGATTATGCCTGACCGCTTTGCTAATGGTAAGACTGATAACGATTCACATTCGGCTCTTACTGACAAGCTGAACCGAGAGGCTTCGGACGGAAGGCACGGGGGTGATATTCGGGGAATTATAGACCATTTGGACTATATACAATCCTTAGGAGCTACGGCTATATGGAGTACGCCCTTATGTGAAGATAACGAACCGCAACATTCGTATCATACTTATGCCCAAACTGATGTTTATAAAATAGACCCTCGCTATGGTACTAATGAGGAATATGTACAGCTATCTACAGCTTTGCATAAGCGGGGTATGAAGCTCATCAAAGACTATGTGACTAACCACTGGGGCAGCCAGCATTGGATAGTGAAAGACTTGCCTTGCTATGATTGGTTGCATCAGTTCCCAGGGTATGGTCAGAGTACTTTTAGGATGAGTACCCAAATGGACAGCAATGCTTCGGAATGGGATAAAAAGTACTGCGAGAAGGGGTGGTTTGCGCGCTCGATGCCTGACCTTAATCAGGCGAATCCGTTGGTGCTTAACTACCTGACCCAGAATGCTATATGGTGGATAGAGTACGCTGACCTTGATGGGCTGCGCGTGGATACGTATTCATACAACGACAAAGAGGGTATAGCTAAATGGACGAAAGCAATTATGGATGAGTATCCGCACTTTAATATTATGGGAGAGGTGTGGCTCAACCAAAGTGCGCAAGTGTCATACTGGCAAAAAGACAGCCCTATAAGTGCCATACAGAGCTATAATACTTATCTGCCTACGGTGATGGATTTTCCTCTTTTTAATGCGATAGGTGAGGCGTTTCGGATTGCTCCGTCGTGGGATAAGGGTATGATGCAGCTGTATGATAATTTGGCGAATGATTTTCTGTATAAAGATATTAATAACTTGCTTATCTTTGCTGAAAACCACGATACGGCACGCCTTAATCACGTATATCCTAAAATAGCCGATTACAAGCTTATCATCAGTATGTTGGCTACAGCACGCGGTATTCCGCAGTTGTACTACGGCAGTGAGATAGGTATGACTGGCGACAAGAGTAAGGGGGATGGCGATATACGGAGGGATTTCCCCGGTGGTTGGGCTGGTGATGCGCAAAACGCTTTCACTGCTGCTGGGCGTACCACTACCCAAAAAGAGTATTACGATTTTACCGCTAAGCTTTTTAACTGGCGTAAGGATAAGGCTGTGATTCACTATGGTAAAACTAAGCAATATTTGCCTGAAAACGAAGTGTATGTCTATTTTCGCTACAATGATACCGAGTCGGTAATGGTAGTGCTTAACAACAGTGAAAAGCCGCAAACGCTTCAGCTGAACCGCTTTGCTGAGAGTTTGGCGGGATTTTTGAGGGGTACAGATGTGGTATCGGGGAAAGAGATTGTTTTAGGTGATACTTTGGAAATAGGAGGGAAGACTGCTATGGTGATTGAAAATGGTAAATGATAAATACATAAAGATTTTTTGTTTTATTTATATAATGACTAGCTTTCCTTTGTTGGCACAAGAAGAGAAACCTATCAATACTGCATTTCCTTTTTTGTTGCTCAGTACAGATGCCGTTTCTTCGGGCAGAGGAGGTATAGGAGTATGCACACCCCCTGATGTATTTTCACAGCAATGGAATGCCTCTAAATATGTATTTGCCTCAGCACCTTCAGCAATAGGACTTAGTTATTCGCCCTACTTGAGTAATGTAATAAAAGATGTTTTCTTAGGAAATATAACTTTTCAAAAATGAAACGCTATTTATTATTCATATTAGTTCTTTATACATTAAAAGGAGAGGCACAGAAGACTTATCCTTTAGAAGCTATAAAGCGGACTTCACTCTATGAAGAACCGCTTGATATGCCCACTTATACAGCACTTCCCATTAGTAGTGCTATTAGTGCACGAAGTAATGGAGCTACTACTGTAGGGCAGACAATGGGGAACCTAAGTGTGTCGGAGACTGGAGCAGCTGTGTATACAATACCTATTGCTTTGCCTCGAGAAATTAGAGAGGTTGCCCCTACTTTGGCACTAACCTATAACAGCCAAAGTGGTAATGGCATTGCAGGGTATGGTTGGCACTTAGCGGGGCTATCAGTAATAAGCCGTGTGGGGAGTACAAAATACCACAATGGTAAAATCAGCGAAGTGAATTTTACTAATACAGACCAGTTTGCTTTAGATGGACAGCGTTTGCTACTGAAAGAAGGAATACACGGTGAGAATGGTGCAATATATGAAACTGAGATTTTTTCGCAAGTACGTATTAGGGCAGTAGGTAAAAGTAAAAACGCTGCTTTTGGTCCTGACTACTTTGAAGTGCTTTATCCTAATGGGGCTAAAGCTTATTATGGAAGAGATTTGAAAGGGAATAGAGCACAAAATCTATTGGAATATGCACTTTCTCATTGGGAAGACGCGCAAGGAGTAAGTATAGAATATTTTTATACTACAGAAAATAACCGTTTGTATATTGATAGAGTTGAATACGGAGGAAAAGAGAAAGTGCTTCACACCATTAACTTTAAATATAAAGCTCGTAATCGTATAGAAAGTGCTTATGTGGGAGGGAGTCGTTTTATAAATTATAGTTTACTATCAGAGATTAGAGTAACTAATAATAATGCTGATTATAGAAAATATACTCTTACTTATAACACTAACGCACTAAATTATAATCGATTAGTAGCTGTAGAAGAAATGGTAGGAGGAGAAAAGTATACACCTATTGAATTTAGATATTGGGATACTGCAAAAGGATTTAAAAATAATAATTTTAAGTCGGAAGTGCCCTTAGTAGGTGTTGACAATCAAAATTCGGCTGTAGTACCCTTAGACCTTGATGGAGATAATCATACAGATTTTGTAATGTATCCAACCATAGGAAAAGATGCTTATAAGAAAATATATCTTTTTGATGTTTTCAGGAAAAGTCCTTATCAACTTACAGGAGGTCTTCCTTTAGGATATACTTTCAAAGATATTTTTCCTGCAAAACTTGTTTTGAGTACGGGAAAATTATTTGATGGACAAGGTATTGTAACTACCCATCAAGAAGATGATAAAGTTGTTTTTAACAGCTATGTAAAATCATCTATGACAGCTTTATCTTATCAGAACACAAAGGAATGGAAACTTCCTACTTATGAAGATAGAGGAAGAAATTATTGTAATCTTTTAATAGAAGAATGGATAAAGCAGGGAGGGCCTCCTCATATTGTTGCAGAAGAGAAAAATATTTCATACAATGATTTGAAATTTTTATCAGGTGACTTTAATGGAGATGGACTCACTGATATTATAGCTATAGAATATCCTATTGAAAGAGAGACTTGCTTTATACGAATGCCTTCTTTCGATCAAATTCCGTTTGAACCTACTTGTGAAGGGTGTGAGCATACTAGAGATCATAGAAGAAGGGTTTATTGGATTGATTTAGACAAACGAAATGAGAGTGAACATTCAGAAGGAATAGGTAATATGCAAGAAAGCATATCTTGGAATGACTTAGTTATGGCAATGGATGTTAATGGAGATGGTAAAACAGATATTATTCATATTACCGAAGGGGCTCTTTTTGTATATGAAATGGATAATTATCAGCATTTGCACTTGTTGTATCGGTATAATAGCAACTATATAAAATTAGGAATATTTCATCCTATGGTAGGGGATTTTAATGGTGATGGCAAGATTGATTTCTTATTACCTACTGCTAATGAAAGTAAGGAGTTTGGTGTACTTACTAATACTGGAAAAGGATTTGATTATGAATTAAAAAGTTTTAGTTTTGCATTTACAGCCAAAACGATTGAAGAAGTAGAACAAGTAGAAGATGGGGTAGATCATTACACAGGTGATCCTATTTATTATTACAATTATTATTATAGAAACTATTCTTTAATTCCTATAGATGTTAATAATGATGGCAAGACAGATATAGTGCAGTATGAGTCTACAAGATTTAATCTACCAAACACTAAATCAGACCAAATTCGCAATATCAAAGTATTTGATAACCAATCAGAGGGTACAGAACTTTCGTTTGTAGAGGGAGCTTCTAAAAGACTTATCAGTGGATTTCCGGCACATATTATTTTTTCAGCACCTGATGAGCGCAATAGAGTAATGGATATATCTTTTTTTTCGGGTAACTTGATAGAAACAGCTTACTTGCAAGAGAATAATAAAGAAGAACTTTTGCTTAGAGAAGTTTATAATGGAGGAGTACAAGAAAAAATATCGTATAAACCAATGGTTTCTGATATAGATATAGAAAAAGAGCCCATTTATAAAGCAGAAATCTATAGCGAAAACTATCCATACGTAGCTGTTGTAAATATGCAATCAGTACGATTAGTTTCTAAGTTAGAACGTGAAGGGGTTAGTATTCCTAAAACAGAACGTTATTTTGCTTATTATAATGCCATTACAAATACAGAAGGCTTAGGATTCTTAGGGTTTACAAAAATAGGAAGTACAAACTGGAATGAACCTTATAAATATAATAATCAAATCTATACACAAAAAGTAATGAATCCTCACTTAAGAGGATTAAGAGGAGCCTTAATAGAGGATTTTTCATTAAATTATATTGTTTCTACATCATCATATATACCTACAGATTATTTTCAAAAAAACTCATACCAATACACTCATACCCTCAGTCCTAACAAAGTCTTTAAACTACAGCTTACTCAGCAAACCACTGAAGACAGGCTTTTAGGACTAACTACTACTAATAATTTTACTTATGATGCCGAAGGTAACCTTACCGAACAACGCACCCAAACGGATGGTTATAGCCAAAGTACGCGTGTGAGCTATTTGCCAAAGAGTGAAACTCCGTATTTTGTAGGCTTGCCTGAAAAGAAAGAAACGACTACCACTTTGGCAGGCAATAGCTTTAGCACTGCCGAAACTTTTGCTTACGACAAAGGCTTGCTCACTACTCATAAGACCCAAGGCAATGGTACGGGTTGGCGCACTACTTCTTATGGTTATGACGAGTACGGCAACGTAACCGAGCAAACCGCCACTGCTGAAGACGGGCAACAACGCACCGAACGCTATACCTATGACCCTACCCATCGGTTGGTTACCTCTCATACCGACCACGAAGGACAAGTAACCAAGTTCAGTTATAACAACAGAGGTTTGCTGGAGCGCGAAACGACACCATTAGAACAAAGTACTCTTTATGAGTATGACCTCTGGGGCAGACCTACCCAAACCACGAATTTCTTGGGTAAGAAAACCACAATGCGCTATAGCTTTGATGGAGGTATTTTTAAAACCATTACTGAGAACGAAGAAGGGGCTTATAGTGCTGAAACTTATAACACTTTAGGCTGGTTGTTAGAAAAAGAAAGTAACGATGCTTTTAACAACCGCTATGCAATTAGCTACGAGTACAACGGTATAGGGCAACAAGTAGCTGTAAGCACACCTTACCTTGCAGGAGGTGCTTCTCAGAAGGTGAAGAAGACAGAATACGATGTATATGGGCGACCTACCACTATCACCAGTCCCGAAGGAAAAGTTACCCGTTTTACTTACGACAAGCTCAAAACTACTGCCGATGACGGTCAGCAACAAATTGTAAGCACTCGCGATGCGCAAGGTAACATCGTAGAACACCAAGATACAGGGGGTACCGTGCGCTATACTTATTTTGCTAATGGCAATCTAAAAACAGCTGACTATAGTGGTGCAGTACAACGCATTACACAAGATGGCTGGGGTCGCAAAACAAGCCTTACCGACCCCTCAGCAGGGTACTACACCTATAAATACGATGCTTGGGGTAATCTCACTGAAGAAACTACCCCTAAGGGTAAAACGACCTTTAATTATGCGCAAGGCAGCGACCGCCTCACCGAAAAACATATCACGGGCGACTATACTGATATGCGCATACGCTACACCTATAACGCCGACAAATTGCTCACCCAAATAGACAACCAAAACAAAGACGGCAATAACGACAGTTACCGCTATGAATACAACGGACTCAAACAATTGGTTCAAACTACCGAAACCAACCCCCAAGCAGTATTTACTAAAAACTATACTTATGATGCCTTTGGACGTGTACAACAAGAAACCACTACCGCCCAAACGGCAGGCAAATGTGTGAGCAGTGCCGTGCAATACCGTTATGAAAATGGGGATTTGGTAGAAATGAAAACACCAAGCGGAGCAACCCTCTGGAAACTGACCGCAAGTAATGAATACGGACAGCCATTGAGCCTCTACAAAGGCAAAACCAAAGAACTTTTAGACTACAACAGTCATTTCCCTAAAACACAAACCGTACAAAGGGAAGATACCCCACTAAACGTATTGCAATACGATTTCAACCCACAACGAGGACTACTCAATCATCGTACTTATAGTTTTTATAACCAAAAAGAAGAATTTGCGTATGATACCACCGACCGCCTCACCCGCTGGGGCAATGCCACCCACCAATACGATGAACGCGGAAGGATTACTGAGAATAGCGCGATGGGTACCTACGAATACACACGTAATGGCTACCAACAACAAAAGCTCACTACTAATGAAGCAGGTGAGACGTATTTAGAAAAATACCCACTACCCACTGTAAGGTATAACGCTTTCAAAGCTCCTGAGCAGATATACGTAAAGGATAAAGAGCGGATAAGCTATGAATATAACACCTTTGGCGAACGTTCGCACTGCTATTACGGCAATGCCGAAGTAGAGAAAGCCAAACGCCCATTGCTAAAACACTACAGCCACGATGGTAGTGTAGAGATAGTATGTAACAAAACCGATAACAGCACCAAGTTTATACTTTACTTAGGCGGTGATGCCTATAGTGCCCCTGCGATACTCATTTCGGACGGTGAGACACAAAAGCTCTATTACTTACATAGAGATTACTTAGGCTCTATAGTAATGCTCACCGATGAAGACGGCAATATAGCCGAACGCAGACACTTTGACCCTTGGGGACAACCCATAAAAGTAGAAGACGGCGCAGGCAATACCTTAGATAAACTCGCCCTATTAGACCGTGGTTTTACAGGACACGAACACCTGCAAACCGTAGGCTTAATACATATGAACGGACGCTTGTATGACCCTACCCTACACCGCTTCTTACAACCTGATAACTATGTACAAGACCCCTTTAACACCCAAAACTTTAATAGGTATGGGTATTGCTTGAATAATCCTCTAAAATATACAGACCCTGATGGTGAAGAAATTATCACAGCGATTGTTGTCATTGGGGCACTTGTAGGAGCCTATTTTGGAGGTTCGCAGGCCAACGGAACTTATAATCCATTCAAATGGGATTACAGCAGGCTAAGTTCTTGGTTAGGGATAGGTGGTGGAGCTGTTATAGGTGGAGTTTCAGGAGGAGTAGGCTCGGCTGTGGGTGGAGCTGTTGCAGGCGGGACAACCATAGTGTCATCTATGGTAGGTGGAGCAGCAGGCGGGGCTGTTTCGGGAGCGGGTTTTGCGGTGCTTCCCGGTGGAAATGGTAAGGTCCTACAAGGAGTAGGTATTGGAGCTTTATCAGGAGCCATCGGAGGAGCAGCTGGATTTGCTGCTGGGAAAGGGACTAATGTACTTCTTCAAGGCGTTAATATAACAAGCCCTGTTGTTAAAGGATTTATAGCTGGAGCTATTGGAGGGGCTGCTGGAGGAGCTATAGGTGGATTTACTGCTGGTTATATTACAACAGGAAATCTTGAAGCAGCTTGGAATAGTGCTGGGTCAGGAGCTATTTTTGGAGCAGGAGTGGGATCTGTTTCAGGATTTGCAGGAGGGTATAGGTATGCAAAAAAAGAAGGTTTAAACCCTTGGACAGGAAGGAATCAAATTGAATGGGAAACTGTTGGACGTTGGATGTCTGTTGAAGAATATAATCTTATGCAAAAGAGTGATATTCCAGTTGGAGATTCTCAGGGACTAACGTTTGTTACAAAAGGAGGACCTACATCATATACGGGATCTGCTAAAGGAACAATATATGTAGAGTTTCAAGTTCCTAAGAATAGTTTATCTCAAGGAGGAAATATTAATTGGTTTAAAATAGTAGGTCCGAAAGCAAATAAAGCCCAGCAATTTATAATACAAAAGCAAGGAGGTGATATTCCACCAAAATATAGAAATTTATCACCTCCCCTATTATTTAAAAAATAATTTAAAATATGAAAAAAGATATTAATTGGTTTATAAATAGATTTAGTTCAAAACTAAGTAAATATGATGTAAAAATATCTTCTTTAAAAGAAGAAGATGAAGTTGTGAAAAATTTTGGAGATATGGATAGGATAGAATTTGAAGACGAGAATAAAGGAGGATGTATAGATTTTTGGAGTCAAGGTTTTATCGATATTAGTTTTGTAGATTATAAGTCAGAAAGAATATTATTTAATAAATTTATAGAACCCATAGATAATTCAACAGAGATATTTGATGAGTTGGAAAATTTAATGTAACTAACTCTTCTTAGAAATACAATATAATGAATAAACAAGAAATTCTATTTTTAGCATTGCTTTATAGACAGATGTTTCTTTCTATAGATAGGTTCTCAGA
>CAUREJ010000051.1:0-14989 GCA_963523735.1 uncultured Capnocytophaga sp.
AGGACCCCAACATTAAAAGTGTTGTGCTCTACCAACTGAGCTACCAAGTCCTTCATAAAATGAAAAACAAATTGTAAAACCCTTGTGACCCGGCTGGGGATCGAACCCAGGACCCCAACATTAAGAGTGTCGTGCTCTACCAGCTGAGCTACCGAGTCGGGTAGCAAAAACAAGTATTTCCTTGTTTGCGGGTGCAAAGGTATAACATTTTTTTTTTCTAACCAAGAAAAAATGATTATTTTTGCACTTTATTTTTTAAATATTTGTTTAACATCTTATTTTTCAATAGTTTATATATGAAAATAATTTTGCTTGGATATATGGGAAGTGGTAAAACAACCCTTGCAAAAGCCTTAGCAGCCGCTAAAAATATTCCTTTTATCGACCTTGATGATTATATTGCTGCACAAGAAAATATGCCAATACAAGAAATTTTTGCCATCAAAGGTGAAATTTACTTCCGTAAAAAAGAAGCTCTTTATTTGCAACAGCTCCTAACTCAAAAGGATAATTTTATCCTTTCCTTGGGTGGAGGAACTCCCTGTTTTGGTAATAATATGGCTCTTATACAGCAAGCCCCCAATACCCTTAGCGTCTACCTCAAATATCAACCTATTTCTCTTGCCCAACGCTTGGCAAAAGATATTGATCGTCCCCTTTTAAAAGGTGTTCAAAAGGAAGATTTAGAGGATTTTATTCGCAAACACCTTTTTGAACGAACTCCTTTTTATCTCCAAGCCACTCATACGCTCACTATGGATGGACTCACTCAAGAGGAAAGCCTTCACCAATTATTAATGCTTATGAGCACTTTATAACCTCATTTTTATAAGGTACAGAACATCAAAAAATAAAAGACCCCAAACAGAAAAACTGTTCAAGCTATCTTATACTCAAGTAAACTCTGAGCGAAGGATGAGCGAAGGATGAGCGAACTATAAGCGAAGGAAAATCAGTGAGCTGGTGCAACTGAGTATTTGACGAAGAATAAGTACTCCTTAACATCTGCTAAATTATTCAGGAATAGTATATTTTTCCTAAACTAATTATCTAATGAAAAAAGCTGTCCGCAATTCACGGACAGCTTTTTCGCTCTTTAACCAATATTTCTCAAGAAAAGCATTTATTCAGTGTAACCAGGTGTTTGTGCAACATCTTTATCTCTATTCATAACATCTTTATTAATAGGCCAAAGTACCTTATAAGCTTCTGTAGCTTCATTTAATATAGGTTGTACGGTGTTTGCTATTTTACCATAGTTAGCCTCTTTTGAGAATACAAGTGGCTTTCCTGCAGCGTCTTGCAAACGGAGAACATCAAACCAACGTTTTGATTCGGCTACGAACTCTTTATCACGTTCTTTTAAAATAGCCAACTCGCCAGCGGCAAAGTCAGTATGCGTATATGCATTGGCTGAAGTGTAGTTTGCCCCATAAGCACGTTTTCTTATTTCATTAATATAAGCTGAAGGGTCTCCATTCTCTTTATTAACTATTTCAGCATACATTAGTAACGCATCAGCATAGCGGTATACAGGTATATCATCAGCATATACACGTGTGCCAGCTGTGTTAGTAAAACCTATGTACTTAATAAGAGCTATACCTCTTCCTTTTGTTTTAGCAGCATCGCTGTAGAAAGATAAGAAAGTTTTTGCTCTACGTGTATCAGTAGCATCAAAAGCTTCAAATAGTTCAAATTTGTACTCATTGAATGAGTGACCTCCTTGAAGTTTTAAAGGGTCATTGTCTTCGAAAGCTCTCCCGTTTTCATCAAATTTATTGTTAAAGTTATGTGGATAGTACATAAAAGAACTAAATGGGGTGCTTGATTCATTTTCTAAATTAGCCATTGCAAAAATAATTTCGCTATTTTGTTTTTTCTTATAATCAAAAACATCGGCATAATTAGGCATAAGGCTAAATTTACCGGAATTAACTACCTTATCTAAGGCTGCCTTAGCAGTTGCCAAATCGGTAGCCGCAGGTGTTTGGTCACCAGTTGTTACTTTAGCTGACCACAGATAAATCTCTGCTTTTAACATTAAGGTAGCGTAATATGACCAGTGTACCCTATCAAAGTTGTTCACTTTATTAGAATTGGTAAAGTGAGTTTCCGATTTGTTAATATCAGCTTTTATAAAGTCTAAAGTAGCCTTTGGAGTACTACGTGCGGTAAAAAGCTCTTCACCACTGGTAGGGGTTTTGTCTAATATCTCAGTGCCTGTTTTAATAGGTACCCCTCCGTAGGTTCTGTAAAGCCAAAAATAGTACCATGCACGCATTCCGTACATTTGTCCTAAATAGTAACTCTTATTAGCTGCACTTAGGTACCCTGCATCTTCTATATTCTTAATCGCATTATTGATATTAAAAATGTCTCCATAAAATCCGAACCAAGAACTATTTTGAGGGTTTTTGGCACTAATATTCTGTGATTTTAAATCAGAATAATGTAAGTTCTGATCTAATGATGAAGTACCTCCAGGTATCATAGTACCTCCACGTGCCTCACCTAATAACCAATAGTTAAAGTCATTGCCTCTAAAATAGTTATGAGCTCCCTCAATAGCACCTACTACTTGAGCTTCATTTTTCCAGAAGTTTCCACTACCGTTATAGTCTAAAGGGGCAAGGTCTAAGTCATTACAAGAGGCTGTAAGCAATAGCCCTGCAGTAATTGTTATGTATTTTAAAACTTTCATACGTTGCATTTTTTAAAAGGTTAAATTCAATCCTAAGATAATAGTTCTTGGTAAAGGATAACCTGAACTTGATTGTCCTAATGCCTCAGGTGAGTAGGTTTCAGCTTTAGTAAGGTAACCTAAGTTTTGTCCTATCAAGGAAACTTCTAAGTTATCAAGTCCTATTTTATTTACTATATCTTTTTCAAAATTATAGCTGAGAGCTACCTCACGGAAAGCTAAGTAACTACCTTCATAAACAAACATAGTCGAACTACGATCATAGTTGCGTTTACCAAGTTGGTCAGCCCAGTAATATTTAGGGTATTTAGCATTAGGATTTTCAGCAGTCCAAGTGTCTTTCACTTGTTCTACAGTGTTAAAAGTTCCTTGCATATTACCTAAGTACCAACGCAATGAGTTACCTGCCGAGATACTTTGTTTGAATTTGAGAGCATAGTCCATACGAGCAGAAAGGCGTAAGTTTTTGTAGCTCAAAGAAGTGCTAATACCTCCTGTCCATTTAGGGAATACATTACCTGCTTTCACTAAGTCGTACTTGTCTATTTTTCCATCACCATTCACATCTTTCCAAATTACATCACCAGGCTGAATTGGTAGTCCTTTTTCTTTTTCAGCATCGCTTAAGGCAGCCCAAGCAGCAGGTCCGTATAGTTTTTTACCGCTAGTTTCGTCTATCAAATTATTAGCTAATCGGCGTACTTCTTCCTCACTTTTGTATATACCCATTGCTTCGTAAACATACATATCACCAGGCTCTTGTCCTTCTTGGTAACCTCCTACCCATTTTTTGCCTCCTGTTGTACCATCATATACTTCAAAAGCATCTTGTCTGTTGTTAGGAAGGTCATTATTAGGCAGTTTTACTACAGTATTCTTGTTATAAGCTGCATTAACTGCTAAATCCCAACGCAAATCTCCTTCTCTAATAATTTGGAAATTGGTTTCTATCTCTACCCCTCTGTTTCTGAAAGAACCATTGTTAGTATTAATAGCCGATGCTCCAGATGAGTGAGGAAGAGTCATTGACTGTATTTTATCACTTGTTAAACGATCGTACACCGTAAAGTTAGTGTTGATACGGTTTTTCATAAATCCTAAATCTAAACCAACTTCAAAGGTACGTGTTTTTTCCCAACGAAGCCCTTTATTAGGGAAATTACCAATAGCATAACCTATTGCTCCGTTGTATTTATTGGTGCCATAAGAACCTTGCAGAGTGTAATTACCTATGAATTTATCAGGCACATTACCATTCAACCCAAAGCTGGTTCTGAGTTTTGCAAACGAAAGCACTTCTTTTACGTTATCAGGGATAAAATCTTCACGAGAGATAATCCAACCAAAAGAAGCTGCTGGGAAGTTACCCCAACGATTGTTAATCAATCGAGAGTATCCGTCACGACGAATAGTGAATGAAAATAAATACTTGTCAGCATAATCGTAGTTCAACCTACCAAAGTACGATTTAATTCTGTTACCGTAGTGATAAGAACTTATACTACGTTTACCTTCTTTGTTAGAAGTCAATCCCAAAGCTTGAAACTCATCAGTAGGAGCTTCAGATCCCGATGCACTAAGTCCACGTGTATAGCTGTCAAAATACTCATAACCTGCCATAGCATCAAAGTGATGAGATGCTACATCAAACTTATAGTTTAAGATACTATTATAAGTTTGGCGTATAGTTCTATCAAAGCTTGCCCAAGTACTTCTACTTCTACTCCAGTTATTTTCTGTCTTACCTGGTGAGGTTTGGCGGTCTTTATTGAACCCTTCATAATACTCTTCATCAAACATTATCTGTCCGCTCACAGTCAATGAAAGTCCTTTGTACAAATTAGCTCTTAAACTTTGTCCAAAGTTAATTTTGTTAGTATTGTTATCGCGAAGAAATGATCCTTCATAAAAACGAGGGTTACCATCATTACCACCACGTCCCATAACTATTTGTCCGTTTACTTTTTCTTTTTGGGTAGGAGGGGCTGAAAGCATACGTCCAAAATAAGCTTCATCATCTATGGCATTTGCATTTTTATACCAAGTAGCGTAGGCTATTGAGAAGTTGCTATTAGAGGTAAGCCAAGGTTTCAATTTGTATTCAGCATTTAGGGTACCTGTAAGGCGCTTGTACCAACTCATAATAGGTAACCCTTCTTGATAATAATAGCCTAAACCTGCATAATACTTTCCTTTATCATTACCACCTGTCATTGATACTGAATAATCTTTAGTAAGAGCAAATGAACGGAAAGCAGCCTTTTTGAAAGAAAAATCATAAAATATAAGCTCCTTACCTGTAATAGGATCAGTCATAGTTTCCCAACCTTCTGAAAGAAGCCTTTGTTTTTGAGAGGCAGAAAGGTTTTCCGAGAACATAGTAGACCAATAGGCATTGCCATTTTCGTTAGCATTTAGCACAGTATCATCGGTCTTACTTGCAAAATGCTTATTACCAGTACCATAGGGTTGCGCTCCATTTAAGCTACCTTCGCCAGTAAAGCCTTTCCAATCACCCGAACTATTTTGCCATACTCTTGCAGCGTTGCGTATCGCAGTACGTTGCCAGTAGAGATAGTCACGAGCATTAAGAAAGTCTACCTGATTGTTCATATAAGCAAAGCTGTTTTTCAACTTAACACTAAGTGATGAAGCACCCGATTTACCTTTCTTAGTAGTAACCAATACCACCCCATTGCTAGCTCTTGCACCGTAAATAGCAGTAGCTCCCGCATCTTTTAAGATGTCCATTGATTCAATATCATCAGGGTTAATATCGTTTAAGCCCCCTCTGATTTGTCCATCGATAATAATAAGAGGTGAACCTGAACCATCAAGGTTAGTACCTCCACGAAGCACTAAGCTAGGTGCTGCACCTGGACTACCAGAAGTTTGAGCTACTCTAAGCCCTGCAACTGCTCCCGAAAGAGCTTGTGCTGGGTTGGCAAACGAACCTGTAGAAAGAGCCTCAGCCTTTACAGTAGCTACCGAGTTAGTAACTTTGGCTTTCTTTTGGGTAGTACCATAAGCCATTACCACTACTTCTTCTAATTGGTTAGCTTCTTCTGTTAAGGTTACGTTTATAGGGCGTGCTCCCGATACCTTACGTGTTACAGTACTAAAGCCCATAAAACTGAACTCAAGTACATCGCCATCTTTAACGTTAATGGTATAATTACCATCTTCATCAGTCTGAGTACCATTAGTGGTACCTTTTACCATTACCGATGCAAATGACAGCGGTGCGCCGTCAGCAGTTACTGTGCCGGTAATTTTCCTTTCCTGTTGCGCCCATCCTACTGCGGAAAAGAGCAACATAAAGAACAATAAAAATGAAAACTTTTGTTTCATAGTCACAATATATTTAATTTTCTAATGAGTTACTTTTTTCATTCACCAATTGGCATTGGTATTTTATATTTGGTTGCACTTGTTAAAAAAGTCAATGCTTTCCAATTCTTTCTTAATTACAGCTTCTTCTTCATCAGTAATATTTTGGAAAGGAGTGCGGTTAATACCTAAGTCAAGTCCTAAAAGTTTCATAATCCGTTTGCCACACACTATATTACCACGATATTTAGCAATTACATTAATTACTGTCTGAGCGTAATTTTGTAGTTCAACAGCTTTAGCAATGTCGCCTTTGTGGTAGTTTTCAATAATACCTACTAACACATTACCTATATAGCTACCAGTACCACTAATACCTCCACGAGCACCTCCCATTACAAGAGCGTTCAGTATAGTTTCGTCTAAGCCGTAAAGCATATCGTACTTACCATTGTTGTATAGCATACATTGGTTGTACTCGTACAAAGGTTCGTAGGTGTATTTAATACCAGCCAAGTTAGGAATACGTCCGTCAGCAGCTTTTAAGAAAGGCAACATAGGCAAGTAAACACCGTTCAACACAGGAATATGATAGAAATAGAAAGGTAAGTTAGGAGCCCCACAAGCTATTTCTTCACAGTATTTTACTAATTCTTCTACTCTTCCTGCTTTAGGGAAAGGAGAAGCCATAGCTCCTACACCAAAAGCTCCTATTTCTTGGGCGTGTTGCGCCATCTTATTGCTGTCTTTAATACAAGTAGCCCCGCAGTGTACTATTACTTTAAAGTCTTTAGGTGCTACCGATACCCATTTCTCAGCTATTTTCATACGTTCTTCAACAGTCATCATATAGCCTTCGCCTGATGAACCATTGATAAAAACACCTATTAAACCATTCTTTTGCAATAGTTTTGCATAAGCATCAATAGGTTCCAAATTCACCTCTCCTTTTTTGTCAAAAGGAGTAAAAGGTGCTACAATAAGTCCGTTAATCTTTTCAAATGTCATTTTATTATATATTTAGTTGTTAGTTTTTAATTACTATTAAAAATCTAATTACCACACAATTCTCTTTTTGGTTTTAAGAAAGCTAACATCAGTACTATAGCAATGAGTACTATGATAGAAAGCTTGCTAAAGTCAAGTCCTAAGTTACCAGTGTCTTTGGAGCTACCCAGCATTAGGGTAACGGCGTACCCTGCAAATACACCAACCATATTCATAATACCGTAAGTAGTAGCACGCTGTCTTTGTGGAATAATCTGGCAGAGGATAGGCATATTATTAGTGTCAAACATTCCGTAACCAATACCGAAGAGCAAAGTAGCTCCTATCATAGCAAAGTAGGAATGTCCAAAACCTAATAGTATTAGTGAAGGTACGGTAAGGAAAAGCCCGATGGTGCTAGTGTAAATACGTCCGCGTATATTGCGTTGTACCCAGCGGTCAGATAAAGGACCTCCAATCAATACTCCTATGAACGATGCTATCGCAATAGAGATAGTAGCCATAGGACCAGCAATTGCCATCTCTACCCCTAAGTTATCAGCAAAAAGGGTAGGCAGCCAGTTTTTAGTAGCCCAACCAGGGAAACTTGGTGCCATAAAGTAGAACAGCAGTATCCAGAATGAAAAAGTACCAAAAATAAGAGTAAGTGATTGCCATACCGAGCCTTTGTTTTCAGTACTTGTTACTTCTTGTTTTACAGTGCTGGTTAAAGGTTTCCTTTCAATGTCAAATAATACAAACACTAAGAAAATAGCATATACAATACCAATAATACCAAACCAGTGGAATACGGTGTGCCAAGTGTAGTTAGCGGCTATAGTAGCTCCAAAGCCTCCTAAGGCTTGCCCAGCGTATAAGCCCGACATATGGATACCTACTGCCAATGAACGTGTTTTTGAGGTGTGATAATCAGCTATCATCGAAAGGGCAGTAGCTAAGTAAAGTGCTTCACTTACCCCCATAAGGGCTCGCAACCAATACACTTGGTCAAAAGTAGTGGCATACCCCATACCATAAGTCACTGCCGACCATACAAAAAGGCTGCCTACTATCATCCACTTCCTATTTAGGCGGTCGGCAAGGATACCAGCTACAGGGCTCATCAGTCCGTAGATGAGCAAGAATACGCCCATTAGCCTACCAAAGTTTTCACCTACTGCAAGTTCTGTAATATCCATTTTCATCGACTCTTGCATAGTCGATAGCATCTGTCTGTCTAAGTAATTCAGTAGGGCTACTACCCATAGTAATCCCACTACTATCCAAGGGTATATTTTACTGTTTCTCATTTTGTAATCTGTAATTTATAAGTTTTAGGACTTCTTACACCAGGTTTTAACTCTCCTTGTACAAGGTAGAACTCTTCACTACTGCCTGCCAAGGTAGCTCCTGCACGCGCAAATTCAGCTTGTGTGGCAAGTACCAACCACTGTTTTGTGTCAGTATCAAATACGTAACACTCTTTATTAAAGTTGTAGTACTCAATAGGTTGTGTCATATAATGCGCCATATAGTCGTAATTCTTTTGCTTGCGTTGCTCATCAGTAAGAGTAGTGTCTTTGCCTAAGTGGTAAAGGTCGGTAATAGTATTGATGAATAAATGGTGGTTTACCCCTCCAAAGCAAGCAATATAACGATTATCAATAGCCAATGCAGTAGCCCCAGTAAGTGAGAAAATTTCTTTATTAGGGTTTTCTTGTACAGCTACTTCCTGCCATTGTTGTTGCTTCAAGCTAAAAGCTAATACCTTCTCACCCATAGTAGGTGCTTTAGTAACATCGCCTCCAAAAAAACCGCCTAATACATACAAAAGAGTATCATTTTCTCGCTCTATGGCTGCCAATACAGGCTGCACTCTTGCATCTCCGGGGAAGTTAGGTAGCTGTTGCCACTCTTTGTCGGTAGCGGCATCTATGTAAAATACTTTGTTGGAAGCCTTGCCCGAAGCACTACCTCCTGCTACAAACACTTTGCTGCCAACACTTGTGCCTGCAAAGTTATCAATAGCTTCTGGCAAGGCAGGGAAAGGAGTCAGTGTAACACCTTTTTCTTTTGAAAAAGCTACTTTATAGCAATCAGCTAATGAATTGGTAGCTGTTTGCCCGCCTATCCACAGATAGCCATTAGGGATAGCTACCGATACACCGTAAGCAGCAGCTTGTGGCAGTTTTCCTATGGTTTGCCAAGCATTAGTAGCCTTGTCAAAATGAACGATTTCGTCGTAAAATACTTTTTTTCCACCTTCAAAACCTAATTTGTCAGGGAAGTTACAGCCACCAGCTACTAATAACTCACCATTTAGTACCGCTGCATAAGCTGCCGATACTCCTTTTTGCAAATTACCTTCTAAGCCTTCAGTACTAAGCTCTTTTACATTGATTTTCATAGATTGTTGTTTTTGAGTTTCAGTACATGATGCTAATGTTATTACTAACACCCACATCATTAACCATTTATTTCTTGTCATTAACCATTAATTTTTTCAATTGTTTTCCACACTTGGTATAAGCCTCTTGGTACGTGGAAACAACCTTTCCATTTACCGCCTTTTAGGTCAAGTAACACTTCACCTTGTCGGTTTAAGTAGCCCCACCATTCACGGTATTCAGGGTCTTTGAAGTGTTGCCAAGTGTAGTTGTGTACTTTTTCAAACCACGCCAAGCACTCTTTATTACCTGTAAGCTGATAACCTTTAACAAGTGAAATAAGGGTTTCTATATGTACCCACCATAACTTCTGATCCCATTCCAATTGTTGTGGCGGACATCCTTTTCTGTCCATAAAGTAGTAGATGCCTCCATATTGTTTATCCCAACCGTAGTCAATCATTTTAAGAGTTGTTTCTACAGCTTTTTCAATAAGTTCAGGGCGTTTTAGGCGTTCACCTAAGTCCATTATAAACCACATTGCTTCAATAGCGTGTCCTGGGTTTAGGTGTCGTCCTTCAAAAGTATCCGAAAGACTGCCGTCAGCATTTACGTTTTCTACTACTATACCACCCAATTCTGGACGCAAAAATACCTCCATCACCTCGTGTATACAAGTTTCCATTGTTTGTTTGATGAAAGCTTCGTCTAAGAGGGGTTCAATTTCAAGTGCTAAGTTGCAGAGTATCATCGGTAGGGCGAAGTTCTTAAGTGAGCGTGTGCCAGGGTGGGCTTTGCTCCATTTGCCCTTAGGGTTTGCCTGTTTAGAGAGGATAATATCAAAAGTTTTCTTCGCTATTTCTTCGTATTCTTTGTTGCCTGTAGCTATGCTTAGCTGCCCAAAAGCCATAGTAGCGAAAGTGTATGAGAAGATGTTGTAAGGTTCTACTAACGGATTCCCTTGGCGGTCTAATGAAAAATACCAATTTAAGTTGCCATCGTGTCCGTGCTTTTTTAGAAATTCAGCCCCTTGAATAGCAGCATCTAACCATTCTTGGCGTTTTTCTACACGGTTGTAAAGCATTGAGAAGAGCCATACCTCACGCCCTTGCAACCAAATAAATTTATCAGTGTCAAACACATTACCTTGGCGGTCAAGGCAAGTGAAATAACCACCACACTCCTTATCCTGCGATTTTTCTAACCAGAAAGGAATTACATTTTGTAGTAATTCATCGCGATATTGTTTTTCTAATTGCTGAAAGTTCATAATAAAATAACTATGTATTCTGAATTTTGAGTCGTTAGTTCTATTTCTTTATGAAATTAGATTTTTATATTTAATAAATCACGGTACAAAGGTAGTGTCTATTTTTTTAATGCGCAAATGTTTTTTAAACTTTTTTTATAAGTAGACTAATGTTTATTGGATGTTCAAAAATAAATTGCTTATTATCAGTGTGTTATATAAAACAAAAAACTTTGCTAAAGTTTAAACTTTAACAAAGTTATAATATGTGTTTATGTTAGCGCTAAAAACCTCACGGTGTTTTACGGCTCAAAATTATCAATCTCTACTTTTAGGTTGTTAATGATAAAATCTTGCCTATCAGGAGTGTTTTTGCCCATATAGAACTCTAACAGCTGTTCAATATGTATCGTTTTATCAAGCATTACAGGGTCTAAACGCATATTTTCTCCTATAAAATTTTTGAACTCATCGGGCGATATTTCACCCAATCCTTTAAAACGAGTAATTTCAGCTTTTCCTTTTAATTGGGCAATGGCAGCTTCTTTTTCTTCCTCGCTGTAACAATATATTTTTTGATGTTTGTCGCGTACCCTGAATAATGGTGTTTGCAGTATGTACAAGTGTCCTTCTTTAATAATTTCGGGGAAGAACTGCAAAAAGAAAGTTGTCAATAGTAGTCTAATGTGCATACCATCAACATCGGCATCGGTAGCAACTACTATGTTGTTATAGCGTAGGTCGTCCATCGAGTCTTCAATGTTTAGAGCAGCTTGTAGTAAGTTAAACTCTTCGTTTTCATACACTATTTTTTTGCTCATTCCGTAAGTGTTAAGCGGCTTACCTCGCAGTGAGAAAACAGCTTGCGTATTTACATCACGTGATTTGGTAATAGACCCCGAAGCCGAATCTCCCTCAGTAATAAAAAGGGTACTTTCTAAATATCGCTCGTTCTTAGTGTCGGTAAGGTGTACTCGGCAATCGTGTAGTTTGCGGTTGTGTAAGCTAGCTTTTTTAGCCCGTTCTTTAGCTAATTTCCGTATTCCCGCTAAGTCTTCGCGTTCGCGTTGGGCTTGTAGTATTTTTCGTTCTATCGCTTCCGCTACTTCAGCGTTTTTATGCAAG
Source organism: uncultured Capnocytophaga sp. (assembly GCA_963523735.1). Lineage (GTDB taxonomy): Bacteria > Bacteroidota > Bacteroidia > Flavobacteriales > Flavobacteriaceae > Capnocytophaga. The sequence continues at coordinate 11,783 of CAUREJ010000051.1, forward strand.
TAGTCGTCTAAATGCTTGCTGATAAAATCATTGAGGTAGGTGCGCACCGTAGGCATCCCTTCTCCCATCTCGGTAGAACCTAATTTAGTTTTCGTCTGGCTCTCAAATACAGGTTCCATTACCTTAATTGATAAGCCTGCAATGATCGACTTTCGCACATCCGAGGCATCGTAATTTTTTTTGTAAAAATCGCGAATAGTCTTAACATAAGCCTCTTTAAAAGCATTTAGGTGGGTACCTCCTTGGGTAGTGTTTTGCCCGTTTACAAATGAGTAATACTCCTCACTGTATTGAGTTTTGCTGTGCGAAATAGCTACCTCTATATCTTCCCCTTTTAGGTGAATGATAGGGTAAAGAAAATCCTCTTCGTTATTGTTTTCGGTAAGGAGGTCTTTGAGTCCGTTTTCCGAATAGTATTTTTCGCCGTTATAGTTAATAGTAAGCCCAGGGTTAAGGTATACGTAGTTTTTTAGCATACGTACCACATACTCATTTCTGTACTTAAAGTTTTTGAAAATAGTATCGTCTGCCACAAAAGTTACACTTGTGCCTTTCCTTTTGTTGCTTTCTTCTATAGGGCTTTCTTCTTGTAGCAGTCCGCGTTCAAATACTGCCCATTTGCTTTGGTTATCACGTACCGATTCCACTTTAAAGTAGGTAGAAAGGGCATTTACAGCCTTAGTACCTACCCCATTTAGCCCGATTGATTTCTTAAAAGCCCGTGAGTCGTACTTACCACCGGTGTTCATTTTAGATACTACATCAACCACCTTACCCAGCGGAATCCCACGTCCGTAATCGCGTACTTCTACTTTGTTATCGGTAATCTTTACGTCGATAGTCTTACCAGCTCCCATTACAAACTCATCTATACAGTTATCTATAACCTCTTTTAGGAGTATGTAAATACCATCGTCGGCACTACTACCGTCACCCAATTTTCCTATATACATACCAGGGCGGGTGCGAATGTGTTCTTGCCAGTCTAATGAGCGGATACTATCTTCGTCATATCTTACTTCTTCCATATTATTCTTTATGTGTTGGGGGCAAAAATAATTAAAATATATTTACTAACAAATTTTATCTTATTAATAGCACGGCACACCAATTTCACTTCCAAGTAGCTATTTTGTACATAATGTGGCGGAAGAAAAAGTCAGTGTTAAACAAAAGACTTTGCCAAAGTTAAAAAACTTCGGCAAAGTTCATATAGTTGTTTGTGCGCTTTGTGTTTAATAATCCCCTAAGGTTTCAGGGTTTTGTGCCAAAGCTTTCGCTAATTGCTCATCGTTAGGAGCTTTACCGTGCCAAGCGTGAGTACCCATCATAAAATCTACGCCGTTACCCATTTCACTGTGCAGCAAGATACATACAGGTTTCCCTTTGCCAGTTAGGGCTTTAGCATCTGCCAACCCTTTTAAGATAGAAGCAATGTCGTTACCCCTTTCAATATCTATAACTTGCCAGCCAAAGGCTTCCCATTTGGCGCGTAGGTCGCCCAAAGGTAACACTTTGTCGGTAGGCCCATCTATTTGTTTTTGGTTGTAATCCACGGTAGCGATAAGGTTATCAACTCCTTTACCTCCGGCGTACATTGCAGCTTCCCATATTTGTCCTTCTTGCAGCTCACCATCGCCGTGAAGGGTATATACCAAATGAGTATCACCATTTAGTTTTTTAGCTAAGGCAGCACCTATAGCTACCGAAAGCCCTTGCCCTAATGAGCCCGATGCCACGCGTATACCCTCTAAGCCCTCGTGTGGGGTAGGGTGTCCTTGTAACCGAGAGTTCAGTAGGCGAAAAGTATTTAGCTCACTTACCGGAAAGAACCCCCTGCGTGCTAAAACACTGTAAAACACGGGCGATATATGACCGTTAGAAAGGAAAAATAAATCCTCATCTTTACCTTCCATCGTAAAAGGCAATTTAAAATCCATCACCTCATTGTAGAGGCAAACCAGAAATTCAGCACAGCCCAATGAGCCTCCTGGGTGACCCGAATTTACCTTGTGTACCATTCGTAAAATGTCTCGGCGTACTTGTGTAGTAAGGTCGGAAAGTTGTTGTATATTCATCGTATTTCTTTAGTTTTATGTTTGATGTGGCAAAGGTACAAATTAATTGTCAATTAGCAATGAACAATTAGTAATTTGTCACGCACTTAATTGTCAATTGATAAAAAATTATTATTTTTGCCCCCGAAAAAGAGCAAATCAGCTTATCGCTACAGTGTAGAGGAAAGTCTGGACACCACAGAGCATCATAGCGGGTAACGCCCGTCCGCCGCAAGGCGAGGACAAGTGCAACAGAAAGAATGTATGGGTAATGCCATAGTGAAATCAGGTAAACTCTATGAGGTGCAACGCCGCGTAAACCAACGCCCGAGGGTTGCTCGCCCGATGTTGGAGGGTAGGCGGTTTGAGCTAATGAGCAATCATTATCCGAGATAAATGATAAGCACTTATCATTACTGATAAGTACAGAATCCGGCTTATGATTTGCTCTTTTTTTGTAAAATACGAAAAGGGCTGTCATCGTAATTATGACAGCCCTTTTTACTTTTATTATGTTTTTACTATCGTTTGAGATATAACCAACCTACTTCACTTCGTTTTTGTCTATTCTCATCGACGTATTCGATGACGTAATAGTAAGTGCCTTGTGGTAACTTATCAGAAGTTTCTACTACTACCCTACCATTAGAGAAACCTCTAAATACGCGAGTTACATTGTTATAACCTTCTGTTTCAAACACTTTTACTCCCCAACGGTTATAAATACGTACCACATTATCTGGGTAACGATTAATGCCTGCAATATGGAAATGTTCGTTCTTACCATCGCCATCTACTGACATACCATTATAAGGTACTAGCTTATTCACTACCTCGATAGTAACTGTAGCCGATGCACAGCCATCGGTATTGCAAAGCTCATACACAAAGGTATCAATACCTACAAAACCTGTATGTGGACGGTATTCGATAGTGCCATCAGGGTTTACTACTGTTGTACCATTAGTAGGATTTGTTACTACATTAGGTGCTGTAGCTCCGTTTGGCGTATCGTTAGCAAGTACATTTACCACTACTGGCGTATCTATAGGAGTGGTAGTACGATCATCGGCTCCTATTGGCAGTACTGGTGTAGTGCTGGTAGTGGTACCAGTTACCGTTACTACTATATCTGCGTTATCGCATACCG
>CAUREJ010000052.1:0-14721 GCA_963523735.1 uncultured Capnocytophaga sp.
CGGTGGTAACATCATAGCCGAGTAATACTAATAACCCGTAGACTTTTCGCGCGTAGAGATTCTTTTAAAGATGAAACGTTAGTTATATATATGCTTTTTATCCTTATATGTTAAAAAATGATTAGGAAATCGTTAGGCAGTATCAAAAGTGATTGGGAATTATCGTATAATACTATTCCCTATCCACTAACTCCTAACCCCTAAAAGACTTAAGGTGGTTATAGTCAAAGGTCTCACCTCTTACCATTCCGAACAGAGCAGTTAAACCTTTTAGCGCAGATGGTACTACGGTCACGTGGGAGAGTATGTCGCCGCCTTCTTATAAAAAGAGCAATTCAGAAATGAGTTGCTCTTTTTTTTGTTTATAAACTTTGATTGGAACTGCAAAACTATTTACTTCTTATAAAAGAGCAAATTTAGTTTAATCTACAAAAAAAAGTTATTTTCAAGATAATATCCCTTCTTAAAACTTATCGCATTTTAAACTCATAAAAACAGAAAAGTTTTCTGTTTTAGACATCTGAAACAGAAAATAGTAATACTTTGTGATTTAGTTTCTTCTAAAAAATAGTGTTTAATGGCACGGTTTTTGTTTTTACCCCCACTGATAAAAAAGAAGCTTAATATATTATTATAACTGAAGAATTTATAACAATATATTATATGAAATTACAAAATTTAAATTTACTGAAAGGTTCTTTATGGCTTTTCACAGCATTGACTCTTATTGCTTGCAAGAAAGACGAGCAAAATGAACAACGTAGCACTTTAGATGCTACCCAACTTAACAGCTATGTAGCGAAACTGCCTTCGGTAAAGCAGATGGCGCCTTTTTCCGAAAGGTTGGCTAAAAGTCCTACAGCCCGTACAGCTTCTTTCTTAGATGGTGCTCAGTTTGCTTCAGCTTACAACTATTATGAGCAAGCCAAGGAATATGACAACCAACTGCTGTATACCGAGAATGACGAGGTTTTCTACCCAGGAGCCTTAGTAAAAGCTCAAAGTGCAGTAGAAGGCTCTTATAAGCCCATTGTAGCCCCTCGTAAGCCTATTACTATTTCAGTATCTCTTACCGGTAGCAAACCAAGTATTAAAGTCGATAATCCATCGCTTTCTACAGTTCGTACTGCTATTAGTGAACTTCTTAATCGTTCTTTTAACCCTCCTCCTGCTAATATTACTTACCATAGCTACGAGGTGCACGATGAGCAACATCTTAAGCTCGCCTTGGGGGCAAGCTATAACGGAGCTGTTAATACTGTGAAAGGGAGCGTAAACTTCAATTACGAAAAACAAAAAACCAGATATATTGTAAAAATAGAACAAGAGTTCTATACAGTAGATGTAGATATACCCCAAAAAGCATCTGACTTCTTTAGCGATGACTTTGACTATAAAACCCAGTTTGGCGCCGAAAAGCCCGTTTATGTATCGTCAATTAAGTATGGGCGTGTATACCTCTTAGGTATTGAATCTAATCTTAGCAAAGTTGATTTGGAGGCAAAAATTAATGCTTCTATCCTTAGTGGTAAAGTTACTGCCGAAGCAGAAGCTGCTTATAAAGAACTAAGCAAAAGTTCTAAAATTTCAGGACGCGTTTTTGGAGGTAGTGCCAAGCTGGCTGGTGAGGCTATAGGCGATTTTGCTGCTGTACGTGCTTTCCTAAAAGACGGAGCTGCTTTTAGCAAAGATAACCTTGGCGCACCGCTTTCTTATCGTTTAAGAGAGTTAGGCTCTAATGAAACCTTTAAGACCGTTATCTACTCTAAATATCTAAAAAATGATAGCGGAAATATTGATAATAAGAAGTTAGATTTCAAGCTGCTCATAAAAGAAGAAAGCCTTAAAAACAGCACTGGTAATAAGATTGATGTTGATTACTATCTCATCGAGAGAATTAACCCTAAAAGTGCTTCGCAAAGCACTCCTAATAAGGATTATTTAAATAGAGGCGAACTTTCTAAAGAGTTCTTAGCTTTTGAAAAAGGAGAGAAGATATATATCAATGTAATAACTAAAAATAAGAAGAGGCTTTTCTTCAAAATAGAAGACTTTACCGATTTAGTACAGCGTGCGCAAAGCACCCCCGACAATGCTAATATTTACGATTTAGATAAAGGAAAAGGACTACAACTAAAAGACCAAGATAACAATATACTTACTGTTGGTATTCATAACCAGAAGGTAAAGGAATAAATATTCTTTTTGTTTTTCTTCATAATCCTTGAAACTGAAGAGGCTGCCCGAAAAAGTTCTAACTTTTAGGGCAGCCTCTTTTTGTGTCTTTAATCTTTTTAGAATGGTAGGTCGTCCTCTTCGGCAGGGGCTGCCGCTGGTGGCGTAGTGGCTTGCGGTGGCATTTGGAATGATTGCTGTGGCTGGCCTAATGGCTGCCCTTGTGGCATTTGCTGATACTGCGGAGGCATCTGTTGGTACTGTGGTTGTCCGTACCCCTGTGGAGGTTGTTGTGCATAGCCTTGCGGAGGCTGTTGTGCATAGCCTTGTGGGGGTTGCTGTACATAACCGCCTTGCTGCGGATAAGCTCCATATCCTTGAGGTTGGTAAGTATCGGCAGGCTCTATTCTATAGCCCTGTAAGTTCACTATATACTTAACTTCTCCTTGCGGATTTGTCCATTCACGACCGCGTACATTAAAGTGAATCCTCACTACCTGACTTTCCTGAAAAGCATCTAACAAACCGCAATTGGCTTGAGTAAAATCAAAAGGAATGTACTGAGGGTATTGCTCTTCGGTCATTATTACTACTTCACGTTTTTGAAAAGTAGCACTTACAGCCTGTGTGGCTCCTATTTTTAAAATTCTGCCTTGAATTTCCATATCTTTCTAATCGTTTGGTTTAAAAATTCTTTACAATGTGCAAATGTACAAACTTTTTTTTAATGCACAACAAATCTGATGTTAAAATCAGGTCAAACGCACGAAATTTTTATTATCTTTGCGCATTAATTTATACACTATGGATATAAAAGCTTATTTTGAAGGGATAGAAGATTTTCGTATAAAGAACAAATGTTCTCATTTATTATCAGATATTTTAATGATAGGACTATTTACTGTCTTTGAAAGAGAATCAATTAGATTTATTTGAAGACACTAAACTAAGTTTTAAATTAAAATCAACAGACTGTTTTTCAGATGAATGGGAATATAGCAGTGCTCGTTTTGAAACCAGAAAATGTAGTGTAATAGCAGCTTATGTTTACAAATAATTAAAAATCAGAAAGATGAGCTAAGCTTAAGAAAAAGAAGACTAAAAGCTGCCTATAGCATTGAGTACTTAGAACAGCTTTTGTTACAAATTTCGTGCGTTTGACCTAGCCCTAATTTTATAACCCTATTTCAATGTTTACCGGACAGTAATATAATTAATTATTTCACCCCGTTTTCATCAGCCCAATCCCAGTACTTTTTAGCACTTTGGGTATGTTGCAAATAAGTACGTGAAAACTTGTGATAGCCGTAGTTCTCAGGGTCGGCTACAAAGAACAGATAGTCGTGCACTTCGGGGGTCAGCACCGCCTCAATACTTGATATATCGGGCATAGCAATTAAGCCCATAGGCAATCCGTAGTTCTGATAAGTATTGTAAGGGTTCTGTAAGCTCGTATGCAAATTAGTAACCCTTTTGATCACCATAGTATAGTCGCCAGTATGGTTTTTCATTGCGAAAACAGCGGTAGGGTCAGCTTGTAGCATCATATTACTATGAAGGCGATTAAGGTATACCCCAGCAATACGAGGGCGTTCATCTACCTTAGCCGTCTCTTTCTGAACTATCGAAGCCAACACACACACCTGAACTGGAGTAAGCCCCTGAGCTGCTGCCTTAGCTTTGCGCTCATCTGTCCAAAACCGCTGATATTCTTTTAACATTCTATTCCGAAACTCTTCAGCCGAAGTATTCCAATAAAATTCATACGTATTAGGCACATACATTGCCAGTGCAGTAGCCTCGGTAAATCCATTTTCACTAAGGAACAGAGGATCTAAAAAAGCCCTGAGTAAAGCCGTACTATCAGGTTCTATTTGTTTGCTAATGCGCCCAGCCAAATCCTCTATCCTCTCCTGATTGTTAAACTTCAGTTTCACAGCCGTATTCCTATTTCGCAAAGTACGCACAATATCAATATTGCTTGCCCCTTTTTTTATGATATACTTCCCCGCTTTCACATTCTGAGCATAGCCCATACGTTGTGCTATTTGGGTAAAGGCAGTAGGATTTTTTAGCAAAGGGTTTAGGCTGTGCTGCACATCACTAAAGTCCGAACCTGTACGCACATACACCACTGCTTCTTTCTCGGTAAAAGCCGTATTACTAGCGAATACTATAAAGTATCCCCCTATACCTACAGCTATCAGCAATAAAACTATTATTGCTATTATCCATTTAATTTTCTTTTTCATTTTTCGTTAAATTGAAAAGTATATGCTATTGTTTTATCTTCTGTTGTTCTAAAATCTCGTTCCTTTTCTATTTGCTGAAGCAAAAACTTCTTGTACTGACTTAGCATAAAATTGATATAGTCATTTAATCTTATTTCTTAACAATCTGATATCCCCATTTTGGAATAAGATAAACTCCTATGAGGCAGGTTACCATTACGGGGGAATAGGAATGAGTAAAATAGCTTATCAAAATATGCCATACCAAAAAGAAAGTTAATCCTATGAGGTAAAGGCTTAGTGCTATTCTTGTAGCTTTCTCACTCTTCCTACACAAAAAAGCTATAAGTGCCACAAAACTAAGCTGCCCTACCGAAGCCCACATAAAATACTCAGGATGTGCATTGGCTAAATGAGCACTCTCTAAAATCCTTGAAAACTGTAACCATTCAGGTATCTTATTCACAAAGTCAATATACCATTGCCAAAAAGAGATACTTTCTTCTATTTGGTGTAATGCGTGTAGCCCCATTATAGGTAGCCACAAGTACGCGTATTTATTAGTTTTCATTAGTTATCACTTTTGTTTTCTCTATACGAATCTCGCACAATCTTATATCTGTTAGGTTTCAAATAGGGGTCTTTATGAGACTCAAATTCATTCCAAAGGTACTCTCTAAATTTAGGTGTTATACCTTTTTTAGCTTCCTCGTAGTCCATTTTTTGTAATATCTCACAAGCTGTGGGATACAAATTATCACAAGCTTCTATTAAATATTTAAGTCCTAAGTAAATATGCTCTTCCTCATCTGATGTAACCCAAAAATCAGCCAAAGCCATTAAGGCTGGTATATAATCGTATTGGGCTGCGTTTTCATAGTACATAAGGGCTACCTCCAAATCTTTCTTAAGACCATTAGGTTTGTTTCTCAAAAGATATTCAGCGTATTTGTACATATCTTTAGGCTGCCCTTTCTCGGCTAACTTTTTTAATTTTACAGGGTCTTCTTGGTATGTTTGTGCAAACATTCCTACTGTTACTAAAAAAGACAAGAAAAATAGTATTCTTTTAATCATCTTATCGCATTACAATAATTCTAAGGGCAAAAGTACTTTATTTTTTTGAATCACCAATAAAAAAGACCGAAAACTTTACAACTCGTTTTCGGTCTAAATATTTTATTAATTATGAAATAAGTATCACAATCATCTACGCGCTTATTCTTGGCGTGGTTTAGAGTGATTGGTATGTCCTTTACTGCGGTCATTGCGGTCGGCACGAGGCTTGCTGTTAAAAGGCTTATCCGATTTTGGACGGTCTTCACGAGCTGGGCGGTCGGCGCGCTCTGGGCGTGGCAATAAGGCTTTGCGTGACACTCTTGTTTTCTTAGTTTTAGGGTCGATACCAAGGTATTTCACTTCTATAACATCACCTTCTTTAAGGGCGTCTTCTATTTTTTCTATTCTATCCCACGATACTTCCGAAATATGTAGCAATGAATCTTTACCAGGTACAAACTCTACAAAAGCACCAAACTCTACCAAACGTACTACTTTTACAGTATAAGTTTCACCTTCTACAGGTTCAAATTTTACTGCGTTCACAGCATCAATAGCTTCTTGTATGCCAGCGGCATCGGTACCTAAGATTTCGACAATACCCAAATCACCTACCTCTTCTACCACGATAGTAGTATTGGTACGAGCTTGCAAGTCTTGTATGTTTTTACCACCTGTACCGATGAATGCCCCTATGTATTCTTTAGGCATATCCATTTTTACAATCTTCGGAGCGTGAGGTTTCACAGTTGGGTTAGGTTGTCCTATTGTATCGGTAATTTTGCCCAAGATGTGCATACGTCCGTCACGTGCTTGGTTCAAGGCTTTTTCAAGTATTTCGTAAGAAAGACCTTTTATTTTGATGTCCATTTGGCAAGCAGTAATACCATCGGCAGTACCAGTTACCTTAAAGTCCATATCGCCAAGATGGTCTTCATCACCTAAAATATCGGAAAGTACGGCATAGCGTTCACCATCGCTGATAAGCCCCATAGCAATACCCGATACAGGTTTTACCATTTGCACCCCTGCATCCATCAGTGCCAAAGTACCCGCACATACGGTAGCCATTGATGATGAGCCATTAGACTCTAATATCTCGGATACCACCCGTACTGTATATGGGCAATCGTCGGGAATCATACGTTTAAGGGCGCGTTGTGCTAAGTTACCGTGTCCTATTTCACGACGTGAGGTACCGCGTAACGGACGTGCCTCACCGGTTGAGAATGGAGGGAAGTTATAGTGCAAGTAGAAGCGTTCTTCTCCTTGTTCTGAAGGAAGGTCGATAACATTTGCCTCACGTGAAGTGCCCAAAGTAACGGTAGTGAGTGATTGGGTTTCACCACGTGTAAAGATAGATGAACCGTGTGCTGAAGGCAAGTAACCTACTTCACACCATATAGGGCGTATTTGGGTAGTGTTACGACCGTCTAAACGTATATTTTCATCTAAAATAAGGTTGCGCACTGCCTCTTTTTGGGCATCGTCAAAATAACGAGTAATGATAGGCGTAAGCTCTTCTAACTCTTCTTCGCTAAAGAGGGCTAAGCACTCTTCTTTTACTTCGTTAAATTTCTCACCGCGCTCTTGTTTAGTAGTATTTTCTTTAGCTATAGCGTAGCATTTGGTATAAGCCAAATCATATACTTTAGCTTTAACATCTTCATTTTCTACTTCTGGTTCATAGGTACGTTTTTCAGTCTTACCTACTTTTTCAGCCAAACGCAATTGTGCTTCGATATGAGGTTTGATAGCTTCGTGTGCGAATTTGATAGCTTCAGCCATATCTTTTTCGCTCACTTCTTTCATTTCACCTTCTACCATTGCCACAAAGTCTTTTGAAGCACCTACCATAATATCAATATCTGATACTTCTAACTGCTCACGACTTGGGTTTACAATAAACTGACCATCTACGCGCCCTACGCGTACTTCGGAGATAGGCCCATCAAAGGGGATATCGGATACAGCCAAACAAGCAGAGGCAGCCAAACCAGCTAAGGCATCGGGCATTACATTCTCATCGTGAGAGATTAGCTGAATCATTACCTGAGTTTCGGCGTGGTAATCTTTAGGGAATAGTGGGCGCAACACGCGATCGACCAATCGCATTGTAAGGATTTCTTGGTCACTGGGGCGTGCTTCACGTTTAAAAAAGCCACCTGGGAAACGCCCTGCAGCGGCAAATTTTTCACGATAATCAACTGTAAGGGGTAAAAAGTCGGTTTCAGGATTAATTTCACGAGCTGATACTACTGTAGCCAGTAGCATAGCGTTGCCCATTTGCACCACAACAGCACCGTCGGCTTGTTTTGCCAACTTGCCAGTTTCGATAGTGATGGTACGACCATCACCTAATTCGATGATTTCTTTTTTTACTTCTGGAATCATTCTTTAATTGTTAATTAATAATTAATAATTGTTGTGTTGTTGTGGGCTTGTGAAGGGTGAACCAATGAAAAACTGCTGTGATAAACAAAAGGAGGCACAAAGCCTCCTTGTATTTGCTTATTTTCGGATATTTAGTTCTTTGATAATAGCACGATATCTTTCAATATCTGTATTTTTCAAATAATCGAGCAAACGACGACGTTTACCTACTAATTTTACCAATGAACGCTCGGTATTGTAATCTTTACGATTTACCTTAAGGTGTTCAGTAAGGTGATTAATTCTGAAGGTAAAAAGAGCGATTTGCCCTTCTGCTGAACCAGTGTTGGTTTCTGAACCTGCGTACTTTTTGAAAATTTCCGCTTTTACTTCTTTTGTTAAATACATTCCAATATTAATTTAATGATTATTATGTACGAGTTTTTCGGGGGCAAAAGTACAACCTTTTTTTTAGCTGTGCAAATTTATCTTGAAAAATTCTAGGTCAAACGCACGAAATTTATGACTAAAGCTGTTCTAAGTACTCAATGCTATAGGCAGCTTTTAGTCTTCTTTTTATTAAGCTTATCTTTCTGATTTTTAATTATTTGCAAACATAAGCTGCTATTACACTACATTTTCTAGTTTCAAAACGAACACTGCTATATTCCCATTCATCTGAAAAACAGTCTGTTGATTTTAATTTAAAACCTAGTTTAGTGTCTTCAAATAAATCTAACTGATTCTCTTTCAAAAACAGAACCAATCACTTCTATTCGCAAAGCTTTTTGGGTTTGCTCTGTAATTTTGAAACGTTCGTCCATCCGTTTTCCTACTACCCATACTATATCCTTTTCACAGCATAACAACCACTGAGCCTCACGCTGGGCTTGAGTGTATTTCTCATCGATAAAGAATTTGCTCAGCTTCTTTTTCCGCCCAAATCCCAACGGATAAAAAGCATCTCCTTCTGCTTTCTTCCGTAAGAAAAGTGAGGCAGCTGTTAGCTTATCGGCATCAAAATAAGCTATGTTAGGAGTATTTTTTTTAATCGCAAAAGGGGGAGTTACTTCTTGTATTAAAAGTTTGGGCTTTTCCTCTTCCTGTTCAAGGCTTTTTAGCCATAAGCAATCCTTATCTTTTACCAAGATATGAGTGCCCGATACCAATTGCTTCCCTGCTTCGGCTTTTAGGAGCAAGTTTTTAAGGTCTTTTACATTGCCAAAACCATAAGGGTAGAGCAATTTATGCAAAACAAGCTCTAATTGCGGCACCTCCTGTAGCTTTTGTGTAGCTATGCGGATAGGATTCTCTCCTTGAAAAGCGTTTTCTCGTATCTTTTGAATGTAAAAGTCGATAAATTCAGCCGATTGGTATAAATATTCTTGCGTTTTCTGGAAGTTCTCTAAGAAATTAGGGTGTATTTGTGTTAGTAGCGGACTAATATGATGCCTGATGCGGTTGCGCACGTAGTGGTCGGTTGCGTTACTGCTGTCTTCCCGCCAACTCAGCCGGTGTTTCTGTGCGTATTCCACTATTTCAGCCCTACTTACCTTTAGCAAAGGGCGAGTGATAGTTGCTGTTTGTTCAGGGATTCCTATCAGTCCGTTTAGTCCTGTGCCGCGTGAAAGGTTTATAAAAAAAGTCTCGAGGTTATCATTAGCATTATGGGCGATGGCTACCTTATCACAAGCTTGCTGAGTGAGCAGTTTCTCAAACCAGTCATAGCGCAGTTTCCGAGCCGCCAGCTGGGTGTTCAGCTTATGTGTATGGGCATAAGTTTTGGTGTTGAAACGGATAACCTTTAAGGGAACTTGTAATTCCCGAGCAAAGGCACGCACAAAAGCCTCGTCGGCATCACTTTCCTCTCCGCGCAGCTGGAAGTTGCAGTGGGCTAATACTATATCCACGCCGTTATGGTGCAGTAAGTGAGCCAATACCACACTATCAATCCCGCCGCTAATAGCTACCAATAGCTTTTGTGCTTTCAGATGTGTTATATCAATGTTCATTTGCTATTGAAATCTTGCTGCTGTATTCAGTTTTCCTATCAGGCTTTGGGCTACGGAGCTGGTGTATTCCTTTTTGCGGTATTTGCTAATAGGCTGTATGCCCACTATGCTGTTGGTAAGGAATAGCTCATCGGCTTTTTGTAGTTCAAAAGGTGAAATGGAAGCCTCTTGCAGCTCATATTCTTGTGTTTTTTGCAGTGTTTTGATAAGAATTTTGCGTGTAATACCATTTATAGCCCCATCGGTAAGCGGAGGCGTTTTTAGGGTGTTTCCTTGCACCACAAAAAGGTTCCCGCTGGCAGTGCCTATGATGTTTTTGTTACTGTTCAGCAATAAGCAGTTTTGGTAGTCGTTTTCGTTAGCAAAAACGTTAGCCAAAGTGTTAATGGCTCGGTTAGTGTGCTTAATAGTGGCTAAGAGGTCGGGCTGCACATAAAAATCCTTGTAAAGTTCCACTTCATAAGGCTCGTTATGTAGCACGTAGAAAGCCGATTGTAAAGGAGTTGTTTGGATAATGTATTCAATATCATTGGGGGTAGGTGAGGGGCTACCTTTTCGGAACACGCTAAAGCGCACTTTTACCGGTTGGTTTTCCAGTTCATTTGCTTTTATCAAGTTAATAATTTCTTCTTGCAGAAATTCCATTGAAAAGCTCATCGGTATGTTCATCCTCAACACCCGTATGCCAGCCATTAGGCGCAGGTAGTGTTCTTCCCAAAAAAGTATTTTTTGGTAGCTGTATTTGCACACATCGTACACGCCATCGCCGTACAGGAAAGCGCGGTTTTGAGCATTTATTATATTCTCATCGGCAGCTATCAGGTTGCCATTGTAATTGAGTTTCATTCTTATTTAATGATTGTCTTTGTTATGATTAAATTGCCCCTATTTGTATTTTAAGGTCGTTAATTTGTAAGTTCCATATCTGTTGAGATTCCTCTATTTCGGCAGGCAGCGCAAAATCGGTAATGAGTAACATCACCTCGTTGGTCAGGGCGTTTACCTTGATGCGTATTTCAAAAAAGGTAGCAGGGTCGGGGTCGTCTTCCCAGTGAAAACGTATGTGGCTATCCGTTTTTTTACTTGATAATAAAGCCCTTTCTTCAATGCCATTCCACACAAAAGTGTAGTGTTTATCATCGGCTCGCACATCATCGGCATACCACGATGCCAATCCTTCGGGGGTCGAAATATATTGGTAAAGCAGCTGAGGAGAGGCTTTTACAGGCACTTCTATTTGGTATTTTTCTTTGTTTCCCATAAATTAATTTCTTGTTAGATGGGCGCAATTTACGATTATTTTTCCAAATAGCAAGTATATTACATAGTTATTAGTCATTAGTCGCTATTTGTTAGAGGGCTAACGTATCTCACTTGTCCAATAAAATCCGACGCCGCCCCTATAGCTATCCTACACTCGTCCTATAGTGTGAAGCCACTGTGAAGCCACTGTGAAGCCACTGTGAAGCCACTGTGGTTAGGGGACGATTAGAGAACCCTCTCAACAGAAAATTTTTCTGTTTGAGGCTTGAACGAAGGTTAAGCGAAGGATGAGCGAACTATAAGCGAAGGATAAGCCTACTATTACCGAACCCTCCATAACTAAAAAAAGCCCTAAAAATAGTATATTTTTCTATTTTAGGGCGAAAAAAAAGATTTTTACTTCCAGCTCAGTGTTAATTTCTCAGCCTAATGGGTTGGTATTTTAGCAATTCATCTACATCGATATTGAATACTTGAGCGTATTGCTGTAAAGTTTTAGCCGATAGTTTTTTAAAAACAGAAGGTTTGGCGTGTCGTTTTATGACCCATTTCCATCGGTGCATAGCGTGAGCCAGCACCGTCCAATCCATCCTATTCAGCAGCATATAGTACACTATGGGGCTTTTCCGCCCTGCTAATAGGTCAGCCTTAGCCTCGTCTATTTGTTCCTGAAGGTGTTGTAAGGAAGCCTGTAAGGCAATGCTTTTCACTTCCCAGCCCGAGCTTAGCCCCGTGGTGTAATTCCCCTGTTCATCGGTCACATAACACAGTTCTTTAAGGTCTCTAAGAGCGCCTTTTTCTTGCGGAAGATTTGTTTCTTTCATTTTTTAACGGATTGAGATTACTAAATTCATTTCGGCAGTAGCCAGAAGCGTTTTGCCACCATAAGTTTCACATTTCATAGTGCAAAGGCAATAAGTATCGGTATCAAATCGGGTGATAAGTTCTGCTTCGGTGCGTATGGTTTGCCGCAGGCTAGGCAAGCCGTGTATTTGGGCTTTTTTAATGCCGCTCAAATACCCTACCGAGGGCTTGTCATTCACAAGGAATTGCCCTACAATAGCCGAACAAGTCTGAGCCATATTCTCAATGAGTCCCACCTCGGTAAGCTGTTGGTTGTCAACAAAAATGCAAGTAGGTTTTATCTCGAATTGGGTAACAACAGTAGTGCTGCTTATACTTGTAATAGTATCAACCATTTGCATAGGCTCACGGTGCGGCAGGTATTGCTGGATATTGATGTTCATAGTCTTATTGCGGGGCTAATACAGTTTTCATTTCACACTCGGCAATGAGAACACCCTCCCGATAAGTTTTGGCAGCCACAAGGGTAACGTCCATAAATTCGTTTATAATGTTTATGTGGGTGTGAATAACATCGCCTACTTTCGGTAGTTGGTATAGCTGCAAGTTTTTGATAGCACCTATGTACCCCATAGGGGTCGATTTTTGTAAGATGAAGTTAGTATACCCCTTCTGCAGCGCAATACTCTGGGCAATGTGTTCTATGAGTCCGCTTTCTAAAAAAGTATCGTTCTCTAAAAAGATATTGTCATCTGGGATAGTGAAGGTAACTTCGGCGCTTGTAGGAGTGTGGTGCAGCAGCGTCTCAACCATTAGCATAGGCTCTTTTTGTGGAAGGAGGATTGAGATTTCGTTTTTGTTGGAAATAGGTAAGTTCATAAGCAAAGTTTTTATTGTTCGTCCCAAAAGTTAAAGTAGTTAAACCATTGGTAAGGATATTTTTGAATCATTTGTTCAATGCTTTCGGTATAGGCATTCAGTAAGCCTTCGGTATCGCGTTTTTTCACGTGGGCTATCCTTGCGTACAGGTGGTAATGCAGATTTTTTTCTTTCATCACATACACAAAAAGCACAGGGGCGTTTAGGCGTGAAGCAATCAAGAAAGGACCAGCAGGGAAAGTAGCATCGGCTTGTAATAGTTTGCCTTTTATTCCGCGCATACCCTCCACAAAGCGGTCGCCAGTAAGGCATATAACTTTATTATTAGCGATAGATTCATTAATTTCAAAGATGTGTGACATATCATCTTTAATGTAGATAAATTGGTTTGAAGGCTTGTTTTTGGAAATACTTTCTATGTATTGTTTAATCACCGAGTGTTCCATATCTACAGAAACGGTACTTATTTGAAGATTCAAGTCTATCTGTCGGAAAAAAGGCTCGGCAATTTCAAAGTTACCTATATGGGCAGAAATAAGAACGCCTCCCTGAGCATCGTCAAGGAGGTGTTGTAAATGTTCAATACCATCGAACTCATAGGTAAATTTGTATTCCAAGCCAGCTAAAATAGCAATTTTGTCTATGATAGTCTGCCCAAAGGTAAAGTAACTTTTGTACAGACTTACAACAGCTTTAGGAGCCGAAAAGCCCAATCTTTGCCTAAAATAGTAGTACATATACTTGTTAGGCTGCCATTGGGTAAGGAAGTAGTATAAAGCCACAAACACTAACAAACTATAAGCAGCATAGATACCTAAGTGCTTCATTAGGAAAACAAAGATACGGTAGCCAAGCACATTTCCTTTTGATTTTCCTTGCCATTTTGTATTGTTAGGGTTATTGTGCATTCAGTTTGTGTTCTATAGTATTGTAGAAGTCGTTAAAAGATACCACAGACTTAAAGTCGGCTTCAGTAAGTTTCACGCCGAACTCTTCGTCAATCATCACCACTAAGTCTACATAATCAAGGCTATCCAATCCTAATGACTCACGGAAGTTAGCCTCAGGAGCAATTACTTCGGGGCTTACTTCAAATTCATCAACAAAAATTCGGGTAGTAATATCGATAATATCTTGGGTACTCATAGTTTTAATCATATTTTTTCAGGGGCAAAGGTACAAATAATTAGTGAATTAACAAAATTGTACTAACAGACGGAAAAAGCAGCATATTTTACTTGCAAAAGTTAAAAAGCTA
The DNA here is from genome assembly GCA_963523735.1 of uncultured Capnocytophaga sp. Classification (GTDB taxonomy): domain Bacteria; phylum Bacteroidota; class Bacteroidia; order Flavobacteriales; family Flavobacteriaceae; genus Capnocytophaga. The sequence continues at coordinate 14,055 of CAUREJ010000052.1, forward strand.
ATTTTGGTTTTAACTCTAATTGTTACTTTTTTCTTTCTTAGCTTTTGCAATATGTTGAATGTAAGACGTTTAAAAAAAATACACACATAAGAAGTTTTTTTTAACACAAAATATTTGGAGGTTATACAATTACTTTTTATATTTGCCGCGGGAAAAATAGAAAGTGAAAACATTTGTACAATTTGTTAAAAAGCATTTTTTTGTAATGTTCAATAATATGTTACAAAATTTAATAATATAGCTTGAAAAGAGAACTTTCTCGATTCTTAGATACAGTTTTCCTGCTATTTTAAATATTGTGTAATTTCTACTAAACTGAATTTAAGGATATATTGCAAAAAGTATATTATTGCAAAAGTTATGGATACAACTAATGGTCTTAAACAATTACGAAAAAGAATTGTTGATTATGCTCAAAAAGAATTACAACAGTTATATAGTTCTAGCGATGCCTTGGAGGCAAATATAAATGCATTTGTGAGCAAAAACCCCTCCGCTTTTCAACCTTTGGAAACTTTCATAAGAGATTTGCATAATAAGAAGTGTGAAAGTGCTCCTTGGGGGTTCTTTTACGGATGTGAAATTTTACCTAATATAAAAGATGATAATACTTATATTACTTTTCCTCTCATCCATTCGTTCTTAAATATAGCAGCTACAGCAATAG
>CAUREJ010000053.1:0-14699 GCA_963523735.1 uncultured Capnocytophaga sp.
AAAAGTTTTTGCACATCAATATGGGCAACTTTTACTTGTGCAGTTACCATTGTTGTAGCTCCTAAGAAAAGAGCTAATGCTACCATCAACGTTCTAATGTTTCTCATCATTTGTTTAAATATTAGTTATTTTAAATTATTTACTTCCTTATTTATTGGTTTGATTTTGTTGTTTGTTATTTCTTGCTTCACGCTCTTGTTGTGCTTTTTGATGGCGTTCGGCTTGTTCTTTGGCACGTTGTGCTTGCTGGGCTTCACGCTGTTCTTTAGCTTTTTGTTGGCGTTCGGCTTGTTCTTTAGCGCGTTGTGCCTGTTGGGCTTCGCGTTCTTTTTTAACTTTTTCTTGCTTTTCGGCTTGTTCTTTGGCACGCTGAGCTTTTAGGGCTTCTTGCTTTTGCTTCATTTCTTCTGTTTTGCGCAAGCGTTCCTGTTCATATTGCACACGGCGTTCTTCACGAGCTTTTTCGGCATCTTGGCGTTTCTTAACGCGTTCTTCTACAAACTCAAAATCATAGCTTTCTTTTAGCAGTTCAGCCATATCTTTATTACGGTCGTCGGCATTATCTTTCTTTTTTAAGGCTCGTAACACTACCTTGCTAAGATTGTGCTGCTCATTAGAGAATAGCATAGTAGCATCGGTTTTTTCAAAGATAAAGTCGTATTTACGCAGCTTACCTATCTGTTGTACGATGTTGAACACTTGGTCTTGGATAGGTTTTGCGAGCATAAACTTTTGGGTGATATACTCCCCTTTTTCGGCATTAAATTTTTCTTCTTTATAAGCGTTCAGGTTGTGCTTTAGCAGGGCTATTTCTTCCTCTTTATCTTTGATAAGTTCGGGAGTAAGCAAAGCGCGTTCGGCATCAAGCTGTTTTTCTCTTTCATTTATTTGGTTTTGGCGTTTTTCTATCTCGGCCTGCCATTGTTCTACTTGTAGGGCAAACTGCTGGCTGGCTACCTTATAATCTTCTAAGTGCGAGAGTATGTAGTCCATATCCACATAGCCTATTTTGGAAGGCTTTTGTGCATAGTGCGTGGCTACTGCACTTAGTAGCAATATGGTTAATAGGATTCGTAATCTTTTCATAGAAAATATCGTGCCAAAAATTAGAACTGTTGTCCAAATATAAAGTGTGTTTGCCAACCGCTTCGGTTATTGGAGTTGGCAGGGTTATCAAATCCGTATCCAAAATCTATACCAAGCATACCGAACTGAGGCATAAATAGGCGGAGACCTAAACCTGCTGAGCGTTTTAGCTGAAATGGATTAAAGGTACTAAATCCGTTGTACACATTACCTCCTTCGGCAAAGGCTAAGCCATAGATTGAAGCCATTGGTTTAAGAGTGATAGGGTAACGCAACTCTAACGAGAACTTATTGTATACGGTTTCACCAGCATCCGACGAAAGGGCGTAATTTTCATAACCGCGCATCTGTATATTTTCACGGCTATCCATATTATAGTACCCTAAGCCATCACCTCCCATAAAGAAGCGTTCAAAAGGTACTATACCACGCTTGTTATTATAAGCACCTAAGTAACCAAAGTCAGCACCAAATTTAAGTACAAACTTACTGTACAGGTTGGTATACCAAGCAGAGGTAAATTTGAGTTTGTAAAACTCTAACCAACGAAATCGTTTTTGGTCTACTTCTGAAAGTTTATCATCATCTTTATTAGCTATAGCAGTTTCACGTTCTTGCAAAAGTTTTCCGTAATCTACCCCATTGAACAATGAGTAAGGCGGAGTGAGTTTTGCACTGATGTTAAAATTACTTCCCGACATTGGGTAAATAGGGTTAGGCCCGCTGGAGTTTCGCCCTAATGATACGGTATAGGCTAATGAGTTAGAAACTCCGTCTTTGAAAGTGAACACTCCTAAATTGGTGTAATCTTTTAGGTCATAGTGCTGATAGCTAAGGTTATGTGATATTTGAAAATAGTCGTCAGGGATGCGCAAGCGTTTGGCTAAGCCAACTCCCACACTGGTAATATACACACGTTTGCTTTTATCTACATCGTAATTGCGATAGTTGTAACCAAACTGTTCGGTACGGTTAAAGTGTACTGAGAACTGTACTGGCTGCTTACCTCCCATCCAAGGTTCAGAGAATGAGAAGCCATAAGTGCGGTAATACCTACTTATCTGTACGCTGAGTGAGAGGGACTGCCCATCACCCATAGGTACTGGCTTATAAGCTTTTCCGTTAAACAAGTTCTTTACTGAGAAGTTGTTAAAGGAGAGGGCTACGGTACCTATAAAAGTACCCCCACCATATCCTCCTTGTAGCTGTACTTGGCTAGAGCCTGTCTCGGTCAGATTGTATTCTATATCAACAGTACCGGCGTTAGGGTCGGCATTTTTAAAATCGGTACCTATATTTTGGGCATCGAAAAGCTGTAACTGACCTAACTCACGTATGGTACGTACCACAGCATCTTTACTATAAAGGTAACCAGGGCGTGTGCGCAACTCACGGTAAATTACATAGTCGTTAGTTTTTTGGTTTCCTACTACGCTTATTTTGTTAAAGTGAGCGGGTTTCCCTTCCTGTATACGTACTTCAAAATTAATAGTGTCATTAATTACTGAGGTTTCCACTGGGTGTATTTGTGAAAAGAGGTAACCGCTATTTTGGTATAGGGTTGCTATATCTTCGGCATCGGGTTTGGTATTATCCTGTATGCGTTTTTTAAGTAGTACTCCATTGTAAGGGTCGCCTTTTTTGATACCTAATATTTCATTCAGTACGCGGTCGTTATACACAGAGTTCCCTAAGAAACGTATATCGCCAAAGTAGTAGCGTTTTCCTTCTTCGAGTGCAATTTTCAAATCGACATTACCATTGGCATTGCGTATGAGGGTATCATTTACTACGCGGGCATCACGATAGCCTTTTTCTTTATAGAAATCGATTAATTTCACCAAATCTTCTTCATAGTCTTTCTTAACGTACTTAGAGCGTTTCCAGAACCGACCAAATTGTATCTGTTTGGTATTTTTAAGTTTTCGGCGCAATTGAGCTTCCTCAAATTCATTATTACCTTGGAAGAGGATATGGTCTACTTTTACTTCAGCACCTTTATCTATATGTACAAACATATTCACGCCGTTGGCATCGGTAGTATCTACACGAGTGGTGACAGTTACTTTAGCATTAAGGTATCCTTCTTTGTTGTATTTATTGATAAAGTAGTTTCGGGTATTGGCGATAAGGCTTTCATTAACTTTTACACCTTTTTTATCTATTCCTGCTTCTTTGAGCAAAGTTTCGGCTTTCTTTTTACCTACACCCGATATTTTTGCTTCGATGAGTGAAGGAGTTTCTTGTATAGCTAATTCGAGAAATACTTTATCGCCTTCTACTCGTTTGATATAGATATTAATATCGCTGAACAACTTATATCCCCACAATTTGTGTATAATAGCACTAAATTTTTCACTGGGTATTTCAATTTCATCACCTACTTTTAGTCCTGAGGTTGTAAGAATAGTTTGTGAGTTATATCGCTTAGCGCCGGTAACTTCAACGCCACCGATGGTATATTTTTTCCCTTCTCCTAATGATATTCTTTCTTCTTCTTGAGCATTGGCAAAGCTTATCACAGCTAAAAATGCCAACAATAAAAATCTTTTCAGCATAGTTTTATGTAAGTTGTTCGCTTGTTTTTCCAAATCGTCTTTCTCTGTTTTTATAGTTTAGTATTGCTGTTTTTAGGTGTTCTTTAGTAAAGTCTGGCCAAAGCACATCGGTAAAATAGAGTTCTGAATAGGCTATTTGCCACAATAGGAAGTTACTGATGCGGCATTCACCACTGGTACGTATCAGTAAATCAACATCGGGCAGGTTATGGGTGTACAAGTACTTTTGTACAGTTGTTTCGGTAATACTTTCGGGGGCTAAAGCGCCTGTTTTTACCTCTTGACTTATGTGCTTTATAGCGGTAGTTAGCTCTTCACGTGAGCCGTAACTGAGTGCTAAAGTTAGGGTAGTAGTGGTGTTATCTTTGAGTTTATCGATAGTTGCGAGTAATACTTCTTTAGCTTTTGTTGGAAATTTGTCTAAGTTACCTATTACATTCAGCTTAACGCCATTTTTGAGGAGGCTATCGGCTTCTTTTTTGAGGAATTTCACTAATAAATCCATCAAAGCTTTTACTTCTAAGGCTGGTCGGTTCCAGTTTTCGGTTGAAAAAGCGTATAAAGTAAGGTATGGGATACGGTGTTCAACACAGTATTCCACTACTTGTCGTACTGATTGTACTCCTTTTTCGTGTCCTAAAGCTCTTATTAAGCCTTGTTTTTTAGCCCAACGACCATTACCGTCCATAATGATAGCTAAATGGGTAGGATATTTTGTAATTTCCATAAAAGTAAATAAGCTATTTTCTACAATAACAAGGCTCCTCGCCAAAAGTATAAGTCAATGTAAGTCCTGTAAAGGTATAAAAGTCATTTGTTCCCTTATTTCCGAAAGAAAAAGAGCGACCTTGTGGCAGGCTGCCATCGATATTGTTAGTAAAGGTGTACCTAAATCCTGCTTCGGCAGCTAATATGAGTCGCATTGTAATTTTTTTCTTTACTCCAAATATTAGGGGTACGGCGTACCCTAATCGGCGTTTGGTGGTATCGGTAGCTTCGAGGGGCGTACTGGTGAGGTTCTCAAAGTACAAATCATCGTGCCAGAAGGCTGCTGCACCCATATACACATAAGGAGTGAAGGGTTTATCGAGCAAGTTTCTGATGCGGAAGCTAAAAAAGTTAATTTCGGCACCTAAAGAAAACTCGGTAATTTCACTTTTAAACAAGAACTGACGTTTTTGCTTAGCTTGTATATCCGATTTGAGGTCGTCTCCTCTTAATCTTGACTTATTCACTTGAACTCTTAAAGCCATACGTGGGTGGAGATTCCACTTGAAGAGCCCTCCGAAAGCAGGCTCGTTAGGCAGGGCGTAAAAAGTGCTACCAACGTCCGAAATAGTGTTACTACCACCTAGGAAGGCTCCTATTTCATAACGCTGTGCCGATGCCATTTGCACCGTTAATAGTAATCCGATTATATATAAATATCTATACATTATGCTATTTCTATGCAAGGTGCAAATATAGGAGTTTTATTGGACATAGCATTCATCTTTTCACACTTTTTTTATCCTTTGAACAGCAACATTTTCCTACTACATTGATTATTAAGCATATACAAGCGTGTTATTATGTAAAAAAATAATTACTTTTTTTAATTATACTGCTAAAAACAGCGGCTAAAAAATCTATCAAGAACTCTCATACCAATTATTGTGCCAAAGTTTAGTCATTAGTCTTTAGTCGCTAGCAGTCTGACATATCTTACTTGTCCAACCGCTATCCACTATCCCCTAACTCCTATCCCCTAAAAAAACATTGCGAATAATGCAAAAATCACCAACCAGCATTCCTTTTCTAAACAAAAAACACACTTCCTTAATAATCAACTCATTACAACGATAACAGTAACAAAAGCAGCTCGGAGCCATCTCGAAGACAGAGCGAAGGCATACCGAAGGCAGAGCGAAGGGTGAGCGAAGGGTGAGCGTTACTTCACTGAATATCAAGTATTTCACTCCCAACCCCTCACTTTGCATTATTTGCAATAAAAATGAGGAAAATTTAAAAAATTAGCAAATTAGCGGTGAATGTGGAATGGGCGGGTTAGCAGGTTATCAGGGTAATGGGTTTGACCTATAAAAGTTGGTACAATTTTTGCTATTAGTGATGTAATCACTAACTATTAATAGTTTAATTTAAACGTTTATGGAAAAAGTAAAATGCCTTATCATTGGCTCGGGTCCTGCGGGCTATACTGCCGCTATCTACGCTTCACGCGCTAACCTTCATCCGGTACTATACCAAGGTGAACAACCTGGCGGACAGCTTATTACTACTAACGAGGTAGAAAACTTCCCTGGTTATCCTGAAGGGGTAATGGGTACTGAAATGATGATGCAACTTGAACAACAGGCTAAACGCTTTGGGGCTGATATACGCAATGGCTGGGTTACTAAGGTCGATTTTTCAGGGCACCCTCATAAAGTATGGGTTGAGGATAAGGAAATTCACGCTGATGCGGTGATTATCGCTACTGGTGCCTCGGCTAAATACTTGGGATTGCCTTCGGAACAACACTACCTTAAAACAGGCGGCGGTGTATCGGCTTGCGCTGTGTGCGATGGCTTTTTTTACCGCAATCAGCCAGTGGCTATTGTAGGAGCTGGCGACTCGGCTTGTGAAGAGGCTCTCTACCTTGCTAACCTTTGTAGCAAAGTTACTATGCTGGTGCGCCGCGATGAGTTCCGCGCTTCTCAAATTATGAAAGACCGCGTGCTGAACTCGCCTAAAATAGAAGTGCTTCTCAATACTGAAACAGAAGAAATTGTGGGCGACGGACAAGTGGTATCGGGCATTAAAGTGCGCAATAACAAAACGGGAGAGGTGAATGAATTGCCTATCACTGGCTTTTTCGTGGCTATTGGTCATAAACCGAATACCGATGTGTTCAAAGCCTATATAGATACTGATGAGGTGGGATATATTAAAAACGTGCCTGGCACTTCACTGACCAATGTAGCTGGGGTATTTGTAGCTGGCGATGCTGCCGATACGCGTTACCGCCAAGCTATTACTGCAGCAGGATCGGGCTGTATGGCGGCTTTAGATGCTGAAAAATACTTGCTTACCCTCGAGTAAGATTTTGAGATTTTGATACTGATAAAAAAGGCTGTTTTGCAATAAGAACAGCCTTTTCTGTATCTTTTTATATTTTTTGCTACTTAGTATATTGATAATTGGCAAATTATTTGTACCTTTGTGCGCTTAAATTTTTTACGTTTTTTTTTGACTATGCAAAAACCTTTGATATTAGTTACTAATGATGACGGTATTACTGCCCCTGGCATCCGTTATCTGATTGAGATAATGAAAGAACTGGGCGAGGTGGTGGTCGTAGCTCCCGATTCGCCCCAAAGTGGCAAAGGACACGCGGTTACCCTTGACGCTACTATGTACTGCGACCCTGTACCTACTGCTAATGAGTCCGTTAAGGAGTTTGCTTGTAGCGGTACACCTGCCGACTGTGTGAAAATTGCTAAACACGAGGTGCTGAACGGACGTATGCCCGACCTTTGTGTGAGCGGCATCAATCACGGTTCAAACGCTTCGATTAACGTGATTTACTCGGGTACTATGAGCGCTGCTATTGAGGCGGGAACAGAAGGGATTCCAGCAATAGGCTTTTCATTACTTGACCCCAGTTGGAATGCCGACTTTTCACAAGCTCGTGAGTTTATTAAACGCATAGCCGAAAAGGTTTTGGCTGAAGGTCTTCCTAAGGGTATGGTGCTGAATGTGAATATTCCGAAATTAAAAAAAGAAGCTATTAAAGGGGTTAAAATATGTAGGCAAGCGCGCTCACGATGGATTGAGAAGTTTGACAAACGTGTGAACCCACAAGGTAGGGTGTACTACTGGATGACGGGTACTTTTGTAAACCAAGACGAAGGAGAGGATACCGACCAATGGGCTTTGGAAAACGGCTATATTTCGGTAGTGCCTGTGCAGTTTGACCTTACAGCGCATCAGAACATTCAGTTGCTTGAAGAATGGCATTTTTAAAATATGAATAGCGATAAAAAAGACTTGTTTTTGGGTTTTATAATAGGGATATTAGCCGATGCTGTAGGTATTTTGGCTTATATCCTTATTTTTTCAGCATATAGTATCAAAACTACCTTTTTAGATGCTTTTTACAAGGGGTATCTGGGGAAACTGATACTTTTAGGCGCTTTGCTTGACCTTGCTGTGTTTTTCTTTTTCCTCCGAAGAGAGGAAAATGAGCGTGCTAAGGGTGTCTTATACGCTTGCATAGCGCTTACGCTTGTTATTTTGGTATTACAATTCATTTAAAAACATATTAATATTATGAGATTTAGAGAATATTCAGTATTTCTGTACCGTATTTTATTAGCATACCTATTCTATGCGATAGCTCGGGGGCTTTTTATAGGCTTTAATATGAGCTCAATGGGTGATGATACCAGCTTTAGAACGCTTTCACGACTTTTTTACTACGGATTGCAGTTTGATACTTCGGGAATCTTCTATGTAAATTTGCTTTTTATCTTACTTAGTTTGTTGCCTTTGCGCATTAATACAAGGACTGCTTACCAAAAAGTACTGTTCTATGTGTATTTTATTACTAATGGGGTGGCTTACCTCACTAACTTTATTGATGTGCTTTACTATCCGTTCAGCAAATCACGCCTTACAAGTGCTTCACTGGCAGTGGTAGAAAACGAACAGAACAAAATGGCTTTGCTATGGAGCTTTTTGGGTAGCTATTGGTATATGGTACTGATTTTCATAGCCTTAATGTGGCTGTGGATTTTCCTTTACAAGAGGGTAAAAGTAAAAGAGGTTTCCATTGCCCCTGTGCCTTACTTCATTACCTCAGTATTGGCTTTCGTTGGGGCTGGTGTGGGTATAGTGTACGGCATTCGCGGGGGTACGTGGGATCACTCATCACGCCCTATTAATATAGTCGATGCAAGCCGTTATACTAATATTACAGGACAGGCCGATGCTATACTGAATACGCCTTTTACTTTTATCCGTACATTGGGTAAGAATAAGGGTTTTAGAGAATATCATTTTGTAGATGAGGCTTATATCAAAGGGAATTTGAAGCCTATTAAACAATACAACCGCCAAGTGCCTAACAAGCCTAATGTGGTGGTATTCATCTTGGAAAGCTTTAGTAAAGAGTATTGGGGCGTGATGAATAAGCGTACTAATATACCTAACTTTGTGAGCTATACGCCTTTTTTGGACTCGCTGGCACAACACTCATACGTGTTGGACGATGCTTACTCTACAGGTAGGCAATCCATACACGGTATGTCGTCGGTATTGGCAGGGATACCTACCATTCAGGTAGCCTATATGTCGTCACCTTATTCACAACAAAAGGTGCAGTCGGTAGTGTCGGTAGCTAAAGAGATGGGGTACGATACTTCGTTTTTTCACTCAGCACCTAATGGTTCAATGGGCTTTTTAGGCTTTTCAAACATCTTAGGTTTCGACCATTATTACGGTAAGAATGAATATAATAACGATGCCGATTTTGATGGTATGTGGGGTATTTGGGACGAGCCTTTCTTCCAGTATATGTGTGGGGTGTACAACCAAAAACAACAACCTTTTTTTGGTACAATATTCACAGTATCATCACACCACCCTTTTAAAGTGCCTGAAAAATACGAAGGTAAGTTTCCTAAAGGTAATGTGGAAATACACCAATGTATTGGCTATACCGACTATGCCTTGAAGCAGTTCTTTGAATGTGCTAAGAAAGAGGCTTGGTTTAAAAATACTATCTTTGCCTTTGTGAACGACCACCCTGCTACGCCTTATTACGAGCATTACAAAGAGCCTATAGGGGGCAAAGGAGCGGCTATTATGTTCTACAGCCCTAACCCCGATTTGGTGCCTACGGGAGTGTATTCGGAAGTTACACAACAGATAGATATCTACCCTTCATTAGTAGATTTGATGGGGTATAACAAGCCTTTCCGTTCGTGGGGACATAGCGTATTCACTAAGCTTGATGATGAAACGCCTCGTGCCTTTATATCCGATGCACACGTGTACCAGATGAAACAGGGTAATTACATTTATATTATCGATGAAAACGGAAAAGTAAATGGTGTGTATAAAGCAGAAGATACAGCGCTTAAAAACAATCTTTTAGGCACAGAAGATAACGCTGAAATACAAAAGGGTATTAATGACCTAAAAGCTTTTATGCAGGATTATATGGATAGAATTATACATCACAAATTAGCGAACTAAACGCGAACTACACAAAAAAAGCCTCTTTAACAAGACAAGGTTAAAGAGGCTTTTTTTATTCCTTATTTTTGGTATCTATCAAGATGGTTACAGGACCGTCATTGCACAGGCTTACCTGCATCATAGCACCGAACTGCCCTGTGGGGATAGGCTTACCCAAAAGTGTTTCAGTATGCTTTATAAAGGCTTCGTAAATAGGTATTGCCACCTCTGGTCGTGCTGCCCTGATATAGCTGGGGCGGTTGCCTTTTTTAGTAGAGGCGTGCAAGGTGAATTGAGACACTATAAGCACCTCACCTTCTACATCTTTTACCGAGAGGTTCATCACCCCTTTATCATCGTCAAAAACGCGCAAATTCACTATCTTAGCCGATAGCCACGCTATATCATCACTGGTATCGGTGTCCTCAATACCTACCAATACCAACAATCCCTTATTAATAGAGGCTACAGTTTGATTCTCTATAACTACCGATGCTTGTGTTACTTTTTGAACTACTACTCTCATTATATATTGTGTTAATCATTACTTATTTAATTCTCCTCACCCTATCACCATACGATTGTATTTCTTTCAGAAAATCGGGTGTAACCTTTAGGTGGAGTTTAAGCACTATCTCATCGTCAGTTTCACTGACTACCTCTTGCGAAGAATGCAAAGGCATTGCTTTAAGGTATTCGGCAGGGTTAGGCACAAAAGGTGAATCGGTAGGCAACTTTTTAAAGGCGAGTACCACCTCTTCTGCTTGAGTACGCTCGTTATCTACCCAAGCCCCAAAACTATCGTCAAAAAAGTGTTCTACACCCTCAGGCACAGATTGCTGAAACTTCACTCCCCGCTCATCGTCTAAGTGCTTGATTCTATCCAAGCCAAACACCCGTAGTGCTTTCTTCTCCACATCCCACGCCAGCACATACCAACGCCTTTGAGCTTCTTTTAGCAAATAAGGCTCAATAGTACGCACTTGGGTTTGTGAGCTTCTGTCCCAAAACTTATAATAGTGTAGCGTTACTTGTCGCTTTTCCTTAATAGCCCTAAGTAGGGGCAATAGATATTCTGTACCGGCAGGCAATCGCTTTTCAAACTGAATAACCTCAGAAAGATTCCCGTAATTCTGCAAAGCTCTAAACACATCAAATGCTTCTAAGAGATTTTGAGCGTAAAGGTCGTTATCTTCGGTGATTTCGTAGGCTTTAAGAGAGTTGTTATATTCAATTTTTATGCGATAGATTTTCTCAATATCTTGCTTATCACGCAGTAAAGTACGATCAGTAAACGCTTCAACATCGCAATATTCCTCACTTTTTTGTAGAGCTCTTATTAAATCTTCATACGAATGAGGCTTTATACGCAGGCGTTCCACGATAAAACGGTGTCTTAAAAATTTCTTCATTTCATTATTTTTTTGCAAATATACAAACTTTTTCTTCAAGCGACAGCTTTTGTCGCTCTTACTATCGACTTTTGCCCCAACAAATAACAATTAATATGAATATAGCCATTGTTGGGGGACGTGATTTTAATGATTACACCCTATTGAAAGAGAGTGTTTTATCGTATATTAATACGCATAAAAAACCTGAAAATATCGTATCAGGTGGTGCTAAAGGAGCTGATACTCTTGCCGCTCAATTTGCTGCCGAGATGGGTATTCCTCTTCTTGTTTTCAAACCCGATTACCAAAAGTACGGGCGTGGAGCAACCCTCGTGCGCAACACCCAAATCATTGAAAATGCCGAAGTGGTTTTTGCCTTCTGGGACGGACAGTCAAAAGGCACTAACGACAGCATCAAAAAAGCCAAAAAGCTTGAAAAAGAGTTGCATATCATCAAGTACAAACAAAGCATTCTTACCTCTTAACTCTTATTCATACCTAAAAAATAAGGCAAAAGGACGTACTTATCATTTTATTTTGTATATTTCCCGGCAGAAACTCATAAAAACATATTTTATAGTAAAAACCAGATAAATACAAAATAAACATATTAGTAGCGTTTCGCTTTTATTTTCCAAGCTCGAAATACGACCAATTTTTCAATAGTGTACAGAAAGTAAAGACGGAAGCGTTCGCGTATGCGGGCGTTCCTTTTGCTTTACACTATGCCTTTGGTCGGGCTTCGAGCTAAGCAAAACGGGATGCCCGCAAACTATTTTTGTAAAACATTGGGGAAGTCGAAAACCATATAGAGTAGGCACTCACTAAAAACTATATTTAATTATGAGAAGAGAAAATATTGAAAAAGAAGAAGTTAAAGAAGGTGCTGGATGTTTACCATTTATTGTATTTATAATCATAGTACTATTTTTAACATTTATGTGGATATCTGTTGATGTCTTTGGATTATTTCAGGAATAATTATCTTAACAAAATAAATTATGAATTTATTAAGCAAAGCCCAAAATCAACTAAAAGAAATTAATGCAAAAGACATTAAACTTCTTTTAAAAAATCGTTACCCAAATGAGTATTCTAAAATGCTTATTGACGACAATGCTATCGTAAAAAGAAAAGACTACTATGCCTCTCAGTTAGAATACACAAAAGCTGAAAGGAAGTTTAACACACTTATTTTCCCTTTGTATGAAAAATACAAAAATCAGTTTCGTGTCTTTACAGACGGAGCCGAACGCTTTCAAGAGCAAGCTATTGTTAAAGATGAATCTCTTCTTAAGAGTTTCAAAAAGCTTGAACACGCAAAAATTGAAGAACAAACAGTGAATATTCCCTTAGATTTTTCTTCATTCCCCTTCTATATGGAAGAAGATAATTTTGCAGAAAAACAACCTATATTCTATTTTCCTAGACAAACTTTCAGCGAAGCCTGTCCTGATTGCGATGGATATAAATACGTTACTTGTAAAGATAAAGAATGTAAAGGGCAACACGAATGGAAATGCAACAAATGCAACGGAAGTGGAGAAGTAGCTTGCCCAAGATGTAATGGTAGTGGAAAAAATCATTGCTCAAGATGCGATGCAAAAGGACGAATAGAAAAAACTGAGTATAGAAATGGGAAATCTTATACAATAAGAGAACAGTGTAGTAGATGTGCAGGAAATGGCGAGATTCCTTGTTCTAAATGTAAGTGCTCTGGTAAAGTAAGATGTGATAAATGTGGAGGTGATGGCATTATTACTTGTGAACATTGTTATGGAGACCCTCATAGAAGAGGTATGATTGATTGCCCTCGTTGCCATACTGCTGGACGTATAGCACAAATAAAGTACTTAACCACCAAAATAAGTAATCACAAATCTGACTTATCTACAGAAATAGGAAGTACTACTACTGTTGTAAAAAGAGAAGCCATTCATAAACACATATCGCTAAAAAGCCAAAATGAGCTGATTTATGAGAATATCAATGGCTCAATAAAAAAACTTACTGACAATATTAGCAAAACTTTGTTAATTAAACACGAGGAAAACTCAAAACTTTCAGAAGTAAACTATCCCCTTCTGCTAAAAGCATACATCAACTATCAAGTAATTCCTATAGTAGAAATAGAGTACAAACATTTCTTAACCAACGAAATACATAAACTCATCATTATTGATTTTTGGGACAATCCTGAATTGGTAATGCCTACTAATGCTGAAAAGGTCTCGCTTGATATAAAAAGCGCCTTTAAATATATCAGTAATACTTTTTCTAAATGGTTTAACACCGAAGCCTATAAAAAGAAAGAAGACAAACGGAAAGAAATAAAGTTAATGATATATGTAATAAAGGCTGATGGTATCATTGCTGAAGAAGAAAAGCAATTTTTATCATCAAAAATTACTTCTTTGGCTAACTTCACTAATTTAGAGAAAAAAGAGTTTTTTAAACTGATGAATGCTAAAACCTTACCAAAATTAACTAATAAGGATGTAGCATTTAGCACTGAAGAAACTAAACAAGAAGTGATAAAAACATTAGAAAGAATCGCTAATTCTGATGGTGATTTTAATACTTCTGAACAAATGTTAATTGAAGAAATAAAAAAACTATAATATGAACAAAATGTTTAAACAGCTATTAAGCATCATCGAATCAGATGAGTTCAAAAATAAACTTAATGAACTCAACGACAATTTTTTCAACCTAAAGCAAGAAATTCACATTAGAAACTTGCTCGTTGAACTCTTCAACCAAAAATACAAAGAGCAAGGAGAAAGAGCAATTGCAGAATATCGAGTCCCTAATAAAAAAGTTCCTAATAAAAATATTCTCATAGACTTAGCTTTGGTAAACAACAATGAAAAAGCTCTTATAGAGTTAAAATATCTTTTTCCAAATGATCCTCAGATAGAAAAAGAATCTCTTAAAAACTATTTTTCAGAAAGAGAGGAGTGTAATTATCTTATTGCAATTATTTGTAATGGAAATAAACATATAAGAGAAGCCTACGAACATAACTGGGGAATTGAAACCATTTTTAGTGGGAGATATTCTGAAGATTCTCAATGGAAAGAAGTTCTTGAAAGACAGTTCAAATCTTTAGAATCTGAAAGTAATTATCTTGAACCTATTGAAATCACAGTAGAAAATCCTTTCAAAACTACTTATCACTTTTTTATCTTAGAAAGAAAGTAAATCCTTTAGCAGTCAAAACACCCCAAATCGTAAGTATTTTGGGGTATTTTTTTCATTATTTAAGTATTCTAATAATTTCTATAAATATGAGAAGAAACACTATAAATGAACATATTAGCCTTTTTCCTCTTTACAACGCTGTTCCACCGTGGTACAACTATTTGCCCACAAACCAAAATCGCCGCAACTTTGCACCGTCAAACAAAAGAAAAGTTTCAGAGTTTAGTAGTCAAGC
>CAUREJ010000054.1:0-14631 GCA_963523735.1 uncultured Capnocytophaga sp.
CTAATTTGCTAATTTGCTAATTTGCTAATTTGCTAATTTGCTAATTTGCTAATTTCCTCATTTCCTCATTTCCTAATAGAAAAGGGGGTACCCGATTTGTGTGACAAAATCGGATACCCCCAGACTTCTAAAGACTAAAGACTAAAAACTAACGACTAAACATTAATAATAGTCTTTAAAGATGCGGTAAAGGGTTTGACGCGAAATAAAGAATTTAGGATAGATAAACTCTCGCCATATCACCGTAATGGGGATGTAACGAGCATCGTGCTTGTTAAACTCTTCCATAATGGCTTCATCACGACGCATCTTGTTGGTGTGCCTTAAATGATGACTCGCTATGGTCATCTTCTTTTTTTGGGTTGTTTGTTCTTGTTGTTCCATTTTATTTTCTCTATTTTATTGTTTCAGGGGTTAGATAATTTCGACCCTCATTTGCTAATTTGCTAATTTCCTAATTATTCGTACCTTTGCAGCGAGATTAGTTAGAGGGTTTCTTTAATGCCGCAAAAGTATAGGGTTATTCTCTAATTTCAAAATATTTTAGAAAGAAAATCTCTAAATATTTTGTAATATTTTATAACTTGCTGATTATGACAGTTAAAGAACGTATAAAGAAATTTATTGAAGCCGAGAAAATCTCTATTTCTACCTTTGAGAAAGGTATAGAGGTATCCAATGGCTATATCAATAGCATTTCTAAAAACATAGGAATAGATAAACTAAACTTAATTTTAGAGAAATACCCTAAGCTCAACTTGGAATGGCTTATCACCGGTAAAGGCGAAATGTACAAACCTTCACTGCCTCTGGCTACCATAACCGAAGTGCCTAAAGTAGAGGTTATTAAACCTATACGGGTGGAAGGGCGTGACCTGATGCCTAAGGTAGTGGTGGTAGATGAGGAGGATAACGAACGTATCCCCTTAGTGCCTGTATATGCCCAAGCCGGATACCTTACCGGCTATGACGATTGTACTTATATTGAAAAACTGCCTACTTATAGTCTGCCCAATATGGATAACGGTACCTATAGGATTTTTCAGGTAAGCGGACTTTCAATGTATCCTACCTTGCAGGACGGCAGCTATGTGGTGGGTAAGTTTGTAGATAATTGGCAGCATATTACCAGTAACCGCGTGTACGTGGTAGTAACCCAATACGATGGGGTGATAGTGAAACGAGTGGTGAACGGCATAAAAAAATACGGTACCCTGTACTGCAAATCGGATAACCGTGATTACCCCCATATTTCGGTACACCTGCAAGATGTTAAAGAACTATGGGAATGCAAGATGCACCTTTCCTTTGAATTTCTTGACCCTGTGACTAACTACCAAAAAATTGCCGCCTTAGAAGCCGATGTGGCACATCTGAAAGAAGAAATAGCACATATTAGAGGTGAAAAATAGCTTGGTTGGCACAGATTTTGTGCGATTTTTTTTAAAAAAATCAAACAAACAATGAGAACCTTTTTCTTAACAATGGTCGCAAGCGGTCTTGCTACTGCTTGTGCCCAAAAACCAAATTCACAAACTGCTGAAGCTACAAACGAACAAACTATCGAAACAATGGCTGAAACAAAAAACTCCCCCACAAACCCCTCTAAAACTACCGATATGTATTTTGCTGGCGGCTGCTTTTGGGGTACAGAACACTTTTTTAAACAAATACGAGGCGTAAAAGCTACCGAAGTGGGATACGCTAACGGCAAAACCACTAACCCTACTTACGACCAAGTAAAGACCGGCGCTACGGGCTTTGCCGAAACAGTAAAGGTTACCTATGACCCCGAAGTAATAGACCTTTCACTGCTGCTGGATTTGTACTTTAAAACCATAGACCCTACCTCGGTAAACCAACAGGGTAACGACCGCGGTAGCCAATACCGCACGGGCATTTACTATACTTCGGTAAATGAAAAACCACTGATAGACGATGCTATCATAAAACTCTCGGCTCAGTACTCACGCCCCATAGCCGTAGAGGTATTGCCGCTGCTTAACTTCTATAAGGCGGAAGAATACCATCAGGCGTATTTAGATAAAAATCCTAATGGGTATTGCCATATCTCCACCGCTATGTTTGAGTTGGCAAAACAGGCAAACCCCGAAAAACCTGCTAAAGGCACTTACCAACGCCCCTCACAAGCCGACTTGCGCAAACAACTAACCCCCGAACAGTACGCCGTAACTCAGGAAAACGCTACCGAACGCGCTTTTGCTAACGCTTATTGGAATGAGTTCCGTGAGGGTATTTACGTAGATATTACTACTGGCGAACCGCTGTTTGTATCCACCGATAAATTTGAATCGGGCTGCGGCTGGCCAAGCTTTTCAAAACCTATAGACAATAATTTGCTGGTTGAGAAAAATGACCGCTCACACAATATGAATCGCACTGAGGTGCGAAGCAAAATAGGAGATGCCCACCTTGGGCACGTTTTTACCGATGGACCCCAAAGCAAAGGCGGACTTAGGTATTGTATTAACAGCGCCTCATTGCGCTTTATCCCTAAAGAAAATATGAAAAAAGAAGGCTATGAGGCGTATTTGAAACTTTTGGAGAAGAATTGACAATTAACACTGAAGAATTGACAATCCAATAATGAACAATTAGCAATTATGTAGGCACAACAAAATTGTTAATTGTTCATTGTTATTTAATAATTGTTTGCTACCTTTGCCCCGATAAAAGACAGTACAGAGATAACAACTAAAAATGTTTGAGACTAAAAATATAGAGTATAAGCAAAAAGTAACCCCTGAGTTGGAAAAAGAGGTAGTAGCCTTTCTCAATTCCAAAGAAGGGGGCGTTATCTATATTGGTATTGATAAATGGGGGAAAACTATAGGCGTTCACAATCCCGATGCTGTACAATTAGAACTTAAAGACCGTTTTAAGAACAATATACTCCCCTCGTGTATGGGGCTTTTTGATATGCTCTTAGAAAAACGAGAGGAACAACAGGTTATCAAAATAATTGTGGCAGGAGGCTATGAAAAACCTTACTATATCAAGAAATTTGGTCTTTCTGAAAAAGGGGCTTTTATCCGTATAGGCAGTGCCAGTGAACCTATGCCATCACGACAGATAGAAGAACTTTTTACCAAACGCACTCGCTATTCTATAAGCAAGATTAGGTCGCCAAAAAAAGAATTGCGCTTTCAGCAGTTGCAAATATACTACCAATCAATGGGTAAAACCCTTAATGAACAGTTTGCTAAAAACTTGGAACTCTTAAATGACGATGGCGACTATAACTACATTGCTTACCTGATGAATGACATCAATAACATCTCGGTAAGGGTGGCGCGTTATGCAGGGACTAATCAGGTAGATTTGGTACAGAATGAAGAATACGGGCACGAGTCGATTATCAAAGCTACTCAGCAGGTGTTGGATAAACTTAATATTGAGAACCGTACCTTTGCAAAAATAACTTATAAACGGCGTATTGAACGACGCCTTTGGGACGCTACTGCCCTTCGGGAGGCTGTTATTAATGCTTTTGTACACAATGATTACACTTATGAGGTAGCCCCTAAGTTCGAGATTTTTAAAGACCGATTGGTAATCACCTCGTGCGGAGGGTTGCCTTATGGCATTTCGGAAGAGGAGTTTTTTTCAGGAACTTCGATACCCCGCAATAAGGAGTTGATGCGCATTTACCGCGATTTGGAATTGGTGGAACATTTGGGGTCGGGTATACCGCGTATTTTACAAAAATACCCAAAAGAGGTATTTAAGTTTATGGAAAACACCTTGCGCGTTATTCTCCCTATAGAGGAAGAGTTACAGGTACTTATGGAGCAAGAGAGAGAAGCTACCCCGCAAGATACCCCGCAAGACACCCCCCAAGATACCCCCCAAGACACCCCCAAGACACCCCCAAGACACCATGCAAGTACCATGCAAGTACCATGCAAGTACCATGCAAGTACCATGCAAGTTACCATGCAAGTTACCATGCAAGTAAGAGATTTATTAAAAGTATTAGAAGGGGTACTTTATAGAGAAGAAATACAAGAGAAATTAAACTTAAAAAATAGAGATTATTTCAGAAAAAATTATCTTGTCCCTGCTATAGAGCAAGGCTTGGTTGCCCTTACACTTCCTGATAAACCCACTAGTAGCAAACAGCAATATTATCTCACTGAAAAAGGAAAAGAAGTATTAGCCTCTTTAAAGAAAACAAACTAAATAATTGTTATATGGAAAACATTTTAGAGAATATCACTCATATTAAGGAACGTATAGCAGCTGCTTGTCAGCGCGTAGGTCGCAAGCCCGAAGAGGTTAAACTACTGTTAGCAACCAAAACAGTACCCCCCGAACGCATAAAGATTGCCCTAAAAGCAGGATATACCCTCATCGCCGAAAATAAAGTGCAAGAACTCAAAGAAAAATACGAGGCTTTGAAAGATACTCCGCATACTAACCACTTCATAGGGCACTTGCAAACCAATAAAATCAAAGAAATTTTGCGCTATGAGGTCAGTTGTGTCGAGTCGGTAGACCGGTATGACTTGGCTCAGAAACTCCACAACCGCTTAGAAGCAGAGGGTAAAACGCTTGATGTTTTTATTCAGGTAAACACTTCGGGTGAGGAAAGTAAGTTTGGTGCCGCCCCTGACCAAGTGTTGGAACTGGTACAACAAGTGGCAGCCTTGCCTACCCTGCGCATCAAAGGACTGATGACCATAGGCTTGTTCAGTGCCGATACCCAGCAGGTGCGCGCTTGCTTTAAACTGCTAAAAAAAATACAACAAGATATTATTGCCCTACACCTACCCAACGTACAGCCCCAAGAACTCTCGATGGGTATGAGCGGCGACCTTGAAACAGCTATTGAAGAAGGGGCTACCATCGTGCGGGTAGGTACCGATATTTTTGGAAAACGCATCTACCCCGATAGCTATTACTGGAATGAAAAATAATGATACTGAATTAAATAAAATACTTTTATGTACCGACTGATTGCTCTATTCTTCTTAATAGGCTCTTTTGCTAAGGCACAAAACGGTGAGGTAAAAACTTACCACCTGCAATGTGCCGACGGCAAAGAACGCCCTTATGTGGTTTATGCCCCTAAAACGAACTCTGACCAAGCAAAGCCTCTTATAGTCTTTTTACACGGGGCTATCGCCAATCCCGAAATTAATGCCGCTCCCGAAAAGTATGCCCTGCGCTCACCAATGGTAGCTTTAGCCGATGCTGCCGATGCGTACCTGCTCTTCCCCTTTGGGCAAAAAGGAGCTACTTGGTTTGATAGTGTGGGTACCGAAATGGTAATGAGCGAAATAGAAGCTGTGAAAAAGCAGTATGCTATTAACACCGATAAGATTTTTCTTTCAGGTTTCTCCGATGGGGGTTCGGGTACTTACTACATCGCTATGACTAACCCCGAACCTTTTGCAGGGTTTATCCCACTAAATGGCAATATGAAAGTAGCCGATATGTTAGCCGAAGAAGAACTTTTTATAGAGAACACCAACCAAAAACCTTTCTTCATTATTAATACCACTGCCGATATGCTCTACCCTCTGGAGCAAATAACACCTGCCGTCGAGTTACTAAAATCCTCAAATCCCAATGTAGTGTTTCACACCCCCGAAGGAAATCACACTATGGAATATATGGATAAAAAACGCGAAGCTTTAGTAGCCTTTATAGGTAGTAATACAAGAAAACCTTTGAGGCATATTGTATGGGAAACCTCTTCGGCTAAACCCAAAACAATAGGTTGGCTTACTATAGCTGGGGTCGATACCCTTGCTGTGCGCCAAGAGTGGCATACAGCCTCTAAAAACACACGTCTGTGGAATAACAAAGCCGACTTAGGTATTAAAAAACAAAGTATGACTACCAACGGACTGAAAGTGGAACTCTTTAAAAGTGATACCGCTACGGCTAAGCGCATAGGGTTAAAAGAGGGTGATGTTTTAATAGCTTTCGAGCAAGATAGCATAAAATCTTCTTTCGCTACAATGATGTACACGGCTAAGAAGCACGCCGATGATAGCCTTTCTGTTAGCCTGCTACGCGATGGCAAAACGATCACCCTAAAAGGGAAATTTAACAAAGGTTACCCCTACCGATTGTTCAAACGCAAACGCCCAACAGCTAAGATAGAAGCCCTAATTGAGGGTAAAAAGTTGTACATTCGCACCTCGAGGGTGAAGAATTATGAGGTAGTGAAAAAAGCCTTACCACTGAAAATCAAAGGGAAAGCTGAAGAGTTCATAAATAAACCTTAAAAAAGTTTTCGTTTTTATTGTATTTTATATTCGTTTTACATACCTTTGCCGCACTTTTAGCAAGAGTAAATAACAAACAATAATATAATTAAATTAATAATGGAACACCAAAATCAACAAAACAAGAGTTACGTATTGCCTATTGCAATGATGTTCGCCCTATTCTTTATGATATCATTCGTAACAGGCTTACAAAACCCTTTTGGGGTAATTGTTAAAAACCAATTTATGGCAAGTAACCTCGAATCACAATTGGGGAACTTAGCCAACTTTATTGCCTACGCCTTTATGGGTATCCCTGCAGGGAAGATGTTAGAGCGTATAGGCTATAAAAAGACTGCCTTAGCAGCCATAGCTGTGGGATTTGTAGGGGTATGTGTTACCTTCCTATCGGGTACAGCAGGTAGCTTTGCGGTATACCTAACAGGAGCTTTTATCTCTGGTTTCTCAATGTGTATGCTCAATGTGGTAGTAAACCCTATGCTTAACACCCTTGGTGGTGGTGGCAAACGCGGCAACCAATTGCTACAATTCGGAGGCGCTATTAACTCTATTGGGGCTACTATCGTACCAGTATTGGTAGGTTACCTTATCGGTACTATCAGTGCCGAGACTTCTATAGCCAACGCTAACCCTGCTTTATTCTTGGCTATGGGTATCTTCGCTTTAGCTTTCATCGTATTGTTCTCAATGAACATTCCTGAGCCTCACGCTGCTGCTGCAGTGGCTAATGGTGAGAAGAACACTCACAGTCCGCTATCTTTCCGTCACTTTGTATTAGGTGCGGTAGCTATTTTCTTATACGTAGGGATTGAAGTAGGGATTCCTAACATTGCTAACTTATTTATGACCAGTGGTAGTGAAGCTAACGGTTTGGGTATAGATACCACTACAGCAGGTTCGGTAGTAGGCACTTATTGGTTTTTGATGTTTATCGGTCGTCTTACGGGTGGTTCATTAGGCTCTAAGTTCTCAAGTAAAGGAATGCTTTCATTCGTATCATTATTAGGCTTAGTTTTTGTGCTATTGGCTATCTTTATACCCGAAACACAATTGGTAAATATGCCTGTGTTCAAAGCCGATATTTCTTTCGGATTAGCACAAGTACCTATGAGCATTATGTTCCTTATCCTTTGCGGATTGTGTACTTCGGTAATGTGGGGAGGTATCTTTAACCTTGCTACCGAAGGATTGGGTAAATATACAGCAGCTGCCTCTGGTATCTTTATGGTAATGGTATGCGGTGGTGGTATATTACCCGCTATACAAGGTGCTGTAGCCGATGTACTTGGTTATATGCAAAGTTACTGGGTAATAGCCATAGCCCTTGTGTTCTTATTGTACTACGCATTGGTAGGTAGTAAGAATGTAAATACCGACATCAAAGTAGATTAAAACAAAACTGTATTATATAAAAAGTCAGCTGCCCGAAGCGTTACAACGCTTCGGGCAGCTGACTTTTTAGTTGTTAAGTACTAATGCCTAAAAAATCTTAGGGTTCCATTGTTCAGGGTATTTAGGAGTAATATGGGTGTAGTACTCTTGTATTTCAGTCATAATACTCTCCTGCGACCTGTTTTGCAGCTCTTCCAAAGTAATTGTTTTCCCTATATAAATTTTCTTTTCTTTAAAGTCACCAGCACCTAATACCACAGGTACTTTAGCCGAAAGAGCAATATGGTAAAAACCCATACGCCATTTGCTTACCTTGGAGCGTGTTCCCTCGGGGGTTACCACAAGGCTGAAGCTTTCTTTGCTGTACAGCTCAGTGATGAACTCCACCAAATGGTTGCGTTGTGAGCGGTCAATACCAATACCGCCCAACTTCTTAATAAGCCAGCCATACCAAGCCTTAGTATGTGCATCTTTAATAATAAGTTTTAAAGGTTTTTCAAATTTCCAATAAGCAAGAATACCAATTACAAATTCCCAATTACTTGTGTGCGGAGCCACTACTAACACACATCTATCAAGAGTGTTAATATCACCTTGCAGTTCAACTTTCCAGCCCGCAACCCAAAGGGCAAAAGAGCCTATCCATTTTTTCATAATAAAAATCAATTAATTTGCGGCAAAAATACGGATTATTAACTAATTGGCAAGTAAGGAGTATAAAAAAAGCTGTTAAGCACCCTGCTTAACAGCTTTTAGTTTAATAGTTCACCACTACATTCAGTCGTTTAGCCAATATTTTCTGTAGTTGTATGTAGTTCATTACATTTTCCAGCAGCTCTCGCCTTTCTTCATCGGTAGCATTAGGCAGTTGTTCACTTGTAGTAGTGATAAGGTGTCGCACTAATAAAGTACGTATATTCAGGATTATATCGGCTATAGCAGCATCTATATGTGCATCTTTGTCTTTAGCTATTATATCACGCCTACCCCAGTCATTTAGCTGTCGGTCTTCGTCTTCCATAAGCAAGTCCGATACTTGTTCACTAAGAGCTACAGGCAGCTCAGCAGCAATTTTGTTCACATCATAGTCAGGGTTTTCGGACAGCTTAGCCATTAGCAACTCATATATTTGCCTAAAATCAGGATTAGCAAACTCTATTTCGTCCTCTTGTAGTTCAAGGAATATCTTCTCATATACTTTAAGTGTTTGCTGTACTTGTTGTTCTTTAAGGGCACCGTCTTCTTCTTCTATCAGAATAGTATCCGTAAAAACGCACTCTCTATTGCCGTACAGAAGCAGGTTTTTAATCAAATCGTGTTCCAGTATCTCCAGTCTACTTATAGCGCGTTTTTGTGCCTCTTCCGACGGGTGTATCACCTGCATTGTAGGCTGTTTACGCTCTACTTTTTGTCCCTCGTAAAGGTCTTTTTTCAGTATTTGTGCCAGTGTAGCAAAAAGCACCTGTTCCGAGATGTCCATAATCGACGCACACTCTTGCACATACACTTCTCTTTTTATAGGGTCGGGTATTTTAGAGATGCTCCCCACCATATCGCGTATCGTTTCAGCTTTCTTTATAGGGTCGTTTTTAGCCTCTTGCATCAGTAACGAAGCTTTAAAGCGGATAAAGTCGGTAGCGTTATTTTGCAGGTAGAGCACCAAATCTTCGTAGGCAGTTTTCCGAGCAAAGCTATCAGGGTCTTCACCATCAGGGAAAGTACATACCTTTACATTCATACCCTGTTCAAGGATAAGGTCTACCCCCCTAATAGAAGCGCGCAAGCCAGCGGCATCACCATCGTAAAGCACCGTGATGTTAGGCGTAAGGCGGTGAATAAGCCGTATTTGGTCTTGTGTAAGAGCCGTCCCGCTGGAAGCCACCACATTCTCAATGCCCTTTTGGTGCATTTGGATAACGTCGGTATAGCCCTCTACCAAGTAGCAGTTATCAGCTTTTGCAATAGCTTGTTTAGCGAAGAAGATACCATAAAGCACTTTACTTTTGTGATAGATATCACTTTCGGGTGAGTTGAGGTATTTAGCCTGCTTCTTATCGTTCGTAAGGATACGTCCCCCGAAGCCCAATACCCGTCCGCTCATAGAGTGTATAGGGAACATCACACGCCCCTTAAACCGGTCGAAGTGCTTGCCCTCTTCGGTCACCCCAGTAAGCCCCGTTTTAACCATAAAGTCCAACTGATACCCCTTAGCAAGAGCCGTATTGGTAAAGGCAGTCCATTCATCTAATGAAAAGCCTAAGCGGAATTTCTCTATAGTCTCATCGGTAAAACCGCGCTCTTTGAAGTAAGTAAGTCCTATAGCTTTACCCGCTTCGGTATTTACAAGGTTATCTTGAAAGTATTGTTGGGCGTATTCCGACACTATGTAAAGGCTTTCGCGTTCGTCAGCCTGCGCTTTTTCTTCAGTCGATTGCTGCGTTTCCTCAATATCGATATGGTATTTTTTAGCCAGATACCGAATCGCTTCAGGGTAAGTAAAGTGTTCGTGTTCCATCAGGAAGGCGATAGCGTTCCCCCCTTTACCACTACTGAAGTCTTTCCATATCTGTTTTACAGGCGACACCATAAAGCTGGGCGTCCGCTCATTCGAGAACGGACTTAAGCCTTTGTAGTTAGCACCCGAGCGTTTTAGCTGAACGAAGTCACCTATAACCTCCTCCACACGCATCTGGTCATATACTTTATCTATGGTATTTTTTGAAATCACTGTTTTAAGTAAGAGTTCAGGTTAATCTACTTGTTCACTTATTTGTCATTAACAAGTTTACTATAAGTTTCTGTAGTTTTATAAGCCTGCTCAGGATGATTAGGAGTAAGAGGATAAAGAGGCTCTATTTTTCCTTCTTTTTGCATCCTATAAATAAATCTATCTTTCAGATAGCTCTCCGATTTACCCAACAAAATAGCAAGCTCTTCTTTGTTTTTATAGTTGCTGTTGCACAGCCTCATTATTTCAAATTCTAAGTCTTCTTTAGCAAGTCTTTTTTTTGCAACAGAGGTTGCAACCTTTTCAGTTGTAGGTCGCAACCTTTCTTCTTCAAAAATAAATAATACTGAAAATCAATAATTTATAATTTTATAGTACAAATATGTTTGCTAAAATCAGTTATATTGTATTTGTATTCTATTTAACTATTATCCACTTGCCCGATTTTGTAGAACCTTCGTGCTTGATAATTCCCGATTTGGTCATATTTTTAATATGGTATTTAATACCATTAAGGGTAATACCAATAAATTGAGCCAACTCTTTTTGAGTAATTTCAGGTTTAGAGTGAATAGTAGCTAATATTTTTTCTTGGGTAGTTTCTTGGGTAGTTTCTTGGGTAGTTTCTGCTCCAAATCCTTCCTCAAAATACTTTTGAGAAACATTTTCTACTACCCGAAAAGCTGTAATCAAAGAAAAATCAAAAGAGGCTTGTCCGTTACCATTTTCTTCTAATTCTTTCTGAACTCGATAGACTCCACGACTGAATCGGTTTACATAGCCTAAAACTTTCATTGCTTCGGCTATAAAAGGATTGCGATAGTCACTTACGTTAGGGAAATTATCAGGACTGGCCTTACCATATAATCCGCCTGGATTTTGAATTTCAATATGATCATCATACTCATAAAACTGAATAGGAGCATTTCCTTCATAATCTCTATGCATTATGGCATTCATCAATAATTCTCGGGTAGCCCAATATGGGTACTTGGAAACTGTTTCTTCGCGAAGTACACTTATGGGAATAGGACGTTTTTGAGAAATGCTTGTTTCGACAAAAGCATCAATTTTAGGCAGAACCTTACAAAGATTGCCGCTAAACTTATGCTCATTGAGAATGTCGCCAGCTCGATCTTTACCTTTGAAGCGGACATATTGAATATATGCCCCATGTATATAGCGCTCAGGATTTTTTCCAAATAGAACAATAGCCCCATTGGTTGGACAGTTATAACGCAAATCATATAAACCAAGAGAAGCAAGCTGTTCTGTAATATCTCGTTTGTCTTCATCAAGAATATCTTCTGTTATAAACTTGGGTAAGAACTCCTTTCGGATAAGAGACACATCCAAATTGTTAATATTTGTGCCTAAACAAGGTATTGCATCGAAGGTGTGAATATTAGAAAGACGTCTTTCGGTAAGTATTTTTTCTTCAGCCTCTGTAGCTGTACTCTTTCGAGGTCCCACACGTACCCAAATGCGACCACGATAACGTACAGGAGGGAATTCTGAGGGCTGCACTTCAGCAACCAATACATCTCCTTGGTCAAAACTAAACTTTTCGACTGTCATAATGGGTTGGGGGAGGATATTACCATCGGTGCGAATATTAGCAATCTGTAATAAGAGTTTATCATCAACCTGCAAGCCTGCCAACTCTCCATTGTCCTTTGCACCTATAATGAGATAGCCATTCTTAGCACTTCCCGAAATATCATTTGAGAAGGCACATATTGCCTGACAAAACTTATCCATATTGGCAGTTGATTCTGTTCTCTCGATATTGTAACTCTCGGTATCCGAAAGCATTTGTAGCAGTTCCTTTTTCGTTATCATGTTGCTTATTTAATTATTTAGTAATAATTGAAGATAAACTTGTCGACCTCTTCTTCATTTTGCATTAAATTAATTAGGATATCTCTAACTGATAACTTGGTTTTTTTGCCGCACATATCTTGACGTATTGCCAGCATAAAGGACAAAAAGGCTTCCATTATTTCTTTCTGATTATTTGAGTCTTTTGACGATTTAGTGAGAAATGAATTAAAAGCATAGAAAACAGTATCTGAACCATACATAAATATATCCTTCTTGGAGTCAATCATTTTATCCATTATAGATTTGTTAGTAAGTTGTTTGTTACTCTTTATGTCTTTCAGTATACCAAAAAATATAGAAACTATATCAGCATAAGCCTTATATTTCTTATCTGATAACTGATTCTCCATTATTTTTATCCGTTCAGTTTTCCTGTAAATTATCCATCCCAATATTGTACAGGTTATAGGAAGTAAGATAGATAAAAATTTATAAATCCAATCATTCATAAAAGTGTTTATTTGCTCTGATAGTTGATGAAGCTAGTTAAGATTATTTTGACTTTAACCAACCTTTTAAAGGTGTCAAACTTGTATTTTCTACTTCTAAGGTTGCAACCTTTATTCCTTGTTTTCTTTCATTTTCTGAGGTTATCTCTTGAGTTTTACTTCTTGAGATTTTTACACCTTGCTTATATCCTATATTAATAGAATAAGTAGTCCAACGCCCTTTGTTAACACAGAATAAGCATAACCCCCTAAGACTGGTGTACTTGTACTTGAGGGAAAGGAATCTCGATACCAGCCGCATCAAAGCGTTCTTTTATTTTTTCCATTGTTCGGAAATAGCAGCCAAAATAGTCCTCGTTTAAGCACCAATAGCGCAAAGAAAGGTTTACCGAGCTATCCGCCAAAGCCTCCACGTACACCACAGGGGCAGGGTCAGGCAGCGCTTTAGGTTCTTCCTTAGCTATTTGCAACAAAACTTCGCGCGCTTGCTGAATGCTACTGCTATAGCCAATGCCTACAAGCACATATACACGTCGTTTTTCTTCACGACTGTAGTTAATAATGCTATTGCTAAAAAGTTGTGTATTAGGAATAATAGCCTCCTCGTTATTAGCTTTGTTCAGTACAGTAGCAAATAAACCAATGTTCTTCACCACCCCTTTCTCGCCATTACCTTCAATAGTATCTCCTACGCGGAAAGGTTTAAATATCAATATCATAATACCACTGGCAAAGTTAGACAGTGAGCCTTGCAAAGCCAAGCCAATAGCCACAAAGGCACTGGTAAGGATAGCGATAAACTGAGTAGCCGGCAAGCCAATAACCTGTACAATCATCAAGAACAGCGCAATGTGCAGCACCCATCGCACCACCTGTACCAAGAAGTTTTGCAAGGCAAGGTCTACCTCACGGCGTATCATTATCCGTTTTATAAATTTAATAATAAACCGAATAATGTACTTACCAGCATAGAATAAAGCGACCGAACCGATGAAGGTAGGTATAAAGTTCAGCAAAGCCGTAGTCCATTCAGTAAAAAGTTTCTGAATATCAGGAGCCTTAAATTCGTTCATAGATATTTTATTTTAGGACGCAAAGTTCCAATATTTTTTTTAATTAGCAAAAAGGAAGAGCAATATTGTAAAGGCGAAAAACTATAAATGCCTAATTATCAGCAGGTAGTAAAAGTTCATAAACCCTTATAAACCACTTTTCACAAAGGCAAATTAAAAAATCCCAGTAAAAAAGTCATTAAAAACTTGCACACCTCATAAAAAGTCACTACCTTTGCACCGCAAAGCAAGAGACTGTTTTTGATGGTGGGGGACGAGACTTCGGGTCTCTATAAGCCCGCACCCCCCCGGGAGGCAAATTGATGATTATTCAATTTGCCTCCTTGTTATTTAAATCGTTTTGTATCTGTTTGTAAAACTCTTTTATCAGGCATTATAAACGTAATAACTTCTATACATTCAGCACGTTTTTGTTTAAAAGTAGCTTTAAGCATATCAAAAGCATCGCGGTTAGAATCCAATTTTTTAGTGAAATAGATAATTACTTCATTAACCTTCTGTTTATTAGCTTCTTTCAAAGCACTCTGAACCGCATTTTTACCATTAGTACTTTCAGCTACTTTAATATCCACATATTTATGAGTCAGCAAGTTAAAGGCGTCAGGGTTTTTATCGCCGTCCTGAATTACAGGCAATAAGCGGTATTTTCTACCGTTATTAGCCAATATTTTCAAAGCTTCTATATTCTTATATTTTTCAGTTTTGCTTTGTGAACCTTGGTTAAATTTCTCCACAATTCCTCCAATAAAACTCTCATACATCACACTAAAAGTAATGTTTTTATATCTGTCACATCCTGAAATAGGTTTACACTAAAAACAGGAAAAAGTATGACAAATGAC